>PLXG01000254.1 GCA_003153195.1 Myxococcales bacterium
GTGATGACCGAGAGCGCGTAGTTCAGGTATCGGCGCTGGGTCTCGTCTGAAAGTGGAATGTCCTGTATGAGCTGCATCGCGTCTGTAGGGCGCAAGGAGCGCCCCACGCCAAGATATAGGCGGCGTCAGAGCGTGTCAAATACTCGAACCTACTCTCGATTTGCGGAGCGTCAGTGCACGGTGCGAACATACGCACGCAATTTTTCCTCCGCGGCGTCGAGCGTGATCCCTAAAACGGTGTGAAATACGGCCGCGTTTGCGGAGGCGGGCGAGCGATTGCTCATCTTCGCGTAGAGCTCCTTGAGCTTGGGCTTCCCATACGCGGCTCGAGAAATACCGCCAAACCCTCTGCCAAGATCGCCGGCGGATTGCCCCATGCGGGCGACAACACATGCACGATCTCGTGATCGTCGGTCCAGAAGATGGAGTGAATTACGTCGCCGATGGTGACCAGGTTGCCGCCGTGCCCGTGTATTCGGCCTTGGACTCACGTTCGGCATATTTCACGAAGACGATCGGTGACGCGCGTTCGACGCCCAAGTATGCGCTGACCTGACGATACGCGCGCGCCCCGCCGCCTGACACAAACACGACTTTGAGATTCGAGGGAGGCGAGGCGAACGGACGAAAAAAACTTACCCGACCAGACGCGCTTTCTTCTTCGCCTTCTTGTGCGGGTGGCCCATGTCGCTGGTGCCGGGACCGCTGTAGTCGACCCAACGGTAGGATGCGTCGGGGCGAACGTCGACGTGAATGAAGCCGGCGTGCGGATAGAGGCCGAGGCCCATGCCGCCCGCGTCGAGCGAGGCGACAAACTGATGGAGCTCGCGGTCGGAGACGCCGGGGATGCGCACGTCGGAGGCCGAGCCGTTGAAGTGATACGAAGTGGTGCGCGGCTGATTGCGGAAGCCGGACACCAGCTCGATGCGACGCTGATAATGATCGTAGATGCGCGAGAGCTGCTCGAAGAGGCGCGGGTCGATGGCCTTCTCAGTGCCGGTGCGTTTGCAGCGGAACAGATGGTTCAGGCGATCGACCGCGTCGTCGTTGAAGGTGCCATCCTCGTTATAGATGTTCACGTCCATCGACTCTTGGAAGTTGACCGCGAAGAGCCTGATCTCTCCCGAGGGCTTAGCGGGCGGCGCATCGCGTAGCTCGTCCGATTTTGCGAGCCGGCCGGAAAAGATCGCGGCGTGCGGATGTTTCTTTGCGCGGTGCTTCGCGACCAACGCAGTCTTCATCGGCGTTACGGAACGCGCGGCCGGAATCTCGGCGCGTGCCGAGCCCGACACCATCACTCCGCTCAGAATCATCGCAAAAAGGGTCGTCCGCAAACCGGCCTGCCTTTCCTATTAACCTTGTCATTCCCCAAGGTTAACCCGTGATTCGGGCACAACTTGACTAGTCTATGTCAGTTCCTCGACGGCGGTCAAGTAAATCCGAATGTAGGGGTTTGTATCTACTTGGATTTTCGCCGCCTGCCGACGAGCGTCGCAGCGACCGCGAAGAGCATCCAGGCCGCCGAAAGGCTGTCCGCGCCGACAGGAACCGCGCTGCAGCCGTCGGCGAAGGTCGAGCCGCGCACGTGACCGAACAGGCCCAAGTCGACTGAACCGTCGCCGAGATCGTCAGTGGACAGATCATCCGGCGGCTCCATTCCGAACATGTCGGGTGGAGTCACACCGGTCATGTCACCGGCCAGATCGGCGCCGGCCAAATCTCCGGGCATGAGATCCATTCCGCCGAGATCCATTCCAAACATATCGGCACCGGTCATGTCCGCGCCGCGCAGGTCGATCGCTGTGAGATCAGGCGGCGTGGTGAAGTCGACGCTCGAGAAATCGATCGTCGGCATCGTGAGATCGAGACCGAGCAGATCGAGCCCGGAGAAGTCGGGCGGCGTCATGGAAAAGTCCGCCGGCGTCATGAGCATGTCTGACATTGCGCTCAAGTCGGGCGTGGGCGCGGTCATGTCCTGCGCGACGCTCAAATCGGGTGGCACGCTCAAATCGGGCGGCACGCTCATGTCGGGAAGCATCGCCATGTCGGGACAGAGATTGACGAACGAACATTGCCCGCTCGCCGGTGTGCACATCCCCGCGCCATCGCACGGATCGGGAGAGGTGCAGGTGATCGGATTGCACGCGCCGTGATTGCACTGCTTGCAAAGGTTCGACGGATCGCACGTCAGCCCATCGAGATAGAGCAGCACTACACTGCAATTCTGCGACGCGTCGCATTTTCCAAAGACGCAGGTGTCGAGACAGAAAGTGCCCGCCGGATGCCCGACGCAGAACGAATTGGTCGCGCGCGCGACGTCGCTCATCGACGCGACCGCGACGACGAAAACGATCGCGAGCTTTAGTCCGAGCGACCTCATTGCCCACCCTTCTTCGGCGCAACTTCCTTCGGCGAGGACTTGTCCTTCTTCTTCGCGTCGCCACGCTTGTGGTGCGCTTTCAGTTTACCACGCCGCGCGAGCACGTCGCCGGCCGGCGTGGCATCGGGCGCGCTCACTTCGGTGAAGAAGTGGACCGAGCGGTTCTCACGGTTTGCACCGGTCTCCTGTACGGGAAGGTGCGCTTCGCCGTAGCCGACCGCCTTGATGCGTGCGCGATCGACACCGTGCTTGGCGAGATAACGTCCGACTTCGGCGGCGCGCAACCGCGAGAGATACAAGTTCCAACGCGCGGGACCGGTCGCGTCGGCGTGGCCTTCGATCCAAACCGTAGTCAGCTCCGGACGGCGATTGAGCGCGCGACCGAGCTGCCCGAGCTCGTCGAGGAACTGATGATGAATGCGCTTTCGATTGGTGTCGAAGAACACCGGCTTCGAAAGCTCGATCTGTCCGGGCGTGATGGTCACGTCGGGCTCGTCGGGATAGACGTCCGGCAACTCGACCTCGTCGTCGATGTCGGGCAGCGGCTCCGTCGGCGGCTTGGGCGGCTCGGGTGGCTTCTCCGGCGGCTTGGCCGTCGGCGGCACTGGTTTGGGCACCGGCTTGGGCGCGGGACGGCGATATTCGAGCGTCGCCAGCACGCGCAGTCGCGGCTGACCGTAACCAGGGACGATACCGACGCCGAGCACGGCGCCGGCGCGAAAACCGAGCCATCCGCCGTTGGCGCCGATGAGCCACTCGACGGGAGAGCTCTGCTCTTTTCCGAACTGCGACGACAGCGCGGTATCGGCATGAAATTCGGTGAACGCGGTGATGTACGGTTTGGGAACGGCGGCGAATGCGAGCGAAACGAATCCTTCGTCGCCGATGTGTAGATCGATGAACTGGTGCGACTGGCGAATTCTCACGCCGAGGTTGGCGCCGATGCGAAACATCTTGATGTAGTACTCGGCGGCGATGCGCGGCTCGAAGACCACGTTGCCTTCGCCGAGAAATCGAGTGGTGCTGCCGGTAGGCAGGCGCAACCCGAGCAGTGCGGCAAGACCGATCGTTTGCCCGCGAAGAATTTCGATGCGCGGCTGAAGTCGTAGATCGCCGAGGGCCGCGCCGCCCGACACCGCGCCGGTTTCGGCCAGCAGCACTGGCAGCTCGACGCCGAGCCCCACCCATTTGGAAAATTCGATGGCGCCGTTCACCGACAGGATGTGCCGCGCGCCAATCAGCGGAACGATCTTGTTTCCCTGGTCGAGCACCAGCGGCGCGTCGGAATAACGATAGGCGACGCCTGCGCGCCAAAACCACGGCTGAATGCGACCGGCCGATTCGGTTCCGGCGAAATCGCCGCCGAGAAGACTGAGCTGGAGATGATCGAGATCGAACGCCTTGTCGGCCCGCGCCTCGCTCGCTGAAATCAGCGTGAGGGATGCGGTGCAGACCAGTAGCGCAGTGATCGCCAGAGGGCGCACGCCGCCATGGTAACACGCGTCTCAAACCACGTCAGTTTTACCAGGCGGATCGATCAAATTTCTAAGGGTCAGATTTCTAAGGGTCAGATTTTCGGGAGTCAGGTGGAGACCGGAGGCGGCAAGTGCAAAAGCTCTACGTTCAGTTTGGCGGCCACATCGAAGATGCGATTATCGCGATAGAACTCGCCGTAGGCGATACGCACGATGCCGGCGTTGGTGATCATCTTGAAGCAGTTCCAACATGGAGAAGCAGTTACATAAATGGTCGCGCCATTGATGGCGACGCCGTTTTTGGCCGCTTGAACCAGCGCGTTGGTCTCGGCGTGAATGGTGGCAACACAGTGCCCCTCGTCCATCATGTGCCCCACTTCGCTGCAGTGAGGCATGCCGCGAATGGAGCCGTTGTAGCCGGTGGAGAGAATGGTTCGGTCGCGTACGATCACCGAGCCGACGAATTTGCGATCGCAGGTGGAGCGCGACGCGACCACGCGTGCGATGGCCATGAAGTACTCGTCCCAGGATACCCGGCCGTCTTTTACAGGTGCTCCGGTGTCTGCCATGGATCGTCCTCGTTCGCCGTGAGCCGCTACCATACCGCGGCCGGCCCGGTTGGAATGGAAAAATGCGCGCGACGCTCACGTTCGCCGGCGGGCTTTCTCCCGGCGCTTGCGCTACAATGATCGCAGCGCGTGAGACGAGCTTCATGGATGTTGTGCGTTTTGTTGGCGGGCGGCGCCGCGCGCGCACAAGCTCGTCTCGACGCGGAGCGGGATCATTTGGAAGTCGCCGGCGTTCCGATCTCGGTCGCGCTCATTGTTGAGAGTCACGGTCGCGATCCGCACGCGGTCGGCGACATCCGCACCGACCGAATTCCGCTCCGCTTTCACTCGGGCGACGGTGGACAAGAGACGTCGGAAGTCGAAGTCGCCGGGCTCACCGTCGGCACCGCGCTCGAATCCAACGCCGGCAGCGCGACTCCAACGCTGGTGGTGTTTGCCCACGCACTCGCACCAACATGGATCTCGCTCATCGCGATCGAGCTAACCCTGCCGCCGTCGGCGGTGAAATTTTATGGTTCCGACCTGCGACCGGTCGATTTGGCCGTCGGCACGCGCGCCATCCTCGATCGATTCGATCCCAAATGGATCGTTTTGCAGGGAGTCGATCGTGCCACCACCCTCGTCGCCGACGATACCCTGGACGGGCTCTCGATCTCGCGCGATGCAAATGCGATCAAGATTCGCGCCGAGCTCGAGCAGGTGGCCGCGCGACCGTTTCTGCACGACGCGTCGTGCAAGCAGTCGTGGCACTCGCCCAACTCTCATCTCCCGATTCGTGCGCGCATGCTGATTGCAGAAGAGGCGCGCTTCGCCCGAATTCAGATCGTGTCGGGAGCGCCGGCGCCGCTATTCAAAACTCACTTCCCCGACGGGCGTCGCGCCGCATTCGTGCTCACCGATCACGCCGATCAATCTTCGGCACGCACGCTCAGAGCGCTGGCCTATGGCCGATCAGATTTTCAGCCGGGAATGCCCGGCATGATCGAGGGAGGATTTCTCGGACATCACTTAGTCATCACCAAAGCGCTGTTCGATCACACCTCGGCGCTGCCGGTCAATCTCGGAGGCGGCAAACATCCGCGCGGCAAACACGACAAGGAGCGGCCGCCGCGTCGGCGGAATTCGCACGGCGGCGACGAACCGCAACTGGAAAGTCCGGTGGTTCGTGCGCTCGCCGATGAGCTTTTGAACGCCGGCTGGGAGATCGTTCCGCACTCGGCGACTCCGCTGCCCGACAATCGCGTCGTGACCGAGAGCGCGCTCGAGCATTTCGAGCACTTCTCCGCGCGCACCTGGATTGATCACCAGCCCGAGACCAATTGCGAAGCGTTCGGCGATCAAGGCTTTCGCTCGGGCGGACGCTGGGGCATCGCCGATCTACTTGAAGGTCACAACTACGAATACATTTGGGCCGAGGTCGACGCGCCAGCGGATCATTTGAATCTGCTTCAACCGCGTGCGCTCACCGAACGACGCCCGACCTTGTGGCCGCTCGGCCGACTCGACGACGGCGGTCCACCCGATCTGTGGATGTTTCGCACCAGCTGGTCGTTCTTGTCTGCCAAAGAGTTTTTCGCTCTCTACAGTCGGGCCGCGCTCGACCGGCTCGAGCGGGAGCGAGGGCTCCACATCGGGCACACCTATCTAGAGAGCTATCATCCGCCCGGCACGCATTTCGCGCCGCGCAACTTGCTGACGCCGATCGGTGAAGGCAGCCGGCTGGGCGGACGCGGCGAGGTCGCGCTCGATCGTCGCTTCGAAGCGCTGCTGACCGATCTCGAGTCAAGACAGACGCGATCATCCTTGTGGGTCACTACGCTGGTGGAGTTGGGAGATTTCCTGCGCCGAATTGCCGCGGTGCAGACGACGGTGATCGCACCGGGGAAAATTCGCGTGCACGCCGATCGCCCGCTCACCCGCGCGAGCTTCATGGTGCCGATCGCCGACGCCCGGATTTTAGTGGCGGGAAAGCTGCCGACGAATTTACGCCGGGACGCTACGGAGACGATCTTCTGGCTCGATCTTCCGGCCGGTGACACCGAGATCACCGTCAGCAGCGCCGCCGATGCGCAATACGAGCCGACCAAAGGTCCGACGTCGCTTCCGCCTCCGTCCGACGCGGACACGCGCGATATGTCCACGCCCGATCTGTAATGATTTATTGCGAAGCAGATCCGCGCGCCGGAACGCTAGCGGTGACCCACGAGTTTCCGCCCACCACTGCGCCGCGCCCGATCACCGTCGAGCCGCCGAGGATGGTGGCGTTGGCGTAGACGACCACGTCGTCTTCCAGCGTCGGATGGCGTTTCATGCCGCGGATGATGTTGCCGGCGGCATCGCGCGGGAAGCTCAA
>PLXG01000289.1 GCA_003153195.1 Myxococcales bacterium
TCGACTTCACCGATCGCATCAACATCGGAAAGAACGTGATCGTTGCCGGGCGCAACTCATCGCTGTGGACTCATAATCGTCAGGTCACGCGGCCGATCAACATCGGCGACTATTGTTATCTCGGTTCGGAAGTTCGTCTCGCGCCCGGCTCGAACCTGGGAGAGTTTGCGATTTTGGGCATGGGCGCGGTGCTCACCGGCGAAGGTGAAGGTCATACGGTGTACGGCGGGGTTCCGGCCAAACCGATCCGCGCCACCAACGCCGAAGACGAGACCACGCTTCGGCGCAAGACCCGCAAAGAGATTCCCGAGGATCCTGTTTAATGTGTGGAATCTTCGGCGCGGTGGGGAAGCTGCCGGAGGGTGCGCTCGACGCCGTGTCGCGCGCGATTGCGCACCGTGGCCCCGACGCCGAAGGCCGTTTCGAACGTCACGATGAGTTGGCCGTCGCGCTGCTGCATCGCCGGCTGGCGATCATTGATCTGAGTGCAGCGGCGATTCAGCCGATGAGTAACGAAGATCAGTCGATCTGGGTCACCTTCAACGGCGAGATCTACAATCATCACGCGCTCAGGGCCGAGCTCGAGCCGCTCGGTCACACCTTCAAGTCGCGTTCCGACACCGAAGTGATCGTGCACGGCTACGAAGCGTGGGGCGATGAGGTGGTGGAGCGTCTCGACGGAATGTTCGCCTTCGCGCTTTGGGATGCCAATCGGAAACGCCTACTGGTCGCGCGCGATCGCTCGGGCAAAAAGCCGCTCTATTTTTCCGATCACGCCGGCTGTTTTCGTTTCGGCTCGACCATCTTGGCAATCCACGCCTCCGGCCTCGAACCGGCGATCGATCCGACCCGTTTGCCGCTCTATCTATCCTACGGATTCGTGCCGGCGCCGTGGACGCTGCACGCGCATGTGGAGCAGCTCCTGCCCGGCCATCTGCTGGTTCGCGAGCGCGACGGACAGATTCAAACGCGAAGCTACTGGGAGCCGCGCTTTTCTGATGCAGTGGCGCCGCCGCCGTTCGAGGAAGCGGCAAAAAAAGTGCGAAGCCTGGTCGAGCGCGCGGTCGAACGTCGGCTCGAATCGGACGTTCCACTCGGCGCGTTTCTCTCGGGCGGGATCGATTCGACCATCATCGTCGGCGTGGCGGCGCGCGCGCTCGGCAAACCGGTCAAGACCTTCTCCATCGGATTCTCCGGCGACCCACGCTATGACGAGACTCATTTCGCGCGCATCGCGGCCAACGCATTTTCCACCGAGCACACCGAGTTCACGCTCGAGCCTTCGTCCTTTGATCTGGTGGAGAAGTTGGTGTGGCATCACGACGCGCCGTTTGGCGATGCGTCGGCGATTCCGACCTACGTGGTTTCTGGGCTGACCCGAAAGCACGTGACCGTGGCGCTCACCGGCGATGGTGGCGACGAAGTTTTTTGCGGATATGAGCGATTCTTGGCAGCAGAGGCGGCCGAGCACATTCCTCTTTCGCTCCGGCATGCGGCGCGTGCACTGGCGGGAAAACTTCCTGGCGCGCCCGATTCGCGCTCGGTGTGGTCCAAGGCGATGCGCTTCTTCCACTCCAGCCAGCTACCGCTCGCCGATCGAGTGGCGCGGTTCAACACCTACTTTCAAGATCCGTATCAGATGATTCGTCCCGAGCTGCGCGCGCAGATCGAAAGTGGACCCGATCCGATCGAATGGCAGCGCCAGATCTTTGCCCTCGGCCGTGCGCGCTCTCCACTCAAGCGCATTCTCGAGCACAACTTTCGCACCTATCTGCCTTACGATCTTTTGATCAAGGCCGATCGAACGTCGATGGCGCATGGGCTCGAATTGCGCGCGCCGTTTCTCGATACCGCGCTCATCGAGTTTGCCAGCGGTCTGCCTGATGATTATCTGCGTCGCCGCCGGCAAACCAAACGAATCCTCAAACACGCTTTCCGTGATCTCTTGCCGGCCGAGATTCTTCATCGCGGCAAGATGGGCTTCGGCGTGCCGCTCGGAACCTGGTTTCGCGGCGGGCTGCGCAATTACCTGCACGATCGCCTCACCGGCGATGCCAAGATCAGCGACTATCTCGATCGCGACGCGGTCGCCAAATTACTTTCCGAGCACGAGCGCGGCATCGCCGATCATGCGCTCCGATTGTGGACGCTGCTCACGCTCGAGGTGTGGCTTCGTTCGCTGCCGGCCGGCTCGATCGCATGCGCTGCGTAACCGAACGACCGATCACCGTTCTGCGCGTCATCGATCGATTGAACGTCGGTGGTCCGGCCATCCACGCAGTGCTGACCACGCGCGGGCTCGATCGTGCGCGATTTCGTACCGTGCTGGTGATCGGAAATGTCGAGCCGGGCGAGGCCGACATGAGCTATCTCCTCGACGAGACGGGCGTCAAATGCGTGGTGATCCCCACGCTCGGCCGTGAGCTTCGGCCGCTGCGCGATCTGAAGACGCTGTGGCAACTGTGGCGGGTGATTCGGCGTGAGCGTCCGCAGATCATTCACACGCACAAGGCCAAAGCGGGCGCGCTGGGACGTTTCGCTGCGCTTTTAGCAGGCGTACCGATTCGCGTGCACACCTATCACGGCCATGTTTTTCACGGATATTTCAGTCCGATGAAAACGCAGTTCTTTCTTGTCGTCGAGCGACTGCTGGCCAAGGTGAGCTCGAAGTTGGTGGCGCTCTCGCAGACGCTGGTGAAGGAGCTCTCCGAGACCTATCGCATCGCACCGGCCGAGAAGTTCAGCATCGTTCCGCTCGGATTCGATCTGGCGCCGTTTTCCGATTGTGAAGCCCGCCATCGCGGCGAGCTCCGGCGCACGCTCGGTGTCGGAGCGGAGACTCGCCTGGTCGGCATCGTCGGACGGATGGTGCCAGTCAAGGATCACGCCACCTTCGTGGCCGCTGCCGCACGACTTTTGCAGCGACGCGATGACGTCGAGTTCGTATTCATCGGCGGCGGCGAGCTCGAAGGAGAGCTGCGCGCCGATGTGGAGCGGCGCGGTCTCATCGGGAAGATGCATTTTCTCGGTTGGCAGCGACATCTCGAGAGGCTCTATCCTGATCTCGACGTGGTGGCGCTCTCGTCGGTGAACGAGGGTACGCCGGTGGCCATCATCGAAGCGCTGGCGTCGGGCGTGCCGGTGGCGGGTTATCCCGTGCCGGGCCCACTCGACGTGGTGACGATCCCGGGCGTGGGTGCGCTCGACG
>PLXG01000295.1 GCA_003153195.1 Myxococcales bacterium
CCGGGATCGGCGCGACGATGCGCACTCTTACCGCCGCCAGGTTCATGGCCAGGTCGTTAGACAGCGAAGCAATCTTGGAGATCTTCACGCCCGGAGCGGGCACGAACTCATACATGGTGACGACCGGACCGGGATGGATCTCGATCACCTGTCCATCGACGCCATAGGTTTGCAGCGAGGTCTGCAGGCGATCGGCCAGCGCCAACATGGCCGCCTTGTCGAAATCGGGANNGGACTTTCGAAATCGAGCAGCGAAAGATCGGGAAGATGATAGCCACCCGCCGCCGGGATGAAGTCGGGCTTGTGCTCCTTCTTCTCCGGCTTCTCCGGCTTTTTGATGTCGATCTCTTTTTTCATCATCGCCACCGGCTCGACGATCTTCGGGGCCAAAATGGCTGGCACTACGATCTTCGGCGTCGGCGCTTCGACCGGTTTGTCTTCCAGCACTTCGAACGCCTCATAGGCCTGGCCGCTCTTCTCCGGCACCACAATGCTGGGAGCGCCGTCTTCTTTTTTGTTTTCGGCGGTGCGCAGCACCTGCGCTTCATCGTCGCGCTTGCGCCGCGCGGTCTTGGCCGCGGAGATCGCTTCCTTGGGCGGAGTGATGGAGATCTTGCTCTCTTTTTCCGCTTTCAATTCTTTCGCTTCGCGTTCGAGCTCAGTTTCGACAGTGTCTTCGCGTTCAGCAGTCGCCTCTTCCTCTTCAGCCTCTTCGTCGTGCTCGGGAAAGATGTAGGCGATCGCGCGCAAGAGTCCCGACCATGCCATCTTGAGGCCGGTCATGAGATGACTCGGGATCGAACGAAAGGTTATCGGAGTGGCCAGCACCAGCGACGCCGCCAGCATGGTGACGCCAAACAGCGCAGTGCCGACGCGACCCACCACTGAGGTCATGAGCTCGGCGCTGTATTCGCCGATGAGCCCACCGGGCGCAAATCCTCGCAGCCGATGCGATCCGAATAGGAGATGAAAGAGAATCGCGGCCGAAAGTCCGATGCCGACCGCAGCGACCGTCTCGATCGACTTCCAGCGAATCGCCTTCCCTTGCAGACAAGAGAGCGCGACAGCGCCGATGGCGAACGCCACCAAGTAGGAGCCGACGCCGAACAGCGCGTACACGCCGAGTCCCACGGTCGCGCCACACGGCCCCATTAATGTGCCGGTTCCCAGCTGCAGCGAGATCACGCTCAGTCCGATGAACAGTCCGAGTCCGAGAAGGACGATCCCCGCCACCTCGCGGCCACGAGATTCACGCCCCGCTCCCCCATCCCGTACTGTCTCAGTCCGATCGAGCCGTGCCTGTGCTCCGCGCATGGGTCTCCTAACACCTACATGTAGGATTCGAGCATACTTTCGCCTACTCCTTCGGTCAAGGATTTCCCGTACGATTAAAATAATCTTATTAACTTTTAATTACTTACGAATGAACGGGGTCAGGTGCCTTTTTCGGGCTCTGCGTCCAAATCTTCGACTTCGAAGGCGGCCTCGGGCAGGGACTCTTCCCCCTCGATCTGTTCCAACTCTTCGGCCAACGCGTCTTCGGCGACCTCTTCACTATCTTGAACCGCGGGCGGCCCACCTTCGATCGGATCTGCTGCACTCGAAGTCGCGTCGACTTCGGCCACGTCGATCGCGCCCGACTGCGACTGTCCTTTGAAGTAGAGCACCACCGATTCCGCCGCGCCGAGCGACATTCCCGGCGCCTGCGCCAACTGTTCCGCGGTGGCTTCGCGAATCGATCGCAGCGATCCGAAATGTCGCAAGAGCTCGCGCTTTCGCTTTTGTCCGACACCGGGAACATCTTCGAGCGCCGAACGCAGCGTACGCCGGCGTCGCAATTTCTTGTGGAAGGTGACCGCGAAGCGATGCGCCTCGTCACGAATTCGCATGAGAAGAAAAAGCTCAGCGGTGTTTGGTCGCAAGCGAATTGGATCTTTCGCTCGCGCGAGAAAAACGCGATCGGGCTCTTTTTTCTCTTGTCCCTTCGAGTCTTCGAACACGCGCTCTTTGGCCAGACCAATCACGTCCACCCCCTTTAGCCCGACGGGAATCTGCGCATCGCGCAGCGCCGCTAGTGCCGTGGAGAGCTGCCCTTTACCGCCGTCGATCACCAACAGATCGGGCGCCTGCCACGCTGGATCACCATCCTTGACGCGACGAAAACGGCGCGAGAGCACTTCGTACATCGACGCGAAATCGTCGTTGGTGGCGGTCTTGATCTTGAAGGTGCGATACTCCGACTTGGCCGGCTCGCCGTCGATGAACACCACCCGCGACGCGACGGTGGCGGTGCCTTGAATGTGCGAGATGTCGAAGCACTCGATGCGATGGGGCGGCTTGTGCAGGTTCAGTCGCGATTGCAGCTTAAGGAGCGCGGTCTCGGTGTCCTGCTTCTTGTCGCGCCGCGTGACGAATGACGAACCGGCATTTTTTTGCGCCAACTCGATCAGCTTGTATTGCGTGCCGCGCTGCGGAATCAGCACTTTCACTTTCTTTTCGCGCTTGTCAGACAACCACTCCGTCTTGGCAACTTCGTCCTCGATAGCCATGGGCAAGAGCACTTCGTCGGGCAGGTAGGCGCCGCGCTCGTAGTAGAGCGAAACCACCGATGAGAGCACCTCTTCCGAGGGAAACTCCTGTCCTTTGAGCGAGAAGCTCTGCCGTCCGAGCAGCTTGCCGTTGCGAATGTTCATCGCCACGATCTCGACCAGATCGCCCTCGCGATAAAACCCGAACACGTCCTGATCGCGCAGCTCCGCCGAAACCACCCGCTGCTCTTCCAGCGTTCGTTCGAGCGCGCGAATCTGGTCGCGCAGCCCACCGGCGATCTCGTACTCGGTCTGCCCCGCAGCGTCCTTCATGCGACTCTTCAGGCGGTCGATCAGCTCTTCATCTTTTCCTTCCAAAAAGAGCGCCACGTCTTGAACCTGCTTGCCGTACTCGTCCTGCGGAATGGGAAATACGCACGGCGCGTCGCAGCGCTTTATCTGAAATTGTAAACACGGCCTTCGACGAGAATTGAGCACGTGATCGGTACAGGTGCGCAGCTTGAAGTGGCGATTTACCATCGCCAGCGTGGCGCGACACGAAGTCGCCGAATGATAGGGCCCGAAATACTTGGCGCTGTCGGCACCGATGCGGCGCGTGACCTCGAGTCGAGGATAGCGCGCCTTGGGATCGAGTCTTAGCACCAAGTAGTTTTTGTCGTCGACCAGCTTGACGTTGAAGCGCGGCTGATGCTGCTTGATGAGATTGTTCTCGAGTAACAGCGCTTCTTTTTCGTTGTTGGTGACGACGGTCTCGATGTCGCCGAGCAGCCGGCCGAGCAGCGGTACGAACGCGCGCGTGTCGCCCGACGAGCCGAAATATTGCCGCACCCGCGATTTGAGCGACGCCGCCTTGCCGATGTAAATGATCCGGCCCTTTTTGTCCTTCATCAGATACACGCCGGGGTCGACCGGAATCCGCTCTAGGATTTCGGCCAGGCGCTCGTCCAACTTCTCCTTGGTGCCGCGCGGCATGCGCCCCAATTCTAGCGCAACTCAGCGCAGGACCGCGATGGTGTAGGCCGATTCCCAACCCGACATGGCGAGCGCATGTTTTTCCGGTACATCGGGAGCGATCTCCCACAGTTTTCCCGACGAGGTAATGATGTAGAGCCGGTCCTCATACGCGCTCATGTCGATGACGTTCCACCAATTTCCAAAAACCAACTCACGTTGCATTCCGGTGGCGCGATCGATGATCCAAAGTGGTCCCTCTTTGGTAGCCACGTAGATTCGCTTTTCGGTGAGCGCGAGCGCGATCGGGTGACCTTGGACGGGAAACTTACGATCGCCGTCGAGCACGCTCCCTTTTTGCTCGACCACCATCGACTCGCCCACGCCGGTGAAGAACCGTCCGGTCAGCGCTGCGCCGCGTATCTGAAACTCGCCACCGGCGACCTCGCCCAATACACCTTTTCCGTCGACGGCAAAGACGTGACCGCGACCGGCCAGTTGACTGAACTTCCCTTTCAGTCGCTTGGGCTTTTTTCCCGACTGAAGGACGGTGACGATTCCATCGGCGAGCACGTATAGCTCGGTCGCGCTTCCGACCGCCAGCGCTTGTGGATGCGAAAACTCTTCGCTCTTCGCCGTCTCGAGGCCATCCTTCAAAAAGTGGACGACCCCGTCGCGCGTAAAAATCGCCAACTCGGTGGCCGACGCCACCTGCGAACCGAGCAGCAACAAAACGAGCCAACGCATTTACTTGCAACAGGTACCACGAAACGCGAACGTTGCAGCACGTGAACGAGCCGCGAAAATCTGGCGCGCTGCTGTTGATCATTGCCGCCATCCTGTTCGGCTTCATGGCCATCTTGGCCAAACGCGCGGCTGCGCGCATCAGCGGACCCGAGGTCGCATTCATTCGATTTACCATCGGCATTGCCATCTGTGGAATGGTCGCGCTCAAGGTACGCTTCCGTCTCGTCAACTGGCGCGGGCTCATCTTGCGTGGCGCGCTGGGCGGCGTAGCGGTTCATCTTTTTTTCATCGCCATCGCGCATCTGCCGATCGGAATCGCTACGCTGCTCAATTACACCTCACCGATTTTCACCGCGCTGTGGGCGGCGATCTTTTTGCGCGAGCCGATCGGCGCTCGCACCATGGCCGCTCTAGGCATCACCAGCATCGGCGTCGCGCTGGTGATACGCGGCAACGCTCCGCCCGACACCTTTGGCTTCGGCGCCTGGCAACTGGTCGGAATCGGATCGGCGATCTTGTCGGGCGCAGCGGTGGCCACCATTCGGGAAGTGCGTCGCACCGATGGAACGTGGGAAATCTTTGGCTCGCTTTGTCTGATCGGCGCGATCATCACCGCCGGCCCGAGCGCGCGCGCCTGGATCACGCCGACCTCGTTCGAATGGCTGGTTTTAGTTGGAATGGGAGTCACCGCCGCCGCCGCCCAGATCCTCATGACCTACTCGCTCGGTTACGTGCGCGCTTCGTCATCCGGCGTCATTGCACAGCTCACTCCGGTGTCCACCATCGCGCTTGGCTGGATGATCTACGGAGATCGACAGACCTGGCTCGCCATCACCGGCGCAATCATCACACTGCTCGGAGTGACATGGGGCGCGCTGCGGATTACGCGAGAGTCGTCAGAGGTTAATGTTTAAAGTGCTTGGCGAGGCCGAGATCGTTTCCGATGGTCACGAATAGAATGAATCCGAGCAGCACCACCATTCCCACCATGTGAACAGTCTGCTCGACGCGCTGATTGACGCGCCGACGCGAAACCATTTCCCAGCCCAGGAACATGAGGCGCCCGCCGTCGAGCGCCGGTAGCGGCAAGAGGTTGAACAGGCCCAGGTAGACGCTGATGATGGCGAAGATCGACAGGCCCGACTTGGCGCCCTGCGCGATCTGCTGCTGCATAACCTTTACGATTCCGATCGGTCCGGAAAATTCTGCCTTCTGTCGGCCGGCGAAGATCTCGCCGAAGCCGTGCAAAATGAACTTGCTGTAGTAGACCGGAAATAGCAGTCCCTCTTTCAAGCTCTCGCCGAACGACGCCGGCGCGGTCTCTTCTTTCGGCCAAATTTGAATGCCGATGCGGAAATCGTTTCCATCTTTCTCCGGCGTGACCGTCACCGTCTTGTGCGCATTCTCGCGAACGATCTCGATGGCGATGGCGCGACCTTGCGAGCCGTTGATCAGGCCCGACACTTCGCCAAAATCGGTGATCTTTTTTCCGTCGACGGAGACGATCTCGTCGCCCGGGACCAGCCCCGCTTTGGCGGCCGGTTTGCCTTCGCTGAGCGCGCCGATGAGCGGCAGCTTGCCCGGAATCGGCACGCCCCAGATCAGGTAGACGATCACCATCATGACCGCAGCGAAAAGATAGTTGGTGCCCGGACCGGCGAAGATGGTGGCCATGCGCTGAAGCACAGTGCGATTGGGATAGGCGCGCGGATCGCTCTCCTCGATGCCCTCTTCTCCGGGATTGAGGCCCGCGATCTGGACGAATCCGCCCAGCGGAATCGCCGCCACCTGATAGGTGGTCTCACCGCGTTTGAAGCTCAGAATTTGCGGACCGAATCCGATCGAAAATCGATCGACTCGCATGCCTGAAGCGCGCGCCACCAAGAAATGGCCACCTTCGTGAATGATGATCAAGATTCCAAGCGCCAAAATCGCCAGCGCGATCGTTCCAGGATGGGAAAGTAGGAAAACCATAGCGAAAGGTTAACACTGCCTCCGACGAGGCGCCACTCGGGAAAAGCGCAGTAATTCTTAGAAGGAGGCGATGGCGATGGTGCGAAGCGCGCTGCCCAGCTGACGCAGGCTGCGACCCATCTTGGCGGTTGCACCCGAAATCAGTCGGCGCGGTCGCGTCTCGTGCGTGACCAGACAGCTGAGCCCAAGCGCTTTGGCGCGACGAACCAAAGTGCCGCCGGTGGGATCGTTTTGCAGTGCTTCGAACGCACGCCAAGCTCGCGTGCGCCGCATGACCAGATAGCGTCCACCGACGGAGATGACGTCGGTTCCCGCTTCCATGCGGCGAAGTGCGTAGCTGAGCAGTGCGAGTGGCGCGTCCGAGCGCGCGTCATAGAGAATGATGGCTCGACCGCGCGCGCGTTCGCAGCCTTCGAGAAAACCAGTCCCCGAGGCGCAATGCAGAACCTCGACTTCACGGAAGGTGCGCTTGAGGAGCGTGGCGATCGCCACCGTGTTGTCGCCCGAGCTTTCATCGGCGACCACGATTTCGGCCGAGAGCTTGTGCGCGCGGAGATGCTCGGCTATGCGACGAACCGCGTGTCCAACGCGATCTTCGTCTTCACGCGTGCGCAGAACTACGGTGACATCCGGACTTCCGTAACGCGGTCCCAGGATCATGTCCACGCGTTCAACTAGCATGGTCTATGCCNNCCTCCCCCGAGCGAACGGGGCACCATAATAAAATTATGGCTTTAGCGCAATTAAGAATGACGTGGTGCGTAATTACTTTCACACTCGGACCACGTTCAAGCGTGCGCACTGTGTACGAGCTTGCCTACCAGCCCAAAGCTTGGGACCGATCGTTTCCCAGCCGAGAAGGTCGCTGGTCGGGCGATTTTCGCCTCCGCTTTGGCGCTGGTCCCGCGCCGCTTCGAGCGCGCCACGCAAGCTTTCGATGTTCGGTTCACACGATCGATCGCTGGCAGTCAGACACTCGGGAATTCCGCCCACGCGAGTCGCGAGCACCGGAAGGCCGATCGCTTGCGCCTCGGCGATGACGGTGGGCGCGCCATCTTCGCGCGAAGGAACGATCAGGAGATCAGCGTGCGCGAGCTCGCGCATTTTTTCAGCCCCGCGAATCTCTCCGCGAAAGTGAATCGCAGCGCGAACTACCGAATTGTTTGCGCGCCGTTCGAGCGCGGCTCGTTCCGGTCCTTCACCGGCGACAATGAGCTCGACACCAGCGGGCAGCGCGGAAATGGCCAGGTCCAAACCTTTTTCGTGGCTGAGCCTGCCTAAGAAAAGTACGCGCAAGGATGAATTCGGCGAGCGCGAGGTCGACACCGAGAGGCTTTCGTTCTCGCGCGGAATGCCCATTCGCTGGACGCGACTGCGCACGCCCGCTGGTCGCAGTGCATCGGCCACGAAGACCAGATCGCCGCGATCGCCCAGCCCACGCATGAGGCGAGTCCCGCCGGGCAGCCGCGAAAGTATTCGCACATCGGATCCGTGCGCGATCATCAAATGATCGCGACCGCGGGCCAGCGATGCACCGACGACACCGCAAGGCACAAGCCAATGCGACACGATCGCATCCCACTCGGCGGCGCGCTTTTTCGCTGCGGCAAAAAGCTGCGCGGAAAATGCTGCGGCTTGCGGCCAGCGAATCGGCGACGAGAGCGCCGAAGGTGCGCCACCGCGATAAAAAATCGGCCAGCGATCGCTCGCCGCGATCACCTCCACATCGCCCACGTGATCTTTCAGCCAATGCGAAAATCCGGCCACGAAATGGCCGGCCGGATCGCCGGACTCGCGCGGATACGAGGTGGTCAGGACCCCGATGCGCAACGCGACGCCTCACGGCGCGGCACGCTCGAACGCGGCTGAACCGGCGTGATGAGCCGACGCACGAACGAACGCATCAGCACAAACGACATCGGATAGATCACCGTGCGCACGCGAATTCCCGAGCGCCAACTCGGACCGTAGATCGCTTTGACGGGAGCATCGCTGACGATCAGATCGGCGCTCTTGAGTCGCGCCAAAAGATCATTGGGATAGCCGTAGCGAGGAAACAGCTCCGACGCATCAATGACCTCGAGCGTGCGACGCGACGCGGCGGTGTAGCCGCACTGCGAATCGAACAGATGCGAGTATCCGCTCGTCACTTTGGTCGCCAGCGAGAGCGCCACGTTGCCGATCACGCGTCCGATCGGCATGGCGCCGAGAAGCGGACGAAATCCGGCGGCGAATCGATTGCCTTTGACGTAGTCGGCTTCGTTGCGCCAGATCGGATCGAGCAGGCCTGGCAGATCGGCCGGATCCATTTGGCCGTCGCCGGCCATCACCACCGCGACATCGACATCGAGCTCGAGCGCGCGACGATATCCGGTCACGATCGCCGCGCCCACGCCGCGGTTCGATGGATGACGAAGAATTTCTGTTCGCCGTGATTTTTGCACTCGTGCGACTTCGGCGCGCGCGACCTGCGAGGTGCGATCGGAGGATGCGTCGTCGACGACGATCACCTGATCGATGAACGCCGGAATGCCACGCAAAGTCTCGGCAATGCGATCTTCTTCATTAAATGCGGGAACGACCACGGCCACCCGCAACGAACGAAACATGGGCCAAGACATTATCATCTTTCGCGCGCACTGAACACTTGACCTGGATGGCGTGAACGAGCATCCTCACGCACTCGAACTCAGGGCTTGAGGAGGCACCATGGCGGGCAGCGTAAATAAAGTCATTCTCATCGGTAATCTGGGCGCCAAGCCCGAGCTCAAGTACCTTCCTTCGGGGCAGGCGGTTTGCGAGATCCGTTTGGCCACCAATGAAGTGTTCAACGACAAACAAAATCAAAAACAAGAGCGCACCGAGTGGCATCGCGTGGTGGTGTGGGGAAAGACCGCGGAAAATTGCGCGCAGTATCTCGACAAGGGTCGCTCGATCTACGTCGAGGGACGCCTGCAGACTCGTTCGTGGGACGACAAGACCAGCGGCGAGAAAAAATACATGACCGAGATCGTCGCCAATCAGGTGACCTTCCTCGGCCAGGGCGGCGGAGATCGTGCGCCTGGCGCCGGTGGAGATCGCCCCAGCTCGTCAGCGCCGCGTAGCAGCGGCGGCGGTGGCGGTAGCGGTGGACGTCCAGCTTCGGATGATTTCGGTCCTCCCCCAGGCGGCGAAGACGACATCCCGTTTTAGATCCCGTACGACCCTTTCGGTCTGAGCGCGTCGCTCAGCGAAAGTGAATCTCGCCTACTTCCAACTTCGTCGTTCCCGCCCAATTCACTCGAAACTCGAGCTCGTTTTTTGCCGTCACTTCGACGGGCAACTTGATCGTCACCCATTTTCCTGGAGATAACTCGCTCGCCTCGATTTTCTGCGCCGCGGTGACTTCGTTTTTGTCGTGATCGTTCACGTCGATTCGACCTACCTCTCCGGTCGCGTCCGCGGGTACGCGCAACTTGAACTCCACTTCGTGGTGGCCGGTCGGAAAGGTCAGGTAGGGGCCGAACACCATGTATCCCGACTTCGAAACGCCGGGCACCGCCACCACCGTGTCGCCGCGCTTTTCATAATCGCCACCACCGATTCGCATCGGCTCGGTCGAGCCGGAAAAATGGCGCAGCAAGGTCTGCGGATAGGGATTGGCGATCGCACTCGCGAGTCCGAGCTCATGAACTCGCTTGGCGCGCGATTTCATCACCTTCGCCTCATCGACTTTGATTTCGTATTCCGCGGCCAGTGTTTCCGCATCGCTGTCGATGATTCGATTGACCACGCGACGCGCGTTTTCGGGAAGCTCACCGAAGTGACTTTCCGTCGAGGTAAACGCCAGCCCCTCACCCGGATAAAAACGCGACGGGTGATTGGCGCCGCCACCTTTTCCAAAGCTGCCGTCGTGATCGATCAAAAGCACTTTGCCCTCTTCGCTCACCAGTAAATTCTTCCACAAGCGATCTTGTTGGAAGGTGAGAAAATCGATCAGCGCCGCGGTCACGCGCGTCTCTTCGGGCACGCGTTCGCGCCATTCGACCGGCGCTTTGTTGCCAGCGCTGAACTCTTTTCCAGCGTGCGCCATGATCATGACTTCACGATCGGCGGGCAGACTCTCCTGCTTCGGCGAAAGCTTGACCAGCGCGGACGGCAACACCAAATCTTCGCGGCCGAGCTCGTAGGCCAATTTGTGAACCGCGTTGTTGAAGCGATTCGATCGGTCGGGGCGATACGGCTGTCGAACGACCACCAGCTCGCCGGTCTCGGGATGTTTGGCGCTCGCCACCGAAGCTTGCGCGCCGTTGTGAAATGCGGTCACGTCGTTCAGCGCTTTACCGTCGAACGATTTTTTTAGATCGGCCACCGCTCGATCGGCGCGTGCATGGGTCGCGCGGACCTCGCCGGTTTCGAACGGCGCCGCACGAAGCCTGCCGGGGACTACCGAAAGCGCGAGAACGAGCGCGATATGGAGACGCATGGCCATCCAATGAGCAATGGCTATGCCATCAATACTTCTAGCTACTTGGTGTCGCCGTGGGGCCTAAATTACCCAGCATCCGCTGACAGTTGCTTCCACTTCGCGGGGTGATACGCTGAATGAGCGTGCGCTTCACGCTTTGGCTGTTCGGGCTTCTAATCGCGCTTCCGAGTGCTGCTTTGGCAGAGCCGAAGGCGCCCGAGGTGCTGTTCACTTTCGATGACGGCCCCGCGCTCGGGAAGACGCCCATCGTCTTAGACCTGCTCGATCAGCACCATATCAAGGCGATCTTTTTCGTAAACGGTTGGCATTTTCAGGGAACCCGACCGGCGGCGCTAAAAGAGCAGGCGCTCTTGCGCGAGATCCAGAGACGCGGGCACGCCGTCGGCAATCACACCATCCATCATGACTTCTTGTGCGGCCACTACTACATCAAGCACGCCGCCGAGGAGGTCGAGGGCAATGCCGATCTCATCGAGCAGGCCATCGGAGTGCGTCCCGATCTCTTCCGCACACCCTATGGCTCGCACTGCAAAGTGCTCAACGAGACCCTCGGCGCGCTCGGCATTCGCCCCATCGGTTGGGACATCGATCCGCAAGATTGGAAAACCAAGGACGCCAAGAAGATTCAGACCTTCGTCATCGCGCATCTGAACAAGTTGCACGGTCGCGCGATTCTCCTGATGCACGACGTCCAAGGTGCGACCGTCAAGGCGTTGCCGGCGATCCTCGATTGGCTCGACGAGGAGAATGCGCGCCGGATCGCGGCCAACGAAATACCCATCAAGGTGCTCGACTATTCGTATCTCGTCCCGCCTCATCCAGCGGTGCCACCGGTGCTGCAAGGCATCGGGCGAATGCTGTTCGAGATGATCAAGCCCGCCGCGGCCCCGCTTGCTTGGCTGGCGCCCAAGGTGTAGCGTCGCCAACCTGGTGCGCGATGTTCATTCTGCGAGAGGTATTTACTGACGATCTCGACGGGCTTCATGCCGTCGCTGCGCATCTCAATTCGGTCAATCTGCCGAACGATCGCAAAGTACTCGAAGGTCTGATCGATCACTCGCGCCGATCGTTCGCCGGCCAGCTCGACGTCTTCAAGCGCGAATATCTATTCGTGCTGGTCGACGACGGCCGCGTCATCGGCACCTCCATGATCCACGCGCAGCACGGCACTCGCCGCGCGCCGCACATTTTTTTCGACGTGATGCAGGACGAGCGCTACTCGGAGACGCTCGACAAGCACTTCGTTCATCAGGTGCTCCGCATTGGCTACAACTACAACGGCCCGACGGAGATCGGTGGACTGGTGATCCTGCCCAAGTATCGCCGCCATCCCGAAGCGCTCGGCAAGTGGCTTTCGTACGTGCGCTTTTTGTATCTCGCGCTTCATCGTCAGGCGTTTCGCGACGAGGTCTTGTCGGAGCTCATGCCGCCGCTCGAAGCCGACGGCACTTCGCTCATGTGGGAATCGATTGGCCGTCACTTCACCGGCATGAGTTATCAAGAAGCCGACCACATTTCGCAGACCAACAAAGAGTTCATTCGCAGCCTCTTCCCGTCGGAGCCGATCTACATTTCGCTCTTGCCCTACAGTGTGCAGGCGCACATCGGCAAGGTCGGACCAGAGACCAAAGGGGTCGAGCTCATGCTCAGGCGCATCGGCTTCGAATATGCCGAGCGCATCGATCCCTTCGACGGCGGCCCGCACTTTTTGGCCAAGACCGACAAGATCACGCTGGTGAAATCCACGCAGCGGGCCAAAGTGGGCACCGCCACCCCTCTGCCGGCGAACGCGCCCTTCGGGCTCATCTCGATCGAGCGCGATCGAGCGCCCCATTTTGCCGCCACCGGCGCCCAGTTCGGGCTCGAGGACGGTCAGGTCAGCCTCGCTGAAACGGTGATGGAAGCCCTTTCAGTCACTAGCGGAGATGAAGTCGGGATCTTATCGTTTTGAGATGAAACGCGTGAGCCAAGCCCTGTCCGACGTTCGGGTCGTCGACCTCGATGGTCAGCCGCACCAGATGGCGGAGATCTGGTCGAAGAAGCCAACGCTGATCGTATTTGTCAGACATTTTGGCTGCCTCTTTTGTCATCAGCAGGCGCTCGATCTCAAGCCGCACGTAGCCGACCTGGCCGCGCACGGGATCGACCTCGCCTTCGTGGGTACCGGCTCGCCGTTTTTCGGCGTCGGCTTCCGCGATCGACTGGGGCTCGACGCGCCCATCTACTGCGACGAAAAGCACGTCTCGTTCGACGCCGCGGGAATGCACCGCGGAATTTTGACCCTCCTCGATCCGCGCGTGGCGGTCAAAGGAGTGAAGGCCTTCTGGAGTGGCTCGCGTCAGGGAAAAATGCAAGGCGACGCCACGCAGCAAGGCGGAATGTTGCTGGTGCTCCCGGATGGCCGCGTGCCCTATCGATTTGTCAGCCAGTACGCCGGTGACCATGCCGATCTTTCGACCGTCCTTCCCGAGTTGTTCACTCGCGTCGCCGCATGAGCTCGAGCGGACGCGCGGTGTCTTTGGGCGCGATCGTCTTTTTTGCGCTCGGCTTCGCGGCGATTTCTGCGCATGCGGAGGAGGATCTTCGCTCCGCATTTGAAAACGGTACGCGTCTCGAGAGCCAAGGACGATATTCGGAAGCGGCCGACGCGCTCGAGCACCTGGGCAGCGCCCACTTGGGACAACCCTACGCCGACGATGCACTCTTCGAAGCCGCGCTCATCGCCGAAGAGCACCTGGGCGATCCCGCCCGAGCCGAGCGTTTGTACTCGCAACTCACCGTCGGCTTTCCGCAAAGTCGCCTGCTCAGGCGCGCGCGCAACAAGGCCGAGGCGCTCGCGTCGGCACTGCGTACCGGCTCCGATCTGTTGCGAGATTTCGAGGCGATCTTGCGCGTGGGCTCGACGCCCGACGCGGTCACCCGAATGGAGCGGCTGGTCTCGAGCCATCCCGAATTCGCGCTGGCGGATCGCGCGATCTTTTGGCAAGGCTCGACCTATGCCGAGCTTGGCAAAGAGGCCGACGCGGTCGCCCACTTCAAGCTAGTGGAGCAGCGCTTTCCATCGAGCGAATGGGCCGGACGCGCGAAAAAAGCGCGTGCCGATTTGGCGCTCAGACATGGCCGACTGTCCGACGCAAAAAAGCTTTATCAAGAGCTCTCCCGAGCGCCGCTCGGGCTCGATCGCTTGGGCGGAAATGAAGGTCTGACCATGGTGCGCACCGCACGCTTTCGGCAGACCTTTTTTTGGGTGGCGCTGATCTATTTCGTCGCCTTCATCTTGGTACACGCACGCGCGTATGTGAAAAGTCGCCCGCGTGGGCTTCCCACTGAGGTGCTGTTTTACCTTCCCATCGCCGCTCTTTTCGTACTGTCGTCGCTGGCGGCGGATCGACAGGTCGCCTGGGCAATGGCGCTCATCGCCGCGGGTGGTGGTCTCATCGTCTGTCTAGTGGCCGGCTCGTTCGGCGCTCGTCCGGTGAAGTGGCGCGAAGCAATCTTGCGCGCGGGGATGACCGCCCTGGCCGTCACCGCACTGTTCATGATCGCCGTGCACCTAAACGGGCTGACCGACTTGGTGCTGGAGACCTTCAAGTCCGGCCCCGAGAGGTAGAAGTCGAGGGTTAAGGTTGAGGGTTGAGGGTTGAGGGCGAAGAGCCACACTCGACCTTAAACACTCGACTCTTCTAGATGTCGGCGACGGCGAGATAGATCTTGTTGTTCGACTCGTCGATGACGTGCAGGCTGGCGCGCGACTTCTGCGGCAAGAGTCCACGCAGCGATTCGAGTCGGGTGCGCTCGACGACGAAGAAGACCCGCCGTCCGGTGTGCGTAGTGAAATAGGTCTGCATCTTTTCGGCGTTGTGATCTCCGAGGAAGACCGTCCGCTCGGTGACGGTAGGGCTGCTATAGATCTCATTGCGCGTGTAGAAGTTCTCGCCGCGCCAATAGAGCTGCCACGCGATCAGCGGCTCCTCGGGACCTTTGCGATTGGCGTAGTACGACGCGATCACATGCTTCTGCGCCCAGTGCGGCGAAAGCTCGATCAGAATTTTGTTGAGGAGAAAACCCGTCCAAACCACCGCCAAGATGGTCATGACGTGGAACAGCGCACCGATTGGCTGCCCGCAGGCGCGAAAGACCAGCAGCACGAATGGAATCGCCAGCACCGTCGGACCCAGCCAGGCCAATCGCGAAATCACCGGCGCCACACCATGGGGCGTCGAAGGCCCGAGTGCGATCGCCAGCACCAGCGCCACCGCGAAACCGCCCGCCGACAAGAGCAGCTGACCGGCGGACACCGGCTTCGGCACAATGACCTCTTCGGTTGCGCGTTTCCGACGGAATAGCTCGATTGCACCGATCACCGTGAGCAGCGAGAGCGTCACCACGCCGGTCAGGATCAGAATTTGTCGGCCATATTCGTAGCGATCGCCGTACAGGCTGGTGAGCGGCCACGGCCGGCCGGTGCCGGGCGCGTTCACGTAATCGTAGTTGAACATCCACAACAGACGCGGCGGAAACGCCGCCAGATCGTGACCGCAGAAAAAGGTGATCGGCAGTGCCACGAACACCAAGAGCAGCACATCACCGAGGATCGGCGACTCCATGAGATCGTCGAGGAAAATTCCGGCCAGCACCGCCAGCGCCGGAAGTGCCGGCAAGATGTAGTGATGAAACTTGGTCGCCACCGCGGTCATGATGGTGAATTCGACCAGGAACCAAACCAGCGCGAACAGCACCAGCGCCGACTTCGCATCTTTGGGACGACGCAGCTTGATGAAGGCCCACAGCCCGCTGGCGGTCACGATGCCCGACCAGGGAAACATGCCGTAACCGACATATTGCAGGTAGTACTCGAACGCGCCGCGATCGCCGTGGCGTCCAGCCGATCGGCGCACGTAGTTGTCGCCGATGAACTCGTTCCAAAATCCCATGCCGTGACGCACCAGCATGGCGTGGTACCAGGGAAACGCGCTGACCACGAAGTAGAGCGCGCCGGGCGCACGCAGAACCTGCCACCATTTTGGTTTGCCGCTCTCAGGCCACGAGATGAGCTCGAGCTTGGTGAAGATGTCTTTCCAGCGCCCGGCCAAAGCCAGATAAAAACCGACCACCAGCGACGGCAGCGCCAATCCGGCCGGCCCTTTGGCCAGCGTGGCCAGTCCCGCCAGCACGAATGCCGAGTGCAGGTAGAGCTGTCGCTTGTTCTTGGCGCGAATCGACCAGAAGATCGCCAGAATGAGCAGTCCCCAATAGGGCAACATCGGCACTAGACCGATGAACTTGATCAGGTAGGGACCGATCTTGGCCATCGTCTGCAACTGAGCCGAAATGATGATCAGCGGTGGAACCACCGTGAGCGCGATCAACACCATGAGGCCGTAGAACGCGCCCGATTTCGGAATTGAAAATCCTAAAGATGTCGGACGTCGCTCGAGCTCGCGTTCAAACTCGTCACCGGGTGCGAGCAGCGCAATTCCGCACAACATCAGTGCCACCGTCATCGGCGCCACGAACGCCATATCGGTCATGGCCTGCCGCGAGATGAACGCCCACTGCGAGGAGGTCGCCAGGATGATCGCCGCCAACAGCCCGGCGCGTCTTCCGACCAGTCGGCGGGTGAGATCCCACACCGACCACACGCCCACCACGCCGAGAATGACGAACGGCATTCTCGACGCCCACTCCACGCGCCAGCTGGCCACCATCTCGTTCGGCAGCGACGACGCCCACTGAATTCCCGCCACCTTCATGCTGAGCGCGATCAGCCAGAAGGTGAGCACCGGCTTCGACCAAAATTCCGATCGATCTTGCGGCGAGCCCGGCCACCACAAGCTGATGTAGTCGTGGCGCTCGAGCATCTGGCGCGCGACCTCACCGTAGTGGGTCTCCCACGGATCCCACATGCCGTAGTTGCCAGTGAGCGGAATGTAGATCATCGCGCACAGCGTGAGCAGTGCGATGAGGATTCGGCGATCGGGCGTCTCGTTCAGCCAGTTGAGAAAGCGGGTCATATCGTCTCTATTCGGCGCGTGAATCTAGTTGGGTTCGCAACGAACGTCACTTGAAAAAGCGATATCCCGAGGCGTGATCGTCAGCCACCTTGAGAAGTGCATATCCATGGCCAGGCAGATCGACCGTGAGGCAGCCCTGCTCCATCACGTGGTGCGGCGCATCGCCCACCAGATCGCGCAGTGGCAGCGCGTCGAACAGCGAGGCCAACGGCAGAAAAATCCGCGAGCGGCGAGCGGCGGCAGAGGCGTTGGCCACAAACAAGATCGTGTCCGATGGCCGCTCGGTGACCCGCGCGAACACCACCAGATCGGTTCCCGGCTGCGGCATGCTCAGATAACGTCCGAGACGCAGCGCGGGTTCCCGTTTGCGCAACAAACAGAGTTTTTTCAGGAAAGAAAATCGTTCGCGATCCCAGCGCGCCTCGTCCCAGATCATGCCGGCGCGGTTGGCCGGATCGGCGCCGCCGACCATCCCGATCTCCTCGCCGTAATAGATCATGGGCGTTCCGGGATAGGCGAACTGCAGCGCCAACGCCTGCTCGATGCGCGCGCGGCCTTCGAGCACCGACGCGATGCGCGGCGTGTCGTGCGAAGAGAGGATGCTCCAACTTCGCAACAGTGACTCGAGCGGTAGCTCGCCGGCCAGACGATCGAGCACGTGCTGAATCTGCGCCGCCGGCGCCTGCCCCGACGCGAGCTCGAGCGCGCACGATCGAATCCAGTAGTTCATGACGCCGTCGAGACCGCCGAAGTCGTGGTGCGCCGACTTGGCCGGGTAGGCCATCAGCTCGCCGATGGTTCCGTCGCGCGCGCCCGCCTGTCGCGCCGCATCCGCGATCAGCCGGCAAATCTCGGGGCCGAGATCATTGGCACAATCGAGACGCCAGCCGGTGGCGCCGCGATCGATCCAGTGGCGAACCACGCCGGCTGGGCCGACGATCGCCTCTCGCGCATCGGGGTGTTGCAGATCGATCTCGCGCAAGTGACCGTGGCCACGCCAATTTGTCTGACGAAAGAGCGCCGGTCGTTCGGTGAGCCATGCATGGCGCTCACCAACATGATTGAACACCCCGTC
>PLXG01000462.1 GCA_003153195.1 Myxococcales bacterium
ACGAGATCTACAACCTCGGCGCGCAGTCGCACGTGCGCGTGTCGTTCGACGTGCCGGAGTACACCGCGGAGGTGACCGGCGTGGGCACGGTGCGGCTGCTCGAGGCGATCCGCGAGAGCGGCATCAGCCCGCGCTTCTACCAGGCGTCGTCGTCGGAGCTGTTCGGCTCGTCGCCCGCGCCGCAGTCCGAGCACACCCCGTTCCATCCGCGCTCGCCGTACGGCGTGGCCAAGCTGTACTCGTTCTGGATCACGGTCAACTACCGCGAGGCGTACGGCATCTACGCGTGCAACGGGATCCTCTTCAACCACGAGTCTCCGCGGCGCGGCGAGACCTTCGTGTCGCGCAAGATCACGCGAGCAGCGGCGCGCATCAAGCTCGGGCTTCAGGACAAATTGTTTTTGGGAAATCTCGACGCCAAGCGCGACTGGGGATTTGCCGGTGACTATGTCGAAGCGATGTGGCTCATGCTGCAGCAGGACAAGCCCGATGATTTCGTCATCGCCACTGGACAGTGTCACACCGTGCGCGATTTTCTCGACGAGTCGTTTGGACATCTGCAGATCGATTGGAAGAAGCACGTCGAGATCGATCCGCGCTACTACCGCCCGTCCGAAGTCGACGAGCTGCGCGGCGACATGTCCAAGGCCAAGCGCCTGCTCAAGTGGGAGCCCAAGGTTCTGTTCAAGGACTTGGTGCGAATGATGGTCGATGCCGATCTGGCCGAAATCAAGAACGGCACGCGTCGCGCAGCCGAACGAGACTAAGTTTCCGCGCATGAGAGCCGCTTCCGATTTCGCACGCCGTGAAGAGGCCGAGCGTGAAAGGCGATTGGCCGAATACGATCGCATGGCCGATGAGCGCGACCGCTGGGTGCGCAAGAACTCGGCCTATTACGCCGGCATCGCGCGGCTGGCCCGATTCATCATTCCCGAAAATGCCAGCGTGCTCGAGATCGGTTGCGGCACCGGTGATCTGCTCGCCTCTTTGAAGCCGCGCGACGGCCTGGGCATCGACATCGCCCCGCGTCTGGTCGATCGCGCGCGCGCGAAACATCCTCAGCTACAGTTTTTAGTCAGTGACGCGGAGACCCTCGCAGCTCCCGAGCTCGACGGGCGCACCTTCGACTACGTCGTGATGTCCGACGTGATCGGCATGCTCACCGATGTCTGGTCGGCATTTCGCGCGCTTCGTCGCGTCTGTCATGCGCGCACGCGGATCCTCATCACCTATTACAATTTTCTGTGGGAGCCGGCATTGCGACTGGGCGAGCGCATTGGGCGCAAAATGCCCATCTCGCAGCAGAACTGGCTGAGCCCGAGCGATATTCAGAACCTGCTCGAACTCAACCATTTCGACGTGGTGCGCCAAGGCACCGCGCAATTGGTGCCAATTCATGTGCCGCTCATCTCGACGCTGGCCAATCGTTACGTCGCGCTGATGCCGGGCATGAGCGAGCTGGCGCTGACGCACTATTTTGTCTGCCATTTAGAAGGCGGCGGCGGACCGGTGCATGAGCGCGACTACAGCTGCAGCGTGATCGTGCCGTGTAAGAACGAGCGTGGCAACATCGACGCCATCATCGAGCGCATGCCGGAAATGGGACGCGGAACCGAGCTCATCTTCGTCGACGGCAATTCGACAGACGGAACGGTAGCCGCGATTGAACACCATCTGAAGACGAAAACGCGCGATGGCATGAAGCTCATCCATCAGGGGGACGGGCGCGGAAAAGGTGACGCGGTTCGCAAAGGGTTTGCGGCTGCCACCGGCGACATCCTGTTCATTCTCGACGCCGATCTGACCGTGCCGCCCGAAGATCTTCCGAAGTTTTATGCTGCGCTGGCCGAGGGCAAGGCCGAGTTCGTGAACGGCTCGCGACTGGCCTATCCGATGGAGGGTGAAGCCATGCGCCTGCTCAACACCATCGGTAACAAAGTCTTCGGACTTTCCATCTCGGCGATTTTAGAACAGCGGCTCAAAGATACGCTGTGCGGCACCAAGGTTCTGTTTCGGCGCGACTACGAGCGCATCGCAGCCGCGCGTGGATTCTTCGGCGACTTCGATCCGTTCGGCGACTTCGATCTGCTGTTCGGCGCCGCCAAGCAGAACCTCAAGATCGTCGAGCTGCCGGTGCGCTATCGCGCGCGAACCTACGGCGAGACCAAGATCGATCGTTTTCGTCACGGCGCCATCTTGGCCAAGATGACCTGGCACGCGTTTCGGAAATTTCGAAAGGCGTATTGATGCGGTTCGAGCTACCGCCGCGCGGAACTTTTCAGAAAAACAGCGACGTCGACCCACTCGAATTTTATTATAAGCCGCTGGTCGGAAAGCTGTTCAGCGCACGGCTCAACATCGCGCTCGATCTTTTGAAGGGACGGTTCCACCGACTGCTCGAAATCGGATACGGCTCGGGCATTCTCATTCCCACGCTCGATCGTTTGACCGATGAGCTGCACGGCGTCGATCTGGAACCGCCGCCTGCGGGCACCGAAGCCGCGCTCGCCAAAATGGGCGCGCGCCTGCCGATCTTTTATCAGGCCGACGTACGAACGATGCCTTTTGCGAATGGCTTCTTCGACGGCGTGGTGGCGCTTTCGATCTTCGAACACTTGAAACCCGATGCGTTACACGCGGCGATGAGCGAAGTGGCGCGCATCCTCGAACCGGGCGGACAATTCCTGATCGGTTGCCCGGCAGTCCATCGCGCCATGAACACCGCCTTCCGTACCATTGGGTTTCGCGGCATTGAGGACCATCATTTTTCGTCGTTTTCCGAAATACTGTCCGCCGGCCGCCCCCATTTTACGGTGGTCGCCCGCGCCACCCTGCCTCAGCTGGCCAAGCATGTAATTCCGCTAGGTTGGGCCCCCTATAACGCGGTCCTACTGCGCCGAATCTGACCGTTTTATGTTATAGAGCGCTCCTCCCATGGACCCCACTTTTCACGACTATCAAAGCCGGGTTGAGGATTGGCACTGGTGGTACGCGGTCCGGCGCGAAATCCTGGATCAAAAGCTGGCCACGCTTGGGCTCGATCGCGAGCGCGCGATGCTGCTCGATGTGGGCTGCGGCACGGGCGGCGCTTCGCTGGTCCTATCGCAATATGGTCGTGCAGTCGGGCTCGATCGCAGCTTGGAGTCGTTTCGACTGTCGAGCGATCGTCCCTACACTCATCGTGTTCAAGCGGCCGCCGATGAGCCGCTTCCGTTTGCCGACGGAACGTTTGATGTGGTCTGCGCGCTCGATGTGCTCGAGCACCTCGACGACGATTTAGCGGCGGCCCGCGAGATCCATCGCGTTTTGAAACCGGGTGGCACCGCCATCGTGTTCGTCCCGGCGTTCAATGTCCTGTGGGGCGAAAACGACGACTACAGCCATCACCGACGGCGCTATCGCAAAGGTGAGATCAGCGCTTGCCTCGCCGGCGCAGGATTTTCGGTCGAAGAAGAGGGCTACTTCAACTTCATGCTGTTCTTCCCCATGCTAGCGGCGCGCTTGGCGCAGCGGATTTTGCCGAAGAAGATTTCACACGACATGGAGCACTCTGATCGCCCGGGCGCGTTCAACGGCATGCTCAGGCAAATCTTTCGCTTGGAGCTGCCGGTGATGAAGCGCAGCAAGTCCGGCCTGCCGCTCGGCACCTCGGCATTCTGCGTGGCCCGTCGAGCGTAGGGGGTGTCCCTGATTACTGGACCGAGACAAACGGAGCGAGGAGCCCGAGATGCAAGGCGTGACGAAGGAAGATATCCGTAGATATCTGACTGAGGAACAACGCAGCAGATCGGGCCCGCAGCCCGTTTGTCGACGGGAAGTAATTAGGGACACCCCCTAAGATGAACGGCTCTCGGATGCCGCGTTTTGCGACCGCGAAAACGGCCTGGATCCTCTGCTGGGCCCTGCTCTCGTTTTGGTTCATTCGTCCGCTGTGGGTCGCCGAAATTCTGCCGCTCAACGATCTGCCCAACCATCTCGGGCGCATCACTGCGCTTCACTATTTGAACGATCCGCGCTGGAACTTGAGTCAGTTCTACGCGCGTTCGCTCGGCCTGGTGCCCTATCTCGGCCATTTCTATCCGGTGCACCTCATGACCTACCTGTTTGGGACAGTCACGCGGGCGAACCGGGTCTACATGTCGATCTACATTGCCGCGGCGCCGCTTTGTGGATTGGCATTCGCGCGCGCGCTCAATCGCGATCCGTGGCTGCCGATGTTGCTGCTTCCAATTTCGGTAGGCGTTTTTTTTCAGTGGGGATTCATCTCATTTTGCGTCGGCACCATGTTGATGCTGCCCACCTGCGCGCTCTTTTATCGACTGATCGACGAGCCCACGCTCGGTCGCGCCATCGCGCTCATGTTCTGTACGGTGACGCTCTATCTCTGTCACGTGCTGCCGTGGGGCGCGTTTGGACTTTACGCCGGGGTGCTGTTGATCTTGGAAATTCCGGCGCGTCGTTGGCGCTCGATCGCCTTCGCGGTTCCAGCGATGTTACCGTCGGTGGCCGTATTGGCGATGGGACTGGTGCACGCCGGCGACACCGGCTACATCAAGCACGAAAAATATTTGGCGCAGACCGATTCACCCACGAAACTGCTCGAGCGGTCGGTCAGGCTGCTCGATCTATGGCAGCGCCAAAGCATCGACGAGTACATTCAGCTGGGCTTGGTCGCTATCGTGTTTTTTCTGCTTCTGACCGACCGGCCCAAAGACGCCGAACCGGCGCGCACCCGACTACGCCTGCCGCTCGCTTTTCTGCTGTTCATGCTGCTCGCGTTCGTCGCGCCCTACTGGATCCGACAACCATTCAACTGGTGGATGATCAACATTCGTTTTTGGATGTTGGTAGCGGCGGTAGGCGTTTTTCTACCGCGCGGCAACATCGCCGGCACAAGACGGGTCGTGCTCATGCTCGGACTGGCCGTCTCGACGGTAATCCCCTATTACATGGCGCGACACTTTCGCAGCTTTTCCGCGCGCGTGATGCCGCTCATCAAGCTCATCAAACGCACACCGCTCGGCTCGACCACGCTCCTTCTTCACCAACCCGCGTCGCACGGGCGCAACTTCGACGACTGGGAGATGGCGCCGGAGATGAGCCATTGGCGGGAAATCTACAACTATCCGTTGGTGTACCGCGGGGGGTATGATCCCTATCTCTACGATGATGGATTTCCGGTGAAACGAATTCACGAGCTGCCGGCGCCGATCGTCGAGAGCGCCGCCAATTGGGGTACGCCCGACACGCGCCGCTTCGATCAGTACAAACATCTCGAAGGCTGGGACTACTTCATCGTCAAATCCGAGTACGCCGACACGCTTCCGGCGGACGGATCGCGACTGGTCGATCACGAAGGTGACTGGCAGCTCCATCAGAATCTGCAGAAGACGCCGGTCGAATGAACGCGCTCACGCCATCGAGCGGGCGGTCACCGTGGCCGGTGCGAATCGGCCTCTTCTTTTCGGTCGCGATCTATCTGGTCTATTCGTCGCTGGGAATTCTGGCGCCGTTTTTTTGGGGACATTACGGATATCACGGCGCGATCTACACGCTGCGCGCGCGTATGTCGCTGCGTCTGCATACGCTGGCGCCGACCACCTGGTCGGGGTTCGACAAACCGCCGCTCAACTCGCTCTATTTCCACCATCCCATTGGCTATCACCATCTTTTGACTTTGCTGGTGCCGATCTTCGGCGAGCACGAATGGCTGCCGCGCGTGGTCGCGGTGCTGGGCGGACTGGTCGCGCTCTACGCGCTCTACAAGTTGGTCAAGCGCGCCTGGTGTCGAGAGCTGGCCATGGTGTCGGTGATGTTCTTCATCGCGCTTCCGATCATCACCACCTTCAGCGTGCTGTCCGACCCGATGCTGCTGATGTTCGCCTGCACCTGCTGGTCGCTCTGGTCTTATCTGGCGCTGATCGAAGCAGAAGACGAAGCGGCGAAAAAGCGCGCGCTCCTTCACGCTGCGGCCAGCTACGCGCTCTCCGGCCTGCTCATGTGGGAGGCCTATTTTCTGGCGCCGTTCATTGCGCTGCACGCGATCGCGTTCTCCTTTACCGCCCGCGGAAAAATCCTGCGCATGCGTTTTCTCGGACGCGAAATGAACGCGCTTTACGCTCACATCCTCACCATCGGATCGGCCTGCGTGGCGATGATGGCGTTTCACATTTGGTATACGCACTTCACCGGCGCCTGGCCCGACTTCATGGAGAGCTTCCATGTGCGCAGCGCGCCACCGTCGGCGCACTATGTGATCGATCGTCATACGCTGTGGCTCAAGCTGCTCTACGGCGTACCGCCGGTGGCAATCGGACTTTTGTGGTTGGCGATTTGGATCGTGCGCGCCGCGACCGGACGCAGTCGTCTGCGCGATCTATTGCCGCTCAGCTTCTTCTATCTCAACACGCTCTACATTTTTCTGTTCGCCGAAGGATCGGCGGTGCATCTCTATCGCGTTTTCGTCTACTCGGGATTTTTCACGCTGAGCGCGGTGGATCTTCTGTCGAGCGCGATGGCGATGGCGCGCAAGATCGGAAGTCAACGTTGGCTGGCTCCGATGGTGGCATTCGTCTTGTTCGGTGGTTATCTGATCGTCGAGCTGCCGCACTCGTACAAGAACCTACTCGACGGGCGCGCGTTCGCCGGGACGCTGGGCGAAAACTATCCCGGCACACAATTCGACAAAGCCATGGTCGCGATGGAAGCGACGCGTATGACCACGCCGTCCGAGCGCGTGATCGTTCACTACGGTCATCTCGGAGCGCGAAAAGAGATGTGGTACTACCTCGATCGCAGCTTCGACGAAGTCACCACGCTTCCGCAGATCAACAAGTATCACGCAACCTGGGCAAAGTCGGTGCTGATGCTCGACTTCTCCGCGCTCTCGCCGTCGGAGCAGCCGTTTTACGACGAGCTGGTGCGCAAACATCCGGTCACCTATTACGATCACTACGCCATCGTCGACTTGCGCTCGAACAAGCCGGGCGCGTCCTCCTACGAATTCGTTCCGCAGCCGATGTCGGCCTCCTACAAATGGTGGGTGTCGCGCAAATGGCCGCCGCTCAAGATCGAGCGCATCGCCTATATGCCGGGATTTTGTCACGCGCTTCAGCTCGGCATTCCGATCTCGACGGACGAAGTGCTGCCGCCACCACCGGCACAGCCGGCGCTGCGCGCTTGCTACGCGAACCTGCTGCTCGATCGCGGTTCTAGTCGGGCGGCCAACGATGCAGTCAACACCACTGTGGCCCAAATGCGCGCAGTTCCGCTGGGCGACTCGACGATTTATGTCGGACAGATCGTGCGGGGTCGACTCGAGCTGTTTTTCAAACCGAGTGGCCCAGCTCCAACGCTGTCGATCGTTCATCAGCTGACCACCGAAGGAGACACCCAGGTTCACAAGACCACGCCGCCGGCCACCGTTCCGCCATCGGCAAAATGGAAAGCCGGACATCTCTACGCCGACGAAGTCTTCATTCCGCCGGGTAAGCCTAACCATCTCGTCATCAGCTTGATGTCTGACATTCCGTCGGCGCCTCCCATCGCCACCGCCGACCTAGGCGCGCTCAAGCGCTAGCCCGCTCACCGACCGATCGAGATCTGGTTTAGCGCGATGGCGACGGCTTCGCCACCCGGCTCACCGAAACCGTCTTCGACGAACTCGGACTGAGCCTCACCGAAGCGCAGTCGAAGGCGCTAGCCGACAGCACAGAGAGCATCGTCTCGGACGGGCTCAAATCACGACTGGTGCGCGCCCATCGTGCCACTGCCAGCGAAGCGCCCGATCTAGCGCAGTTGATGGACGAATAGATGGACGACCAGACGGGATCAGATCGGCTCAAGCGAGGCCGTGCCGAGAGGGGTGAGTGGAGCACCGCGTCTCAGCGGACTGCGACGCGAACCGGCACGCCCGTGTAGATCGACTAAACAAGGACAGTTCCTGGTGCTCACTTAATTGATCCGCAATCCGCCGTCCTTGTTTAGATCTCGATTTTCGTTCATCGTTTCGTGACCGCGTGCTAATTTTCGGTTCTGATGACCCCGCCGATTTCCAAGCGTTCGGCCGTGATCGCGATCGATGCGATGGGCGGCGATCATGGCGCGGAGGAGGTCGTTCGCGGTGCAGCTGCGCTTTCGCTCGAACCCACCTATGTGCAGACGGTTCTGGTCGGGGACGGCGACGTCATCAGCAAGATCTTGTCCGGCGTTCGTCACAATCCCGAGCGGATCTCGCTTCACCACGCATCGCAAGCGGTGCGCATGGATGAATCACCGGCGCAGGCGCTCGAGACCAAACCCGACGCGTCGATCTTGGTGGCGGCGCGATTGGTCAAAGAGGGATCGGCCGATGCGCTGGTCTCTGCCGGAAATACCGGCGCGTCGGTGCTCGCCTGCGCGAAGCTGTGGAATAAAATTCCCGGCATTCGGCGTGCGGCGTTGGCGGCGGTCTATCCGACCGAGACTCGGCGCGGCGAAAAAGACGATCCGTTTTCGCTGATCCTCGATGTGGGCGCGACGCTCGATGTGACGGCCGAAGATTTGGCGGGATTCGCCATCATGGGCTCGGCCTATGCCCAGCTAGTGTCGAAGAATCGCCGGCCGCGCGTGGCGCTGCTCTCGAATGGCGCCGAAGCCGGCAAGGGTCCACCCGAGATTGTGGCCGCACATCGGCTGCTCACCGAAGCCACCGACTTGAACTTCGTGGGAAATATCGAAGGTGTGGACATTCCGCGCGGCACCGCCGACGTAGTGGTGTGCTCCGGCTTCGTCGGTAACGTGGTCTTGAAGATGCTCGAGGGCGTGCACGGAACCATCATGCGCCTCGCCAGCTACGCCTACAAAGAGCGACTGATCTGGCGCGCCGGATTGATGATGCTTTCGGGCGGGCTCAACCGGCTCAAGCAGATCACCGACTGGGAAGAATACGGTGGCGCACCGGTGCTCGGGTTCGACAAACTGTTCATCAAGGCCCACGGTCGTTCGGGCGCGCGCGCCATCACCAACGCCGCCAAGGTCGCCGCCAAAGTCGTCGATGCCGATCTTGCCAAACAGATCGAAGAAGCGGTGCGACGCTTCGACGCCCGTCGCGCGGCCTGAATATGGCTGAGCCGCTTTCGCCGTCGAGCTCAGCATTGCGGCGAGCACACGTCTATCGCTGGGATCTCGACAAAACCTATCTCCGCACCGACTTCGATACGCTGAAAGCGCTGGTGCGAACCGCGTTCGAAGGTGCGGAGCGAAAGCAGGCGGTGCCCGGCGCCGCGGCACTTCTGCGCGAGCTTCGCGCCGGCGGTGCGCGAATCTGTTTCGTGTCGGGCTCGCCACGTCAAATGCGGCGGGTGCTCACCAAAAAGCTTCGACTCGACGGCGTCGAGTTCGACGAGTTCATCCTCAAACCGAATCTCCGCAACATGCTGACCGGACGCTTTCGCGCCATGCGCGAGCAGGTGGGCTACAAGCTCCCCGCGTTGCTCTCGGGTCGCGCCGGCGTGCCGGAGAGTTTTCACGAGAGCTGTTTCGGCGACGACGCCGAAGCGGACGGTTTCATCTATTCGCTCTACGCCGATCTGATCGCCGGGCGCGTGGATCGTCCGCTCCTGCAAAAGATCTTGGCCGGCGCCGGCGTCTATCCCGACGCGGTGGCGCGAACCTTGGCGCTGGCCGACGCCATCCCTCGCGCCGAGGCGGTGAATCGAATCTTCATTCACCTCGATCGCCTCTCTCCCACCGCCCGCTTCGATCGGTACGGTCCCAGGTTGGTTCCGATCTTCAACTATTTCCAAGCGGCGCTGGTGCTCTACGAGGACGGCGACTTGACCGCGCATTCGGTGGTGCGAGTGGTGTTCGAGATGATCGAACGCTTCGACTACAAGCTCGATGCGCTGCGCAACTCACTGCAGGATCTGCTGCGCCGCGGTCGGCTTTCGCGCGAAACGCCGAGAAAGCTCGGCATTGAAATCGAGAAAGAGCGCGTGCCGCAGCTCGGCACTCTTCCGGACGCCCGCGAAATCCTGGCTCAGTTCGCCAGTCGAGTGACCGAGCTCGGCGAAACACCCGCCTACTCGCGTCCCAGCAATCAGCCGGTCGACTACCTGGCGGCGATGGAGGTGGACCTTCCACGAAAAGGCCGCACCCGCAAAGACATCGCCCCCTGAGCTGGGGTCACTCACCGCATACTTAAGCTCATATAATTTATAGAGAAATTTTCGACACCTCGAAAACCGCTTTTGCACAGGGAAATTGGACCGCAAATTGGGTTTTCGCGGTGTGCGATTTTTACTAATTAAAAACGTGCGGTTAGATCCTAGTGGAGTGACCCCTAGCCGGCGCCTAGCCGCCGCCCCTAGCCGGCGCCTAGCCGGCGATGTCTTCGCCGCCGTCGGTGAGAATGACGTTGCCGGTGATCCATCCCGCGGCCGGGTGCGTGAGCGCGGCGATGGCGCGAGCGACATCCTCCGGCGTGGTTAGGCGACCAGTTGGATTTCGCGCGGTGGCGCCTTCGATGAGCTTTTCGTTACCGGGAATTTTTCGGAGCGCAGGCGTGTCGGTGACGCCGGCACAGATCGAGTTGGCAGAAATTCCGCGCGGCGCCAACTCATACGCCAGCTGGCGAATGTGCGACTCGAGCGCCGACTTGGCCGCCGACACTGCGCCGTACGACGGCAGAATGCGATGTCCACCCGCCGAGGTCATGGCGTAAATCCGGGACTCACGGGCCAGCAGTCCTCGAGCCACCAGATCCTGCGTCCAGTAAACCAGACTGTGACCCATCACGTTCGAGGTCATGTCCATCTGCGTCGAGTTGATTCCTTCCGACGCCGGCTCGGTGATGAACGGCCGCAAAGTTCCGAACGCCAGCGAATGCATGAGGACACGCACGCGCGGCGCGGCCGCACCAGCGGTCTCCTTTTCGATCGCGTCCACCACTTCTTTGCGTTTGTCGGCATCGGCGGCGTTGACGTTGAAGAAGATCGCCTTTCGTCCGGCGGCGGTGATTGCTGAGGTGATGCGCTCGACGTTGGGCAGCGTGGAGCGTCGATCGAGATGAACTCCAAAAATGTTCATGCCTCGGCGCGCCAGCTCGAGCGCGGTGGCCTCGCCAAAACCGCTCGACGCGCCCAGGATGAGCGCCCAACCTTGAAGCTTGAGATCGGAATCCATCGATGTCCTCCGTGACGGCGCCGATATATCACATGAACCGACGTCGATCGAGCCGGCAGCCTCCGACTAATGGGCCCGGCCGATCAGATATCCGCCCAGGCCGCCGATCGCGATTCCGCACATTAAGAGAATCAGCACCCAGATCGGGACGCGACTTCCAGTCTGCTTTTCAATGCGATCGGTACCGGTCTCCGGCAAAGGCACGCGCGCCATCGGCGCTGTCTCTTGCGATCCGGGATAGGGCCGAAGCGGTGGAAGCGTATCGGGCGCCAATTTGCCATCGAATCCAACCGGCTTGAGAGACTGCACCGTCAGCTCTTCGTTGCCGAGCGGCGAGGGAGATCGCACGGTGAGCTCTTCGTTTCCGGCCGACTGCGCCTGAAAGTCGCTCAGGTCGATGCTCTGCACCCACTTCGACTCGAGGCGATCGCGATTTCGCGGAAGCGCGCGCGTGACTCGCGGCGCAGACTTCCCCGATTCTTCCGGCGGACTGAGCTCGACCACCGTCTGATCTTCGGGCGTTCCACCCACCAGCTCGATCGAAGCGGCGAACACGCTGGCGAAGGCCGCGTCTTCGACGGGCATCTTGTCGGCACCGCGCGCGGCCGGCTGTGACTCGCCATAGAGCGCAACCTCCAGCTCATTGAAAAAGTGCGTCGCGTCGGGCGGCCGATTTTTTTTGTCCTTGGCCAGCGCCCGCTGCACGAACTTGCTGACCTCTTTCACGCGCGTGATCGACGGATGCATCTTGGTGATCGCGGGCGCAGGATTTTTGATCACCGCCTGCATCACCTCCACCGAGTCGGGGCCGTCCCACGGCAAACATCCGGTGAGCATCTCGTAGCAAATCACGCCGAGCGCATAGAGATCGCCGCTCGAGTCGACGGGCTTGCCGCGAATCTGCTCCGGCGACATATATTGTGGCGTGCCGAAGCACATTCCCGCGCGGGTAAGCGGCTCGAGGCCGAGATCGCGCTCGAGCTCTTGCAACTTGGCCAGCCCGAAGTCGAGCACCTTCACCCGTCGCGTACCATCGGGATTCGAAACCAACATCACGTTTTCCGGTTTCAGATCGCGATGGACGATGTTCTTGCGGTGCGCGATCGAAAGCGCCTGGGCGATCTGCCCGACGATCAGATGAATCTCGGCGCACGACCAGCTGCGCTCGTGCATCACCTGCCGGAGCGTCACGCCTTCGACGAACTCCATGGCCAGAAATACTTCCTGCCCGGAAATGCCGAAGTCGAACAGCTCCACCACATGCGGGCTGGAGATGGATGCCACCGCGAACGCCTCTCGCCGAAATCGTTCGACGATCTCGACATCCTTCAAATACGAGTCTTTGAGTACCTTGAGCGCGACCTTGCGCCCGGTGGTCTTCTCTTTGGCGCGAAACACGCGCGCGAAACCGCCCTGTCCGATCTGCTCCATGATCTCGAAGCGGGACTTGAGAACATCGGGCTCTGACACGCACCCAATCTTACTCTATTTCTCGAGGGGCCGGGCGCCTTAAACTCAGCGCAAAAACGTCAAATGGCCTCGAATGCGGCGGAAATGCCTTGTCCGACGCCAATACACATGGTGGCCAGTCCACGCTTGACGCCGCGCCGTCGCATCTCGTGCGTCAGCGTAGCAACGATGCGCGCACCCGACGATCCGAGCGGATGGCCGAGCGCGATC
>PLXG01000124.1 GCA_003153195.1 Myxococcales bacterium
CGACGCCGGCCATGATGCGAAGCAGTGTCGATTTGCCGGCACCGTTGCCGCCGATGACGCCGATTTTTGCGCCCGGGAAAAACGAGAGATAGATGCCTTTGAGAATCTCGCGCTTGGGATGAACCACCTTGCGCAGGTCCTGCATCGTGAAGATGTATTGTTGTGCCATGTTCGCCTCTGGAGCTTTGGGGCGCGAAATATAGCAGCAATTCTCGCGCGGGGAAGGAAGTTACAACGGGCCCGGCAGAAGCAGCGCCGGCACGCGTGCACCGACGGTGGGAGCGCTTCCTGGCTCGATCACGATCAGCGCGTCGGCGTGCAACATCGACGTGAGCACATGCGATCCTTGCTTGGCCATGGGGGTGGCGTGGAGCGATCCGTCCCGGTGATGAACGCGAGCCCGTGCGTAGTGCCGGCGGTCGCCTGTTTTGATGGGCGCGTCGAGAATCACTTCGACTGAAGTTAGATCAAATGTCTCCGCGCAACCAAGCGATGCACGCAGGGCAGGGCGCACGAACAGATGAAAGGCAATCATCGCCGAGACCGGATTTCCCGGCAGACCGAAGTAGGGCGTGCGACCGAGCCTGAACACCGCCACCGGCTTTCCCGGCTTCATGGCCACTCGCCAAAAGATCAGCTCGGCGCCGAGATCGGTGAGGACCTCTTTCACGTGATCGTGCTCGCCGACGGAAACGCCACCGGTGGAAAGGATCAGGTCAGACGTTTTGGCGCGCTCGATCGCGGCGCGCAGGTCGGCTGGATTGTCACGCACGATCGGATGCACCAGCGGTTCGCCGCCGGCTTCGCGCACCAGCGCCGCCAGGGTGTAGCTGTTGCTGTCGGCGATGGTGGCCGGATCGTTGGCTGCGTCATCGAGATCGCGAAGCTCATCTCCCGTCGAGAAAATGCTCACGGTAGGTTTGCGTGCTACGTCGATGCTAGATCGTTTGAGCGACGCCAAAAGACCGATCGAGGACGGCGAGATTCGCTCACCGTCGAGCAAGATCAGATCGCCCTCCCGCATATCGTCGCCCGCCGGACGAATGTGATCGCCGACTTTCGTCGCGCGCTCGGTGCGTACCATGTCGTTTGGCTCGGCGTGAGTGTGCTCGACCATCACCACGCTGTCGGCGCCCGCAGGAATGAGCGCGCCGGTCATGATGCGAATCGCTTGGCCCGCGCCGAGCGCCATGCCGGCAGCGTGACCCGCCGCCGATTCGCCAATCATCTGAAGTCGGACTGGCGTCTCGGCGCCTGCGCCCACCAGATCGGCGGCGCGGACCGCGTAGCCGTCCATGGCGGAGTTGGGGTGGGGCGGTACGTTCGCGCGCGCGCGCACGACCTCGCGCAAAATTCGACCTAAGGAGTCGGCCAACGGAACGCGCTCAACGCCCGTCTTTGTGGTCAACGCAACCACACGCTCCTGAGATTCCTCAACTGAAAGTGTAAGCAGCATCTCGAAGTTAATTATTGGAATGCTCAGCCTTTTCGGCCGAGGAGCGACTTTACCACGATCTCCTACCTGTGGGACCTCTAACGATAGGTACTCGATATGTTCAAACTTTTTTCGTAATTTTACTCAAGTCCGCCATTATGGCGTCGATTCTACGTGTGATGCGTTACGAAAAATTAGTTGGATATGCGGCGGGACTCGGAGCGGCTCTCTCCCTTCAGTCTTCCTCCTTGGCTTATACCAATGTCATGACCTCGGAGGGTGCGATCACCCATTGGGAGACCAACGAGGTCACGCTACAGCGCGACGCCACCATGACGAGCCAGCGACTCACCAGCGAGCAAGTGGATGACGCGCTCAACGGCGCGATTGCCGCCTGGGCCGCCATGCCGGAGTCGAAAGTCATGATGCTGCTCGGCAAGCCCACCGTCGATACGTCGAAGAGCATCCCGACGGTCAACATCGTGCGCTTTCGTCACGACGCGTGGCCCTACGACCACAACATGCTGGCGTACACGCAGCTCTTCACCCATCCGTCGACCGGTCAGATTGTGGCCGCCACCATCGAAGTGAACGAGCAGGACCATCACTTCACCGTCGGCACCACCAAGACCGTGAGCGACGATCGCTATGACCTGCAAGCGGTGCTCACCCACGAGCTCGGCCACGTGCTTGGCCTTGGCCACTCCACCGACGGGACCGCCACCATGTTCCCTTCTACCGCACCGTACGACGATCATCAGCGCGTGCCCGATTCGGATGACAGAAGCGGCATCTCGTCGATCTACGCCGACATGCAAGCCGACGGCAGCTTCACCAACGGTGGCCCCACCGGATCGTCGGGAATGGCCTCAACCGCGCAAGGCTGCTCGGCGACCGGACACAGCTCGAACCCGGGCTCGACGGGCCTGGCCATTTTGCTCGGCGTTGCGTTCTTCGCCATCCGCCTCCGCAGCCGCAAATCCTAGCGGGCGCGTCAGACGCGTTGGCCTCACTTCGTTTCGGCACTTCCTCGCTTTCGTTCGCTTCGCTCACCACGCTCCAACGAGTCCCGTCGAGATTACGACACGCCACGCGAACCAATACGAAGATTGCGGATCCTCCGAACGAGCTAACGCACATTCATGCACAGCGAACGACGCGAAGCGAGACCATGTAGCCCTTTGCGAAATGCAACCAAGGCCCCCTTGAGCGCGCAGGTCGCCGTGTCTTGGAATAAAAACTGTCATGTGGATCTCGAGCACACCCGGTGGCAGACAGTAAAGCTTCCGAGATAGGCAAGCGGCCGAGCACTCACGGGGTGGTTGCGATCGTGAAGAGCGATCCGAGTCGAGCTGAGCTTGCTGTTCGTGGCTTCGGGCGGTACGATTTCCAGCGGTGGATTCGAAGCGTCGCGTACTCGTCGTAGAGGACGATCATGACCTGAGGCGGACGCTTGCCCGCTGTCTCATGCGCGAGGGATGTGAGGTAATGGAGGCGCAGGACGGGCAGGACGCCAAGGAAAAGCTGGAGAGCTTTTCGGCGGAGCTGATCCTGACCGACATGGAGATGCCGCGCGCCGATGGCAAAGACGTGCTGGCCGCTGGACTCAAGAAACACATTCCGGTGGTGATTCTCACCGGGCAGGGATCGGTCGAGGTCGCGGTGCAGATGATGCGACTCGGCGCGGCCAACTTTCTCACCAAGCCGTTTACGCCCGCCACGTTGCGGGCGCTGCTCGAAGACACGTTTGGTCGCACCAAAGCGTCACCGCCAGCAGTGTCAGCCGCTCAGCCGCTGCCGATCATGGCCGCCGAGCCGCACGACACGGTGATCGGCGAAGTGGCGCCATTTAGGCGTGTGCTCGACGTGATTCAAACGCTGGCCGACACCGAAGCGACGGTGATGCTGACCGGCGAGAGTGGAACTGGAAAAGAGGTCATGGCGCGCGTCATTCACAACGCGTCCAATCGACGATCGGGTCCGTTCGTGGCGGTGAACTGTGGCGCCATCCCGGAGCCGCTCCTCGAGAGCGAGCTCTTCGGACACGCCAAAGGCGCGTTCACCGGCGCCACTCATTCCCGCGCGGGACGATTTCAACTTGCCGACGGTGGAACCATTTTGCTCGACGAGATCGGCGACATGCCGCTCGCGTTTCAGGTCAAGCTTCTGCGCGTCTTACAAGAGCGTCAGTACGAAGTGCTCGGTGAAGGATTGCCGCGTCGCACCGACGTCCGCGTGATCGTAGCAACCCACCGCGATCTCAAGGCCATGGTGTCGGCCGGACAGTTTCGCGAAGATCTCTATTATCGTTTGAACGTGATCGATATTCATCTGCCACCGCTGCGCGAACGAAAAGCGGACATTCCGCTCCTGGTCGAGCACTTCATGCAGACCGCCAACGAGCGCCACAATCGCGCCATCACCGGGCTCCAACCGGCGGTGCTGCAGGCATTCGATGCGTTTCCTTGGCCGGGCAACATTCGGCAGCTGGCCAACGTGATCGAAAAGATGGTGGTGCTCAAACGTTCGGGAGAGCTGGAGCTCTCCGACGTTCCGCTCGAGATCACCGCCAATTCGCCGCCGCCGAAGTCGCAGCCGACCGAGTTGCCGGCGGATGGGCTCGACCTGCGGCAGGCCGTCGCGGAATATGAAGACTCACTCATCGGACAGGCACTTGATCGCACTGGCGGCAATCGCAACGCCGCGGCCCAGCTACTCGGGCTAAATCGCACTACGCTCGTCGAAAAACTGCGACGGCGTAAAGATCTTGCTTAAATACGCGCCCGATTCTGTCAATCGATTGACGGTTTGAAACTGAGATTGACGCCAAGGAAGTGGTAGTCGCTCGATCACCGGCACAACAGCTTGTAATCAATCGTACGAGCGCTTGGAACATTGTTTGCTAAGATTAGGGGGACATGGTCTCGGCTGCTTCCCTAGGAGCGGAACGTCGCTCGGAGCGAGCGTCGACAGAGCTCACGTCGCGCTGGTTGCGTCGCGAAGGTGAGATAGACGTCTCCATCACGGACATCAACCTACACGGGATGTTTCTCAGCACGACCACGGTGGCGAGCGTAGGCTCGCTGTTGCGACTCGAGGTCGTGCTCGATGAAGGAGCGCCGCTCAAGATGTTCGTGCGCGTCTGTCATCTCGAGCAGACGTCGAGCGGACTGGGGATGGGGATGGGGGTGGAGATTTATCTGCTTGGACCGGAAGAGCATCTACGCTGGATGCACTACTACCGCCGTCTAGTCGACGCAAACTACTAGCACGCATTTAAGAACGCATTAGCCGGGCGCTTTTCGGCGTACGGCTTCGCTTGGTCGGTCACGCTCCGGCTAAGTGCGTTCTTGCGAGTGTTCAGATTCGCAAATTGATGGGTTTCTCGACGGAGAATTGGGTTCGAGAGAATTGCGATGGAGATTAGCGGTCGTGGTTGGTGGCTAGGGCGGCGGCGAATTGGGCGATTCTGCTGATGGCGGATCTTGCGTCGGAGAGCGCCTCTAGGGTGTCGCTTCCTTGCGTGCCTTGTGCTTCCAGCATCTCACTGACCACTGCCAGGTTTGCGCTCGCCACCGATACAGAGTTGTTGATCTGCAACGCCAGTTGACGAATCCACTCCAGATCTTCGATGTGATCCTCGCCGTCGGACTCACGAAAATCTCCGAGCGAGAGCAGCGCCTCTTCGGGCGCAATCCCGCTCACTGCACCGGATCCGTACGACGACGGCCTCGACGACATCGATCCTCCCTCTCCCTCTTCGGCGGTCTGACCGTTGGCTTGAACGTCAAAATCTCTGCTTACAAACCGTCAGTCGGCTGACGATCTGCATATAAGTGAGCGTGCATGTAGTGATTGCCAAAGGAGTGACCGATTGGCCCGTACGCTGCAGTAACTGCCTACACGGAGTGGTGCTCATGCGGTTTGACGCGGGACGCGAAAAATCGGGTAGCCCGCCGGCATCGGAGTCGAGCTCCGAGCCGACGCACGAGCTCACCATCGAGGCGCAGGTCGAGATGGTTCGCCGCATCGCTTTTTCGATGGCGCGTCATCTGCCGAGCCACGTTGACCTCGACGAGCTGGTGGGCCTTGGAAACGTAGGACTGGTCGAAGCACGCGTCCGTTATGACGAGGGCCGGGGCGTGCCGTTCGCGGCGTTTGCAGCGCAGCGAATTCGTGGCGCGATGCTGGACGGTCTGCGGCAGGTCGATCCCCTCACCCGCGACGAACGTGCCCGAGTGCGCCGAACCGAAGAGGTGGCGCCGGTCACGCTGGTCGACTTCAAGGCCGCCTACGATCACCCCACCACCGACGTCGCGGCGGATGAAGTTATCGCCGATCATCAGACGCTGTCTCTGGTTCGCCGGGCGCTCGATTCGCTGCCGGCGCGCGAACGATTTGTCATTGGCCGCTACTTCATGGATGAGCAGCCGCTCAAGAGCGTCGGTGAGGAGATCGGCGTAACTGAATCTCGCGTCTGTCAGATTGTAGGAGAGGCGGTGGCACATTTGAAGGAGGTGCTGGCCGCAGAAGTAGAGATGCCTCGATCTTCAGAAAAGAAACAACGATTCGCATCGGTGACGCAGCCTGCTCCTAAGGCGAAAAAGAAGGAGGGCTCGATTGAGGTCAAGCCGAGGGCTGTCCAGGCCACCAAGCGTTCGGCCGGTCAGACCAGAACCACCGTGAGCCGCCATAAGGGCTCATCCAATGTCAAAGTACGTCATGTGAAGGTAGCGCTTGCTTCGCCGACGCTGCTGGAAGCCGCAATTTCTCGAATTCACATTAAAGCCGCTTGCGGAGTTGAAGCGGGTTCGGATACCCTTAATTGCGCGGTCCCAGTTTATGCGGCTGGGTCCGATTCGGAGGCGGCATGATGTCAGACCAGGAAAAGCAGACGACTGAGATTCCAGTGCAGAAGGAAGGCGGGCATGAGCCTGGCAAGGAGCATCTTCGCGCTCACCAGCGCATCGAGCTCGGAGTCGAAGTAAGCATATCGAGCGAAAACAATTTCTACGCCGGCATCACCGACAACATCAGCGAAGGCGGAGTGTTCGTGGCAACTTATACGCCGCCGCCGAAGGGATCCGAAATCGAGCTGAATCTTTCGCTTCCAGGCTCGCCGCCGTTTCTCGTCAAGGGAATCGTACGCTGGATTCGCGACGTCGATGAGGCCAACGTGGGTGACGGTACGCCGGCGGGCTGCGGCGTGCAATTTACCGATCCGTCGCCGGCCGCGATGCAAGCGATCACCAAATTCGTGTCGTCACGCGACACGATGCTGATCGACGACGACTAGGGGGGGGGCCCAATTACTTCCCGTCGGCAAACGGGCTGCGGGCCCGATCTGCTGCGTTGTTCCTCAGTCAGATATCTACGGATATCTTCCT
>PLXG01000178.1 GCA_003153195.1 Myxococcales bacterium
CTGAGGTGAGCGCGATTGCTTGCGGTCAGCGACGAAGCTGCGAGTAGAGCCGAACCAGCGAATCCTTAAGCTCGGGGTCCTTCACGTCTGACATCGCGCGCACCAGCGTGTCGGCGATAGGCGGCAGCGGTCCCTTGGGGAGTTCGTTCACCGGAAACGGTGTTCGCTTTCGTAGCTGTGAAAAAGTCGGAAGCTCTTCGACGTCTCCGACAATGAAGCGCAGATCGAGCACGCACTCTCCGCCTGGTGTGCGCCGAACTTTTTCCAAGAGCTCGGCCTTGAGACCATGCAACTGCTGCGACCACGAGGACGAGGCCACGCGCACGTACAAGATCGCACCGCGAAGTCGCTCGGCCCGCGCTCGCGCCATGATCTTCGCCCCGGCCGCCCGTGAAAAAGCTTCCATTGCGCGGTAGGATCGCGCGGTCTCGTCGAGGTTGAGCCACTGAAACAGCGGATCGATCAGCGTCGACGTCGGCCGCGGTTGAACCGAAGGCCTGGTCTTTTTGTTCCGCTTCACCAACAAAACAATACGCTCAATTGGAGCGTAGGACCAGCGGTGGGGGTGTTCTCCCGACTCGCACCGCGTAGACCGCGTGCGCATGTCCGCCGCCCACCATTACCGCGTCGATGTTGAAGGTGCCAACCGGCAGCTTGAGCGATGCGCCTCCGCCGGCGATGGTGGCGCCGCAAATGACCTTTTTCCCTTGATGGACCGCGAGTTGCCCGGCGGCAAGTCGTCCTTTTTCAAAGGCGATCGCCTCCACCAAAACACCTTCCAGCGCTTCGCACGGCCGGCTCGGTTGGTTGAAGCGCGGCGCCGGTTTCTTGGGTTTGGCCGGACCTACCACGAAGACGATTCCGCTGGTGCGCAGCTCGAACACGCGAACCAGCTGTGGCGGGGCACCTTCCACCTCGACGATCCAGTTTCCATCGGTGAGTCCGTCGGCCACGTAGACGTCGCCCTGTCGCACCACCGCGCGATGATCGGCGCCGGGCGATTCGGTGAGCAGCGGCTTCTCCGGTTGAACTGTAACTTTGGCTTCGATCGCTTTTCCGCTCACGTCGCGCACGTCGATCTTGAGCGTGCCCCGCGGAAGAGCTGCGCGCGCAGTGTCTGCTACCACGATCGAGACGAGCGACTGCGCCGCCACCCAAAGAAGCAGCAGTCGACTGACCTTGGGCATATGGGCGTTAAGCGACCTTGATGCGCCGAATCAATTCGCGAATGCGTCGCGATCCACCACCGTCGCGATAGATGAAGCGAAGGCCGATGCCCGCTGGCGCGAAGTAGGCTACGCGCCCGATGATGTTCATCGGCGTCTGTCCGCCCGGCGGCAAAATCTCCAAGACCAATTCACTGCCCGCTTCGAACTTGGGACAGGGCTGCCTGAGTAGCGCGCCGCCGACCGAGAGCTCGCTCAGAATTCCCTCTTTGAACTCGAGGTTTCCAGGCGGGCGAAATCGAACATGAACTTCGATGGGGATGCGGGTGTGTTTGCGCTTGCGCGCCATCGGCTGCTTGCCGGCCAGCGCATCGAGAATGAATCGCCACTTCTCGTCTTCTTCGGCGGCGAACGAAACTTCGGCGCCGGCGCGAACTCGCAAGCGTGGGAGCGCAGGCCGCCAATTTTGCACCGTGCCGCGCATCAGCACTTTGTTCGGCAAGCCATCGCACACGAGCTCGATGATCACCTCTTCCTTTGGCTGAAGGGTGGTAGTGGTGGGAACGAACAACTTACCGCCCCCGTTGTCTTCGAGGTGGTACGCCTCCGCAAGCTCGTCGCGTCCGTGAAACCGCGCCTTAAGAATATGCATCGCTGAGAGAACGTTAACATATTCACTCCCAAGGGCAATATCGAGTACGCTTCCGCTCAACATGGAGTCCGGCCGCGTCATCGTCATCGTCCCTACTTATAACGAGCGCGAAAATCTGCCCGCAATCATCGAGGCGGTACACCAGCGCCTCCCGGAAGCCGATCTCTTGGTCGTCGATGACGGATCTCCTGACGGGACCGGTGCGCTCGCCGACGAGATCAAGGCGCGCGATTCGAAGGTCGATGTCATACATCGCGCCGGCAAGCTCGGGCTCGGCACCGCCTACATTGCCGGCTTCAAGCAGGCGTTGGCTCGCGGCTACGACTACCTGTTCGAGATGGACTGCGATTTTTCGCACGATCCAAAATATCTTCCGGTCATGCTCGAGCAGGCCAAGGCAGGGGCCGATCTGGTGCTCGGCTCGCGTTATGTCGATGGCGGCGGAACCGTCAACTGGGGCCCGATGCGCAAGATCATCTCGCGCGGCGGCAGCCTCTACGCGCGCACCATCTTAGGCGTCGGCGTAAACGATCTCACCGGCGGGTTCAAATGTTTTCGCCGGCAAGTGCTCGAGGCCATCGGTCTCGACCGGGTGAGCGCGCAGGGGTACGGCTTTCAGATCGAGATGACCTATCGTGTGATCAAGGCGGGATATCTCGTGGTGGAGGTTCCCATCATCTTCGTCGATCGTCGTGTCGGACAGTCGAAGATGTCGAAGAAGATTTTTCTCGAGGCGCTCGGCTTGGTGTGGAAGCTGCGACTTGGTAAAGGCGCGGGTGGAAAATGAACGCGGCCGATTCCAAAATTGCCGGAAAAGTTTGGATCGATGGCGCCGTGGTCGATGCGGCCCTCGCGCGCGTGCCGGTGTTCGATCGCGGATTTCTGTACGGCGATTCGGTCTACGAAGTGTTGCGCACCTTCGACGGCCATCCATTCGCGCTCGAAGAGCATCTCGATCGGCTGGAAGGATCGGCGGCGCGCATCGAGATGAGCGTTCCCTCTCGCGATGAAATTCGCGCGGCCATCGACGCGACCTGCCTCGCGGTGGGACATCCCGACCTCTACATTCGCATCGTGGTCACGCGTGGCGCGGGCGAGATCGGGCTCGATCCCGCGCTGGCCGATGCGCCGCGACTGATCTTGATCGTCAGACCGGCCAGCTTGCCCTCGAAAGAGATCTACGAAAGCGGCGTCAAAGTGGCGGTGGTGGGGCGCTCGCGATCGATCCCCGGCGGTCCGGCCAACACCGATCCGCAGGTGAAATCGGGCAACTATCTCGGCAGCGTGCTGGCAGTGGCGGAAGCGCGACGTCGCGGCGCCTATGAAGCGATCTTGGGCGACGCGGTGGGACGCATCACCGAAGGCAGCTCCTCAAATATTTTTCTGGTGCGCGGCGGTCGCATCACCACACCGCCACTTTCGTCGGGACTGCTCGAAGGCATCACGCGACGCACGGTAATCCACCTGGCGCGCAAAAATTCGATTGCGGTTGATGAGCAGCCGCTCTGGCCTGCCGATCTAGCGCGCGCCGATGAGGCATTTCTGACTTCGTCGGTGCGAGGCATCGTCCCCATTGTTCGCGTCGATGGGATTCAGATCGCCGGCGGCCGTCCGGGCGAAGTGACCCGCCGCGTGATGTCGCTCTACCAACAGTTCGCCAGCGCTCGATAATGAGGTGGTTCGGCGGAGCGCTCAGCGCAATCGCGTTGGCGATCGGACTGCAGGCGATTTTCGTCACCGTGTTTTGGCCGCACGCGCATCCGCCTGCACCGCGCATGATCACCCGCGCACCTTCGCATCCCGGCGAAGCGACGGTGATGTTCGCCGGGGACACTGCCCAGGTGGACGCCGGGCTGGAAACTTTCCAAGAGCGTGGCCTCGAGTGGTCGTTTGGATCCACCCTCGATCTGATCTCCGCGCCCGATCTCACCGTGGTCAACTTGGAAGGCCCCATCACCGATGGCGGCGATCGCTACCCCCTTTGGCAGAAGTTCGTCTATCGCGCGCCCTCTCGTTCGGCGGAGGTGTTGGCGTGGGCGGGCATCGACGTCGTGAACCTGGCCAACAATCACGCGCGCGATTATGGTGCCAGCGGATTGTCAGACACGCTGGCGCTCACCTCACGAGCTGGATTGGTCTCGTTTGGCGCCGGCGCGAACGAAGACGAAGCACGACGCGGGCTGATCGCGAAGATCGGCGAGGCGCGCGTGGGATTTCTCGGCTACTTGGAAGATCAGATCGAGTGGCGCTTTTATTCCGATCTGTTTGCGCGTGCGCACCATCCCGGAATCGCGCGACTCACCGACAGCGCGCTGGCCGAAGACATCGCCCGATTGCGGCCGCTTGTCGACGTGTTGGTGGTGAGCTTTCACATTGGCACCAACTACACGCCGCCAAAAAAATCGACCATCGCTTGGTCCGAGCGCGCAGTCGAGCTTGGCGCCGACCTGGTGATCGACCACCATCCCCACGTGGCGCACCCCCTCATGGTTCATCTCGGACGTCCGATCGCGCTCAGCCTCGGTAATTTTGCCTTCGCCACCGAAGGACATGAGGAGCTCGATTACGGCTGGCTTCTGACTGCGCATATTTCGGGTCGGGCGCTCGACCGAGTGGAGATGGTTCCGCTTTCCGTACAAAATAGGCGCGTGCGTTTTCGTCCGGAACCACTCGTCGGTGAGGAGCGCGGTCGCGTGCTGGCCGCGTTCGCCAGCGCGTCAGCCGAATACGGCGCTAAGCTCAAGGTCGAGGCCGATCGCGTGGTGTGGACGCGATGATCCCCATCTGGTTCGTCTATATCGGTGGGTTTTCATTGATTATTCTTGGGGCGCTGCAGATTCAGGCCCGCCCCTACCAGCGCGGCGATTCGTTCTTTAAGCGCTTCATTAATATAGGCACGTTCTGGTCGCTTTTCTGCATCTCGGCGGGGGTGGTGATCGTGCTGTACGGGCTCGGGTACGTGGGCGGCGCGCAAAAGCTCGAGGCGCCGACGCTAAACGATCGCCCGGTTCGCCTGCGGCCGGGACGGTAGGCTATAGTGGAAGCCAAGGTGGTCGCGCTCAAAAGAGGACTTCTCATTTTGGCCGCGCTGGTTTGCAGCTTCGGATGCGCGGTCGATCCGCACTGTCGCACCCCGAGCACATGGCAGCCGTGCAGCGGATCGCAGGCCGCGCTCGGCGCGTCAGGCACACCACCCATCCTCGATTCGCTGATGCTACCCACCTGCGCGTATGTCGACACGCCGGAGATCACTGGCACGCTCACCGCTAGCGATGTCGATGGCGATCTTGCGCTCGCCAAAGTGAGCTTCTACGTCGGCACTCGCATCGACGAAAGCGAAGTCACCGTCACCGGCATGAACTATAGCGGGCCGCTCTCGCTCACCTTCTCAGAGACCGAAGAGGGATCGATCGATGTGCGGATCAAAGTGACCGACGCGGCTGGAGCGCAGAGTGCGTCGCGCTGCAACACCGTTCGATTGGTAAAGTGATCGGGCTTCTGTTCGTTCAGCTGAGCGAGCGGGCGTAGACCGCGCGTAGTCTTTCCACCGACGAGCGTGTTTTCCCCGCCGCGATGGCAGCCACCTCATCGACTAGTGCCGCATTGACGGGGGTCGAGACGCCGAGGGTTTTGCCGCGTCGCGCGACTTCGCCGTTCAAAAAATCGATTTCGGGCGGGCGTCCGCGCTCGAGCGCATAAAGCATCGACGAGCGAAGGCGGCGATATTTGAATCCCACCGCCAGCAGCATCGAATGTTTGAGCGCCAAGGAGGGCGTGCCGAAGGTGGTGTCGCGTTCTCCGTCGGTGATGGCGATTCGTTCGATGTCGAACGTACCGGCGATTGGCTGCACGCGCACTCCCGAGGCCTCGGCCACTGCGCGCACCTCGGCAAAAATTTCGAGCGCGAGTCGGCGGACCGATCGATGTCGCAGAAGCCCGCCCAGGGTTCCGCCCCCGACAGCGCCGAGCGTGGTGGTGACGCAGTTGATGGCCAACTTCGACCAGCGCACTCCGTCTAGGTCATCGACGATGTCGACGCCAGATGCGGCGCTGAGAATTTTCTCGATCGATTTCGGATCGGGTGCGGAGTCGGTCGGTTTGCCGAGCTTGATCTCACCGCGCGAGGTGCGAATGTAGCTTCCCGGTTTGGGCATGCTGGCCGCCCAACCGACCACGCCGCCCAGCAGGCGACGCTCACCAACGATGGCGGCGGCGCGCGCTTCGGGAAGACCATTTTGGCAGACAACCACCACGCTGCGATCGTGCAAACAGGGCAGGGCCGAGCGCAGCGCCTCTTCCATGGTGGTTGATTGCGTCACGCATAAGAGGAGATCGAATGGACCATCGCTCGCCGAAAGTTTCAGAAGCGGCGGATGTGCGACTGGAACCGACCATTCGTCGCCGTCGAGCTCGCGAACGCGATAGCCGAAATTAGATAGTGCATCGGCGATGGTCGGATTTCCTACTACTGGAGTGACGTCGTATCCGGCACGCGTCATGGTGGCGGCCAAGACGCCGCCGATGCCACCGACGCCGACGACCGCGATTTTCACGGAGAGATTTCTTTGGACTTGGCGAACTGACGCGCCTGCGCATCGGCGTGATAGGAGCTGCGCACCAGCGGTCCCGCCTCGACGTGTGGAAATCCCATGCTCATCGCCTCGACGCGCAAACTTTCGAACTCACTCGGTTCGACGAAGCGCGTCACCGCCAGGTGCTGCTTCGACGGGCGGAGATATTGTCCGAAGGTCACGATGTCGCAGTTGAGCTCGCGTAGATCGCGCAGCACTTGGCGTATCTCGTCGAGCTCTTCGCCGAGGCCGAGCATGAGCCCGGTCTTTACCGTCGCACCGCGCGTTTTGGCGTGGCGCAAAATCGCATAGCTGCGATCGTAGCGCGCCTGCACTCGCACCTGTCGCGAGAGTCGCGGAACTGTTTCGAGGTTGTGCGAAAAAATATGGGGCCCGGCGGCCAGCACCGTGTCGACGTCGTTGGTGTTGCCTTTGAAGTCGCCAGTGAGCACTTCCAGCGTCATCTCTGGACAGGCTTCACGCACCGCGACAATAGTGGCGGCCCAATGTGCCGCGCCACCGTCGTCGAGATCGTCGCGATCCACGCTGGTGATGACGGTGTGGCGAAGCTCGAGCGAGCGCAACGCTTCGGCCACGCGGCGTGGCTCGTCGGCGTCGACTGGATCGGGACGACCGGTCGGCACGTCGCAAAACTGACAAGAGCGGGTGCAGATGCCGCCGAGGATCATGATGGTGAGCGCGCGATGGTTCCAGCACTCGCCGATGTTGGGACACGACGCGCTCTCGCAGACCGTGTGCAGCTTGAGACCGTGCACCAGCTCGCGCATGGCGAAGTAGTTGTCGCCCGACGGGATGCGCGCGCGAATCCAGCTCGGTAGACGCTGACGCGGCGGCTCATCGCCACCACTTATGATCGGCAGCTTAATCACGCTGCCCACCACATTTTAGAACGCAGTGGTCGGAGCAGATTTTCGCGCGACCGAGGCTTCGTGAGCGAAGCGAACAAGGCCGAGCGAGTGCCGAAGCATAGCGAGGCCACGCCCGGAGCGACCGAGGGAGCAGGCTCCGCGCCTGTGACCGACGGAGTGAGGACGTACGCGGAAAGATGCCCGACCAATGCGTTCTAGATATCAATGGCCTCCCCTAACGCCGCGGCGACCGCTTCCTTCATCGCCTCAGCAAAGGTGGGATGCGCGTGGACCGTCGACAAGATCTCGTCGGAGGTCAGCTCGTTCGACGCCGCCAGCGTGAGTGTGGCGATCATGTCGGTCGAGGCGCCACCGATGATGTGCGCGCCCAAGATTTCACCATGTGGATCGCCCACCAATACCTTGACGAATCCATCGGTTTCGCCGGCCGCGCGCGCCTTTCCTGACGCCATGAATGGAAAACGGCCGATCTTGAACTTGAGCCCAGCCTCTTTGGCCTTCTTTTCGGTCAACCCGACCGAGGCGATCTCGGGATGGCAGTAGGTGCAGCCGGGAATGGCGGAGTAGTTCACCGCGTGGACCTTGTGCTTGGCCATCACTTCGACGCAGGCGATCGCCTCGGCCGACGCTTTGTGCGCGAGCATCGGCGGCCCGATCACATCACCAATGGCGAACACGTTTTCGACGCTGGTGCGATAGCTCTTCAGATCGACGCTGATGAAGCCGCGATCCAATTTGACACCGCATTCTTCCAGGCCGATACCTTCGACGTTTCCGCGCACACCTGCGGCCAGCAGACACTGTTCCGCCTCTACCTTCGCGCCGCCGGCCAGATGCACGATCACCGTGGCGCCTTTTTCGACGCGCTCGACCTTTACGCCGGTCTGTACCTCGATGCCGGTGGCTTTGAATCGCTTGGCAAGTGCAGCGGCGACCTCTTCATCTTCCACCGGAAGAATTTGCGGCAGCGCTTCGAGTAACGTCACTTTGGTGCCCAGCTGATTGTAAAAGTAGGCGAACTCGACGCCGATCGCGCCGGCGCCGATGATGACCAGTCGCGCCGGTTTGGTCTTGAGCGCCATCGCCTCTTTGTAGGAGATGATCGATTTGCCGTCGTGCTCAATGCCCGGAAGCGGTTTCGGTCGCGCGCCAGTAGCGAGTAAAATATTTTTGGCGGCGAGGGCCTTTCCGTCGACGGTCAGCGCCGCGCGATTGCCGGACTTCGTCAGCTTGGCCGTACCGCGTATCAGCTCGATCTTGTTTTTCTTGAACAGATATTCGATGCCCTTGGAGTTCTTCTCGGCCACCGAGCGGCTGCGGGCGATCACCTTGTCGAAGTCGGGTTTCACCCCTTCGACCACGATCCCGAACTCATCAGCGTGCTTGAGGGTTTCGATGATCTCGGCAGTGCGGAGCAGTGCCTTGGTGGGAATGCATCCCCAGTTGGTGCAGATACCACCGACCGCGTCGCGCTCTACGACCGCGACCTTGAGACCGAGCTGCGCCGCGCGAATGGCGGCGGTGTAGCCGCCCGGGCCGGAGCCGATGACGACTAGATCTTTTTCGGTCGAATCGGCGGGTTTCGCCGTGTCCGCAGGTTTCGCCACGTCCGCAGGTTTCGCCACGTCGGCCATCAGATCACCATCGCCATCGGTTTTTCGAGGATCTTGACGATTTCGGCGAGCAGCTGCGCGCCGAGCACGCCATCGACCACTCGATGATCGCACGAAAGCGTCAGCGTCATCTGGCGCGCGATGATCATCTCATCTTTGCCGTCACGTTCGCGAACGACGGCTCGCTTTTGCGCCGCGCCGACGGCCAGAATGACCGCTTCCGGCGGATTGATGATCGCCACGAACTCGCGCACCCCATACATTCCCAGATTCGAAATGCTGGCGGTACCATCGGAATATTCTTCCGGCTTGAGCTTCTTCTGCTTGCCTCGCTCAGCCAGCGACTTCACCTCTTGCGCGATGTCGGTTACGGCCTTTTCTGCCGCGCCCCGAACCACCGGGGTGATGAGCCCATCCGGTATGCTGACCGCGACACTAATGTCGACTCGTCCGTGTCGAACGATTCCTTCCGCAGTCCATGACGAGTTGGCCTCGGGAATGCGGCGCAGCGCCATCGCGTAGGCCTTGATCACCAGATCGTTCACCGACACTTTCGGTCCGCCGAGCTCGTTCAATTGCTCGCGCAGATCGAACAGCCGATCGACGGTGGCGTCGGCGGTGAGATAGATGTGCGGAACTTCGCGCTTGGCCTCAGTGAGTCGCCTGGCGATCGCTTTTCGCATCTGCGATGCCGGACCCAAGACGTCCTCGAGATTGATCGGAGCCGCTGCGCGTGTACGTCCGCCCGCACGAGCTTCGAGCACGTCGCGCTTCACCACTCGTCCGCCCGGACCAGAGCCTGAGATCGACCGAACATCGACGCCACGCTCGTCCGCAATCTTGCGCGCGAGTGGAGAAACCTTTACGCGGCCGGTGGAGTTGAGAGTTGAGGGTTGAGGGTTCAGGGTTTCAGATTTCGGAGGCGCCACCGACTTTGGAGGTGCGACCGGAGCTGCCGCAGTCTTTGCTGCTGACGCCGGAGCATTGGCGGGAGCTGTTTCCTCTTCCGGATCTTTTGCCATCTTCGCCGCAGCCGGTTTGGCTTCCGCGGCCGGTTTCGCTTCGGCGGCCGGTTTCGCTTCCGCCGGTGCCGCAACCGAACCTAGTTTCAGATCCGCCAGCGCCTTGACCGGATCTTCGCCGACCTCGCCCAGAATCGCGACCGGATCGCCGAGCTTGACGGTGGTTCCCTCTTTGACGAGCAGCTTGAGCAGGACGCCCTCGTCTTCGAGTGGAAAATCCATGTTCGCTTTGTCGGTTTCGACTTCGGCGATCACGTCACCGGGCGAAATCTTGTCTCCCTCTTTTTTAGTCCACTTGGCGAGCACGCCCTCTTCCATGGTCGGAGACAGACGCGGCATGTTGATGATGGAGGCCATTAATTCTTCTCCAGGTACATCGCGCGCTTCACCGCCGCCACGATCCGCGGCACGTCGGGCGTGATGAGCGCTTCCAAGTTCGGAGCGTACGGCATCGGCACTTCAAATCGATTGATGCGTTCGATCGGTGCATCCAGATCGTCGAAACACTTGGATTGAACGCGCGCCGCAATCTCCGCCCCGATTCCCGAAAATGAATATCCCTCTTCGAGAATCACGCAGCGGTTGGTCTTGCGCACCGACTCGAAGATCATCTCTTCATCGAGCGGACGAATGGTGCGCGGATCGACGACCTCAACTGAAATGTTTTCCTTCGCCAACTCTTCGGCGGCTTCGAGCGCGGTGTGTACCATCTTCGACCACGACACGATGGTGCAGTCGGTTCCCTCGCGCTTGATGTCACCTTTTCCGATCGGAACCAAGTGCTCGCCCTCGGGAACTTCGCCCTGAAATCCGTAGAGCCGCTCACCCTCGATGAAGATGATCGGATCGTCGTCACGAATCGCAGCCTTGAGCAGACCCTTGGCATCCGCCGGCGTGGACGGCATCACCACTTTCAACCCCGGACAATTGGCGTACATCGACTCGAAACACTGCGAATGCTGCGCGCCGAGCTGACCGGCCGCGCCGCCCGGACCGCGAAACACGATCGGCATCTTGAATTGCCCGCCCGACATGAGTCGAACCTTGGCGGCGGTGTTGATGATCTGATCGATCGCAACGAGCGAAAAATTCCAAGTCATGAACTCGACGATGGGGCGCAATCCCACCATCGCGGCGCCGATTCCCACGCCGGCGAATCCGCACTCGGCGATGGGAGTATCGATGACTCGCTTCTCGCCGAACTTCTGCAGCATGCCTTGCGAAACTTTGTACGCGCCTTGGTAATGTCCGACCTCTTCGCCCATCAAAAAGATGTCGGCGTCGCGGTCCATCTCTTCGGACATCGCCTGGTTCAGCGCTTCTCGATAGCTCAGTCGCATTAGATCTTCCTCGGATCGGAATCTGGCGTCGACAGAACCGAATTCCACATGACGGCTTCACTGGCCACCGGTGACTCGTCGGCGAACCGGACTGCTTCGTTGACTTCGGCTTTGACCGCAGCTTCGAGTGAGATCAGCTCGTCTTCGCTCACCTTGAGCTCGCCGATCAATCGTTCGCGCCCAACCGTAATCGGATCGCGCTTCTTCCACTCCTCGACTTCGTCTTTGGTTCGATAGTTTCCCGGGTCGGACATCGAGTGTCCACGGAAGCGATAGGTGATCACTTCGACCAGCGTCGGCTGTTGCGTCTTGCGCGCACGCTCGACGGCTTCGGCGATGCGCTCTTTGACCAGTAGCACATCGTGTCCTTCGAAACGATCGCGCGCGATTCCGTAACCCGAGGCGCGCTCGGTCACGTCGGCGACGGCGAGCGTGCGGTAGAGCGGAGTACCCATCGAATATTGATTGTTCTCGCAGATGAAAACGATCGGCAGCTTCCACAATCCCGCGATCGAAATGCCTTCGTGAAACGCGCCTTGCGGAACCGAGCCATCGCCAAAGAAGCAGAGCGTGACTTCATCGGTGCCGCGATATTTCGATGCGAATGCAACACCGGCGGCGAGTGGCACGTGTCCACCGACGATGCCGTAACCACCGAGCATGCGATTCTTGGCGTTGAAAAGATGCATCGAGCCGCCCATGCCGCCGGATGCGCCGGTCGACTTTCCGTAGAGCTCGGCCAGCACCTCTTTGGCGCTGCCGCCTTTGGCTATGTAGTGGCCGTGCTCGCGATAGGTTCCCACCACGTAGTCGGTAGGATTGAGCGCGGAGATTGCACCTACGCACACCGATTCTTGTCCGATGCCGAGATGTAAAAATCCGCCGATCTTTCCTTGCGCATATGCTTTGGCCGATGCCTCTTCGACGCGCCGGATGGTGAGCATCTGCTGGTAAAGCGCGAGCAGCTCCTTCTTATCGACCGCCACCGCGTTCTCTTGTCGTTGAACGTTCAAAGGATCCTCTTTCGCCGCGCGATGAGCGCGCCGGCGGGGCGGAATATAGCGGCCTTCCGATGATGACGCCAGTCCCATTCGATGGCGAAATAGGAGGTAAAATTATATAGTTAAGCTAGCGTGCAGCTGCGGTGAGCGTGACCTCGCCAATCACTTTGGGCGATAGATCGATGGTCGAGGTGACGCCGCCGATGATCAGGGTCGCGCCGTAGACCGCTTTCATCCCTCCCTGTTGCTCGAAGCTGACCTCGAAATCTTCCTTTTCGCCCGGCTTGACGGTGGTGGTGTCGTCCTCGTCTTCCTTATTTGGAAGCAGGCGGCCGTCCTGCAGGCGGAGCTGAATTCCCGAGTGCCGGAGCATGAGCGGCATCGGTCCCGCGTTGCGAACGATCAGTTTGGCTTTGAACGAATCGTCGTCGCGCTCCGCTTCTTGAACCTCGACCTGCGCGTTTTGCTGCATCACGCTCGGGGTCGCGACGAACTTCATTCCTCCGGCACATCCCATCAACGCACCGACGGTAAATAGTGTCCCGATCGAAAGTATCGAGGCCACCGACCGCATTCCGTTCCGCTGTTTCATCCGTTCTCCTCCGTGCAGCGATCTTAGCTCGCACGGAAGAGGCGTCAATCAATCGCAGTTTTGGCGGTGGACGGACTTTCTCCGACCAACAATCCCTGGCCGCGAATGGCCGGGCCGGAAACCGCGCGCGTCACCCAGTTGGCAAAAGTGGGCAGATGGCGCGTGAGTCCGAGCGGGCTCGGATAGACCAGCGTCTTTCGTTGGCGCAGGATCGCTTTGACTACCCGGCGGGCGAGCTCCTCGGGAGTTCCTTGTGGCGAGAAGCGCAGCGCCTTGGCGGTGTCCGACAATTGCTTTCCCTGATCGAGCATCGGCGTGTCGATCGGACCGGGCAGAACCAGCAGCGCGTGAACGCCGGTGCCATCGAGCTCGCGATGAAGCATCTCAGTTGCGACCGCCAGCGCGGCCTTGGAAGACGCGTAGTGCCCGGTGCGCGGCAGCTGAACGTAGGCGCCGATCGAAGCCACATTGACTACCGTGCCTTCAGCGCGCGCGATCATGTCGGGCCCGAGCGCGCGAAGCAGTCGCAGCGGCGCCCAGTAGTTGGTCTCGAAAAGCGCGCGTGCGGCTGCGTCGTCGCCGACTTCCACTTGCGTTCCGGCAATTCCGATTCCGGCATTGTTGATCAGCAGATCGATGCCGCCGAGAGCGCGCGCGGACTCGATGGCTAGTCGCGCCGCGTCTTCGGGGTTCGACAGATCCGCCGACAAGCAGGTTGGCCGAGGCTTACCAAGTCGTGCAATTTCGTCTGCCAATTTATTGAGCGCGTCGGTTCGTCGTCCCGAGATCACCAGCTGCGCGTCGTGCCTTGCTAGCTCGAGCGCGATCGCGCGTCCGATGCCGCTCGAAGCGCCAGTCACCAGTGCACGTTTTCCATTCAATGTTTTCATGAGGCGCTCCTTTGGGAATGAACGGTCATTTCGATGCCGTGTTTGGGACGAAGGGTGACCAGCGGTTCGAGCTCCACGCGCTGTCCGGGCACGAGCTCCAGTCGGAATTGCTGGGTGACGCTGGCCAAGATCAATTGAGCTTCCATCATGGCAAAGTTGTTGCCGATGCACATGCGCGGTCCGCCTCCGAACGGCAGGTAGGCGTAGCGGGGCAGCGCGCCGATTCTCTCCGGCAAAAAACGATCGGGATCGAAGCCTTCCGGATTTTCCCAAACGCGTGGATGGCGGTGCGTTAGAAACGGGCTGATGTAGATCTGCGCGCCGGCGGGAATGTCGTAGCCGGAGAGTACGTCGGCGCAGAGGGTGTTGCGCGGAATGATCCAAACCGGCGGATAGAGCCGCATCGACTCCTTGATGACGCGGCCGGTATACTCGAGTTTGGCCAGATCTTCGACGGTGGGGGTCCTCTCTCCGAGCACGCGATCGACCTCGGTGCGCACGCGCGACATTACCTCGGGATGGGTCGACAAAAGATAGAACGTCCACGCTAGCGCGTTGGCGGTGGTCTCGTGGCCGGCGGAGAAGATGGTGATCGCCTCGTCGCGCAGCTGCTGATTGGTCATGGTCTCGCCGGTGTCGAGATCGCGCGCCTCCATCAGCATGGTGAGCAGATCGCCTGGTTGGGCGGCGCCGTTTCGTCGCGCTTTGATGACGTCGAAGATGAAGCGATCTAGCTCCGCGATGGCGTGTCGGAACTCGCGGTTGCGTGCGGTCGGCAGTCGCTCTGGAAATTCGAACAGGCTGGTCAGGGAGGTCACGCGATCGTTGACATAGCGAATGGCGGTCGAGACGTATCCGCCGAGCTCTTCGGCACGCGCCGATCCATCGGTGGAGAACATCGTCTGCAAGATGATCTCGAGCGTGAGTCTCATCATTTCGTGCGCTACGTCGAGTGGACGGCCGCTCTCGGCGTTCGTGCGCCACGCGCGGCTCATCGCATCGGTGGAGGCGGTGATGGTGCCGGCGAATTTCTGCAGTCGCTCGCGATGAAACGCCGGTTGCGCGATGCGTCGTTGTCGGCGCCAGAAATCGCCATCGCTGGTGACCAAGCCTTCGCCGAGCGCGAGCTTGAGCTTGCGATTATCGGTGGTCTGCTTGTTGTAATTTCGATTGTTGGTCTGCAGCACCTGCTGAACCGCCTCGGGATCGGCCACCAGATAGTTTTCGACCGGGCCGATCTTGAAGCGAACGAGGTCGCCGTATTTGCGCCAGCCTTCGCCGAGGAACCCGATCGGATCTCTCTGAACCCGACGGAGTGCTCCGAATGCAGAAAGCGCGCTCGGTCCAGGCGCCGTTTTGGTGACCGTCTTTTCCATTGTTTCCGCAGACATCATGCGCTCCTCCTTGTGACCAAATGACCAGATTGGTGTTCTAGTCATGTGTGGCCAAAAAAAATCAGTGCGTTCGAATTCCATTCATCAAAACGCCGCGTCCCACGTCCATCCGCTTCTGCATCCGCTCGAGGGTGGGCTTGGTGCGCTCGAAGTAGAGCCAGCTCGAGACCTCGAAGTCCTGCGCGATGTGAGCCACCTCTTCGATCTCGAGATCCTTTTGAAACACGCCTTGCTTCACGCCCAGCTTGAGCACTTCGATGATGTTGGCGCGCCCGAGCGCATTCAATTGCTCGAGACGTTCGTGCCATTCGGGCAGCAGCAGATGGTGATCTCCGAAGAGAAGCTGGCGCACGAGCGGGCGCGACTGAATGTATTGCAGACCGGCCAGACTGCACTGCACCATGAGCTGGTCGGCAGGGATGCGCGGATCGATCAGTTTGGCGACTTCACCGGTCCAGGCGCGAACTTCGCGATGCACCGCCTGATAGAAGAGATCTTCTTTGGTCTCACACGCGAGATAGATGGTCCCCTTGGCGACGCCGGCGTCCTTGGCGATGTCTTCGACCGAGGTCTTCTTGAAGCCGAATTTGGCGAACGCGGACGCCGCCGAGCGCAAAATGCATTCTTTCTTTTCGCGTTCCACTGACTGACCAAATACCAAGTCCAGTCACCAAAATCAACCGGATTTTTTGGGGTCACTCCATTAGATGATATCCATATGTAATTACAGATGAAAAAATAAGGACCGCGAAAATCGATGACTGATTGTGAAAACGGGTTCTCGCGGTGTTGAAAAAAGTGCTATCAATATCAACGGGTTAAGTGGTAGTGGAGTGACCCCATGAACGTCGAGTTGGTGAAGGAATATCGATTTGAGTCGGCTCATCGCTTGCCGCAGGTTCCGATTGGCCACAAATGCTCGCGCCTGCACGGCCACAGCTTCAAATTTGAAATCCACGTGCAGGGTCCGGTCGACGAGCGCACCGGCTGGCTGATCGACTTCGGCGTCCTCGATGACAAGGTCATGCCGATCGTCGGACAACTCGATCATCACTATCTGAACGAGGTCGAAGGCCTCGAGAATCCGACCTCGGAGGTACTGGCGCGCTGGCTGTTCGATCGCATTCGCCCGCAGGTGCCGTCGCTGGTCGCCGTCACCCTATATGAAACCTGCGACGCGCGCTGCATCTACCGCGGCGAGTAGCGCCCGAGATTTTCATGTTTACCAAGGAGCGCTGTAACATGGCGCGAGAAACGCATGCCTTCCCCGAATGAACCGATTCGCGTCGCGACGCTGAACATGTGGGGTGGCTCCTCTCCGATCGAGCGTCGTCTCGAGCTGATGCGCGAAGGTTTCACCGTCGCGCGCGCGGACGTGATCGCGCTGCAAGAGGTGCGGGTCGTGCCGGGCGAGCTGCCGAATACGGCGGAGACACTGGCGCGCTCGCTCGACATGAAATTTGAGTATCAATCGGCGACCGAATCGGGCGGCGGTGACGAGGGGCTGGCAATCTTGTCGCGCTTTCCGATCGTGAGCGGCGGCGCGCGCGAGCTGCCGCACGCCAACCCCGACGAGCGGAGAATTCTGCAGTGGGTCACGCTCGAGACGCCGGACGGCCCGCTGGTGGTGGCGAACACGCACCTCAACTACCGGCTCACCCACGGCGCGATCCGCGAAAATCAGGTCGCCTTCGCCGAGAGTGCGCTCGCCGAGCTGACGTCGCCGCTCCCGAAGATTTGGATGGGTGACTTCAATGCGCGGCCCGACTCAGATGAAATTCGCTACTTGAAAGGGCTCAGATCGATGGCTGGCAAGCGCGTGAGTTACCAAGATGCGTGGGAGCGAGTGCGTCCCCAAGACAGCGGCTATACCTGGTCGCGTAAAAATTCTTTCACCGAAAAACTTCGCTGGCTCGAGATCGATCGCCGCATCGACTACGTGTTCGTCTCGCCGATGCACCGCGATGGTCGCGGCACGGTGCTGGATTGCAAAATCCTGTTCGATTCGCCTGCGTCCGACGGCTGCTTCGCTTCCGACCATTTCGGTTTGATCGCGGAAGTGCAGCTTGGTGCGGAGTCATCGACATGAAGTCCGCGCTCTTACTTTTTAGTTTACTTTGCGCGACCAACGCCCGTGCCGGCAACACCGAGGATGCGCAGCGTGCATTCGCCGCCGGACGCGAAGCCTATCAGCGAGGCGACTATCAAGCGGCGCTGGTCGAGTTTCACAAAGCCGAAGCGATTCAGGCGGCACCGAACCTCACCTACAACATCGCTGTCACCTACGAAAAACTCGGCCAAACCGACGCCGCGGCCAGCGCCTATTCGGCGTATTTGAAGAGCGCCGGCGCTCCCAAGAACGACGAAGATCGGCGTTTACAAGAAAGCATTCGCGCCAAGATTCATGCCTTCCACGCGCTGCCGCCGACCGATCTTCACCGTCTCATGATCAACCTCAAGCTTGGCCCCGGCGCCTTCGCCTCGGTCTGGGAGGATGGCGCGATCTTCAACATCACCGCCGAGTTCGGCATTCGACTCTGGAAAGATCGCCTCTATCTGATCTTCCCGGTCAGCTACATCTATCAACCGAACACGTCGAGCTCTGCATTTCATCTCCCCATCGGCATCGAATACGATCAGCCCATCGTGCGCGGCCTCTATGTGACCTTTGCGCTCTCAGCCGGCTTCGCGCTGTTCGAGTTTCCCTTCAAGACGCTCGATTTCCAAACCGGCAATCCGACCTTCGGATCCACCGCCCACTACGGCGGCGTGGTCACGCCCGAAATCGGAATCAAGTACACCATTCGCAATCGCGTAAATCTCGGCATCGATCTGCTCAGCTTTCCGATCCAGTTCGACGACCAAAAAGTCGGCGGAATCTATCGCTGCAATTTCTACGTCGGCGTTCTTCTTTAACAATTCATCCACTAGCCTGACCGTCAAAAGAATGTCGTGAATAGGATCACACGCTCCTCGTTTAGCCAACGAGGGGGAAGCGATGGTCACGAAAGCAGCGTTCATTGTTGCAGCGGGGATGGTTCTCGGATGTGCCGCCTCGGCGCACGCTAAAGGTGCGGACTTCAGCCAGACTGCGGTGACCGCTCTCGGCGGTTTTATACTTCCCGGTGCGGGCGGCGCGACCGCGGCATTCACCATCGATGACGTGCTCAACGCGGCTCGACATAAGAAGACCTCACGCGCCGAAGGAATCGCCGAAGCGATCACCATGACGGCGAGCTTTGCCGTCGGTCTTGGCGTCGCTGTGCCGGTTCTCAACGGTTATACCCATCACGATCCATTCTACGACGATCGCTCGTCGCTCGGTCTCGGACTGTGCGGCGTAATCGAGGCGGTTTGGTCCTCAGCACTCATCATTCATGGATTGTCTGCCATCGATCAATCGGCGCCCAAGGACACTGGCGGTGCGCGAACGATCTCAAGTGCGCTGCGCTTGACCGTGATGCCTTCGGTTATAAATGGGCCTGAAAGCGCGGGTGGGGGTCTCCTTTTGGCGGCTCAGTTCTGAATACTTCCAAACGAGTCTCGTCAGTTAACGCAACTACTTGACTTGCCGTTGTTTTTGGCCTACCTCCTG
>PLXG01000012.1 GCA_003153195.1 Myxococcales bacterium
TGAACTGGTCGATGATGACTTGAGCACCGTTGGCGAAATCTCCGAACTGGGCTTCCCAAATCGTCAGGGCCCGAGGGTGTTCGGTCGAGTACCCGAATTCAAATCCCATGACTGCCGTTTCTGAAAGCAAGCTGTTGTGAATATCGAGTATCGCTGCAGATTCGCCGCGGTGATTATGGGGAGTGTATTTTTCTCCCGTTTCCGTATCGCTCAGGACCGCATGTCGGTGGGTGAAGGTTCCGCGTTCGACCTCTTGTCCCGTGATTCGGACCGGACTTCCTGCGGTGAGGAGCGTTCCGTAGGCGAGGGCTTCGCCGGTTCCCCAGTCGATGCCCTTGCCCTCTTGAATCGATTTCAAGCGGGCTTCGGCATCCGTTGCGCCGATCTCCGGGCCTGGGGAACCCATCGCGATGAGGACGCCAAGCACCAGCTCCACAAACGAGGTCACCAGCAGACCCTATCACGACGGCCGAAGTTTGCGTTTCTGCGTCGAAAAAGATAAGATTTACGCGCCCAGATTGGGCCTTCTCATGCGGGGACGCTTCCTCGCGTGCGCTGAGGTGCGGCCTGAGTCCGGAGGGACGTTCGAATGAGGAAGAGGCTTATGCTCGCGATTCTACTGGCGGCGGTGAGCGCGATTTCGCTCTACCTGTACACCGTCAGCCTGCGCGAAGAGTCCGAGGGCGGTCAAAAAGTGACCGTGCTGGTGGCCGCCCAGGATCTGAAGCAGGGCACTCGCATCACCACTACCAACCGCGCTTATCAAGAAATTCCAAGGGCTTATCTACATCCAGGGAGCATTCGAAAGCAGGATGAAAACATCATTTTGGGACAGCCGGTATCGGCCGACATCAAGCAAGGGCAGCAGCTCCTGCTGTCTGACTTCGACAGTCCGAAGACACGCGGCGCGCGCCGCCTTTCGCAGCAAGTTCAAAAGGGCCAGCGGGCCATGACCATTCCGGTCGATCTCTCTGGATCGCTGGCGGGCATGCTGCGCCCAGGCGATCACGTCGATCTGCTCGGCACCTTCGCGCGCGGCCAGGGCACCGACTGGACCACCGTCACGCTGCTGCAAAACGTGCTGGTGCTCGCGGTCGGCTCATCGTCCGAAACCGAAGCCGAAGTGAATCCCAATCGGCCGTTCTCCAGCATCACCGTGTCGGTCGACTTGGAAGAGGCCGAGCTGCTCGCGTTTGCGGTTCAGCGCGGGCCGGTCAACATCGCGCTGCGATCGTCGGAAGACATTCTCACCGTCGAAGACGTGCCAGATAAGAATTTCGGTGACGTGTTCGAGGTGCAGAAGCGCACCGCGTTTGCCCATCGTAAGATGCGCAAGATCGAGGCGCTCAAGGCGGCCCAATGATGCGCCCTTTACGAAATCAGACTGCGTTCGCGCTGGCCTGCATAGCGACCGCCGGAATCCTATTGGCCTCCGCATCGGCGTTGGCGGCGCACGACACTTCCGGCGAAGACGAGGGCAACGAGATCACGCTCACCGTCGGTGCGCAGAAGGTGGTCGAAGCGCGCGGCGTGACCAGCTTCTCCGAAGGTGTGCCGGGCATCGTGCAGGTCAAGGTGCCCGACGACCGGCGCCTGGTGGTGACCGCAGTGAGGCCCGGCTCGACCACGCTCCTGCTCATCTACGCGGGCGGCCGGCAAGAGCAATACAACATCAACGTTTTCGCGCGCGCGCCACAATCGATTCGCAACGAGCTCAAGACGCTGCTCGCGGGCCTGACCGGCGTCGATATTCGCGAAGTGAATGGTCGGGTGTTTCTCGACGGCGCGGTGCCGGCGGCGGACGATCAGGCGCGCATCGATCGCATCGTCGCGCTCTACGCCGGACAGGTTTCGTCGCTGGTGGTGGTCGATCCGGCCCGGCAGCGAACCAACATCAAGCTCGACTTGCACTTCGTGCAGTTCAAGAAGACCTCGTCGTACAAGTTCGGTCTCAACTGGCCGGCCAACGTGGGTGCGCACGCCGGTGCCAACGGAACGCCGTCGGTGAACTTCTTGTACACCTACGACTTCATTCAAAAGGCGGCGACGCAAGGACAGCTGGTGATCGCCGAGAATCTTCTGCCGTCGCTCGACATTCTCGGCATTCGCGGCTGGGCCAAGATCAACAACATCGTCTCGGTGGTCACCACCAACGGCGGCACCGCCAACTATCACACCGGTGGCGAGGTCAACGTGAAGATCTCGACGGCGTTCGGCCAGTCGGTGATTCAGAAGATTCCGTTCGGCGTGGTGCTCACCGTGCAACCGCGGCTCGACGCGTCGTCGGGTTTGATCGTGGTGTCGATCGACGCCGAGCAGTCTCAGCTCACACCCATTCAAGGACAGGACGTTCCCGGTCGCGTGCTCACACAGACCAAGACCAACGTGCACCTCAAGCTCGGGCAATCGATCATGCTTTCGGGGTTCAAAGAGCAGACCGAATCGATCAACGGCACCGGCATTCCCGGACTGATGCAGATTCCGATTCTCGGTTATCTGTTCCGCTCGGAAGCGGGCGACAGTGAGAACACCGAGAACGTTTTGTTCATCACCCCGACGGTGATCGAGCATGCTTCACCGGAAAATACGCGTCGTATTCAAGACGCGCTCAAGCGT
>PLXG01000076.1 GCA_003153195.1 Myxococcales bacterium
ACGGCCAGACCTGCGGCGCCGGCGATGTCTGTCGCAGCGTCTGCTACTCGCTCGACGATCTGTGCGGACTGCCGAACGGACTTCCGTGCGTATCGGCCACCTTCTGCCGTAGCGCAGTCTGCGCCATCGACGGATATTGCGGCGCGCCGAACGGCACCGCCTGCGTCAGCGCCACCAGCTGTCGAAGCGGAATCTGCGAAGGCGGATTGTGCGGCGCGAGCTGCGCGACCGACAGCGATTGCGGCAGCGGATTCTGGTGCGACGACACGCACAATTATCAGCCCGGCGAGCCGAACGGCACCGCCTGCGCGCGCGACACTCAATGTCAGTCGAGCGTCTGCTTCTCCGATGGAAAGTGCGGCAAGCCCGACGGTCAATCGTGCGTCGGTCCATTGTTTTGCCGGAGCGGCGGCTGCTCGTCGGGTCTGTGCGGATCGGGCTGCACCACCGACAGCGACTGCGCTGCCTTGGACTATTGCGATGGCGGCTCGAGTCAATGCACACCCGACCAGCCGAACGGCAGCGCCTGCACCCGCGCGGCACAATGTTTGTCTACCGTTTGTTACAGCGACAACGAGTGCGGCGAGCCCGACGGTGCTCCCTGCGCCAGCGCCAATGAATGTCGTGGCAACGTGTGTAACGCGAGCGGCATCTGCGGCTCAAGCGGCTGTGCCACCGACGCTGACTGTATCGCTGGTACCTACTGCGACATCACCAGCACCACCTGTCTGCCTACCAAGTCGAACAGCGCTGCTTGTAGCGCCAACGATCAGTGCAGCGCCGGGGTGTGCCCGAGCGACGACCTGTGCGGACAACCAAACGGCGGACCGTGCGGATCTGCCGCCGTTTGCCGCGACGGAAACTGTCAGACCGATAGCACTTGCGCCGCCTGCTCGAGCGACAGCGACTGCGGATCGACGACCAGCGCACGCGTCTGCTCGGCCGGAGCCTGCATCGATGGTTGCCGCGGCACCGGCGGGAACGGCTGTGCGACCGGCGTGAGCTGCAGCTCGACCGATAGCACCGTGGGTGTCTGCGCCGACATGGTGGACGGCGGAATGTCTGACAATACCGACGGCAGCACGTCACCTGACGGTGCGATCGATGGCGGCAGCGACGCCGGCATCCAATATCGTTTCTCGGGCGGCGGCTTCTGTAACGTCGCGCCGGTCTCGAGCCAGGGAACTCTCCTCTTGTCACTCGGCGCGGCGGCTTGGCTGGCGATCCGTCGGCGAAAGCGATCATGAAACGTTCTGTGCGTTCTGTCGGGCTTCTTTCATTCGTCGCGTCGCTGCTGCTGGCGCCCGCCGCGCTGGCACAAAACCGCGGCTTCACGCTCGAGCGATTCGAGCCGACGCCGGCCGGTCAGTGGACCTTCGCGGTCGATCATCCTTGGTATTCGCGCTCGCTCAACTTCTACGCCGCCGGTGTGACCTTCGACTACTCGCACGACCCACTGGTATTCGGCGTGAGCAGCGGAGGGAATCTGGTGCAGACGCGCGCGGCCATCGCCAATCAGCTGGCGCTGCACGTCGATTTTGCGGCGTCGTTTCTCGATCGCTTTGCCGCCACCTTCAGCTTGCCGGTGATCCTCTACGAAAATGGCTCGACCATCGCTGGGGTCGGTCCCAAGTCCGGCTCGGTCGGCGATCCGCGGGTCGGCTTCATGGTGCGCGCGTGGGGTCGTCCGCTCGAGGATGTGTTCTCGGTGAGCGCCGGCGTCGACCTGTGGATTCCAGTCGGACAAAACGATCGCCATTCGGGAGACGACTCGGTCCGCGTCGAGCCCAAAGTGGTGCTGTCCGGGATCGCCCTCAAACACATTTTCTGGTCCGGCCTGGTGGGATTTCAATATCGCCCCAACGCCAGCATCGGCAATCTTCCCTCCGGCTCGGGCAACACCGTTGGCTCTGAGCTTCGACTCGGCGCCGCGCTCGGCTACATCGACCTCGAGCGTCGCTTCTCCGTCGGTCCAGAATTGGTGTTCGCCACCGTCGCCACCGGACCGGCCGCGTTCACGCACGACGGCACCAGCCTCGAGCTGCTCGCCGGCGCACACTACAACATCATTCATCGCATCGACGTCGGGCTCGCCGCCGGCCTGGGAATTTTGCAGGAACCGGGCACGCCGGACGCGCGGGTGATCGCACGCATCGCCTACTCGCCCATGCGGCCCGAGCCCAAACGTGCGCCAGCGCCCGAGCCAGTGCGTGTGTCCGATCGCGACGAGGACGGTATCGACGACGCGCACGATCTCTGCCCCGACGTAGCGCGCGGTCCGCATCCCGATCCCGATCGCCGCGGCTGTCCGCTCACCGATCGCGACGGCGATGGTATCTACGACAAAGATGACGCCTGTCCCGAGGTCGCGGCCGGCCCGCATCCGATGTCTGACAAATCGGGCTGCCCCGATCGGGACAGCGATGGCGATGGCGTGTTCGATTCAGCCGATCAATGTGTCGATACGCCCGCCGGTCTCCATCCCGACCCGAACAAACCAGGCTGTCCTCTCCCCGACCGAGACGGCGACTCGATCGTCGACGCCGATGACGCCTGTCCCGACAAGCCCGGCGCGCCCAGCGCCGATCCGCAGAAGAATGGCTGCCCCGGCTTGATCGAAATCAAGAACGGACAAATCGTGATCTTGAAGCCGGTCTACTTCGCGTCTGACAAAGACGTGATCTTGGCGGAGAGCTTTCCCGTTCTCTCAGCGGTGGCGTCCGCGCTTTCGGCCGAAACCGGAATCAAACGGCTGTCCATCGAGGGTCACACCGACGCCAGCGGCAAACCGGATCACAACCTACAATTATCCGAACGCCGCGCCGAGAGCGTGAAGCGGTTCCTGATAGAAAAAGGTGTAAGCGCGGATCGACTTGAGGCGCACGGCTTCGGCCAGACTCGACCCATTGGGCCCAATCGCACCCCCGCCGAGCGCGCCACCAATCGGCGCGTCGAATTTCACATCGTCACCATCCCCTAACCTCGCGCAAGGCACCCCAGTTCGCTTGGAAAAAAAAGTGCACGCGCCTCGCTTTTTTCGTTGTGTTTTATTGCACCGCGCATTACGATCAAAAAACACAGAATGTTCGAAAGGACAACCCAAGCCGACGCAAAATCACTCGTCATTGAGCCAACTTCAGGGAACTGAGGAGAGCGAAAAGGCATGATTGCGCACGATAAGCTGTGGACACACGTCGAACGTTTGGTAGCTGGGATACGAGCGGGTCCGGTCTGAGGGCAGCACAAAATTGAAGCAGTAGGTGTGGTTAAGCCACGCCGACGAAAAATGAAATCTGGTGCGCCGGCTCGCCGTGCCACCAAAAATTGAAGGGGCGGGCCCATTGGGCTTCCGCCCCTTCCCATTTTTACGCGATCTGGTGGCTAGACTGGGCAAGCGTCAGCGCCACGCTGCTCGCGCCGGTACGATCGTTGCTTCTACTCCGCCGGTCTGGAGGCTTAGATGAAAAAGAAAGTGACCTCAACCAAGCGCCCCGCTTTCAAAAAGCCAAGAGGCAAGACAGACAAAAAAAAGCCGCGTGAGGTGCGACGTGAGCTCAGCGAGGACGGCGGAACTAGCCCTCTCGAGCAGATTCTTCCCGACGACAGTCCTGGGCTCGACGGCTTCAAATGATCGAGGGTCGCGCGAGCGCTCAAATGTGCCTCGACGTAGCAAAATGTCTCAAGCACAAAGGGGTCCCATGGCAAAATTGAATTCGATCGACATCAAAAAAGGACTCAAACAGATTCCGGGCTGGAAGAAACAGGGCGCAGCCATCTCGTCCACTTACGAGTTCAACGATTTTCCGGCGGCGATGCGGTTCACCAACGCCGTCGCCAAGCTGGCCGAAAAGGCGCAACACCTCACTACCCATGACCAAGGCGGGTTGACCGAAAAGGACTTTGCGTCGGCCAAGCGCTTCGAAAAACTTCTCACGACCAATTCGAAGTTCTAGCGATGGGTCTTGGGCACGTTACTTGCTCAATCAATTCCTTCATGAAAAGCGACAAGCGAACTGACTATGTAACCCGTAACAATATTTTAAAACGACTCTCCGACAACGAGATCGCCAAAGTGAGCACCGCCGAGGCGGCCGATCATCTCGCACGCGGCGATCAGTACATCGATCTAGAAGCGCTCGACAAAGGGGTACGCCGAGCTCTCGGCCGCACCGCGCCCATGGGGCGACTGCTTCCCCGAAAGGCCGTCCGCCCAGAAACCTGGGCCAAGATCTTGACCCAGTTGGCCGAGCGCGCGACGGACAAGCCACCGGCCGGCAGCGCCAAGCGAAAACCGGTCACCAAAGTCCGCGGAACACCCGCGGCCAAAACCAAACGCAAGAAACGTTCGGCGTAGCTGTGCTGAACTGTCGCAATGAATATCCGATCGCCAAGCCAGAGAAGTTCGCGCTCTGCCGATGCGGGACCTCGCTCACCAAGCCGTTCTGCGACGGTGCGCACACCAAGAACGGCTTTCAGTCGCCGCCACAAACCTGATCGACCGAGGGTTCAATGACCATGTATCCCCCCAGTGATTCCGACCTCACGCTCGCCGACGCGGTGGGCGCGATTCGCGAGCTCGACCTCAGCGTACACAGCTTCGGCTCCACCGATTGCGGCAAAGTGAGAAAAACGAACGAAGACCAATTCGTCGTAGCGCGAATCAGTCGCGCCATTCAGCTCGAATATTCGAGCGTGCCGCAAGCGCAGACGCTGTTCGGCGAGCGGCACGGGCATCTATTTATGGTGGCCGACGGGATGGGCGGCCACAGCGCAGGCGAACAGGCCAGCGCGCTCGCAGTGGTGGCCATCGAGGAGTTTCTGCTCAACACCTTGAAGTGGTTTTTTCGTCTGAGCGGCGAGAGCATTCTCTCCGAATTCCAAGAGGCGCTGCGCACCGCCGACACCCGCGTCTTCGAAGAGTCGGCGCGACATCCCGAGTTCAAAGGAATGGGCACCACCGTCACCATGGGATATTCCACTCACGACGCGCTCTACGTGGTGCACGTTGGAGACAGTCGCGCCTATCTTTTTCGCGACGGAGTCTTGCGTCAGCTCACTCGCGATCATACCCTGGTCGAAGAGATGGTGCGCGGCGGCATGCTCACACCCGAGGAAGCGGCCCACAATCCGCTGCGTAGCGTGATCACCAACGCCGTTGGTGGCGCCGAACCCGGAATCAAAGTCGAAGTACACAAGGTGTCGCTCATGCCCGGCGATGTAGTGCTGTTCTGTTCCGATGGCCTCACTGGAATGGTCAAAGACGAACAGATCGCCGCGGTCCTCGCCGGCGAACAAAATCCACAGATCGTGTGCGAGAATCTTCTGGCGCAGGCCAATGAGCTGGGCGGCCTCGACAACATCACCGCCATCGTCGCCCGCTTCACCACGGTCGCGCTGAGTGCGCACGCAATTCGCCCGCAAGCTGCGAAAGGATCGTCATCATGAAGAAAATTTTAGTTGGTATGGACGGCTCTACCCGCGAAGCGCGCGTGCTCGAAATCGCGCTCCAGCTAGCGCGCTCGTTCGGCGCCAAGGTCGTACTTTTTCGTGGGGTGAGCGTGCCCGTTGAGCTGCCCCCGGAAGCGCTCTCCGCGGCGCCGACCTCGGTCGCCACCATGCTCCTCGACATCGCCCGCAAGAGCCTCAACGAGCAGGTGAAGAACGTACCGCCAGAGCTCTTCGACAAAGTTCGCATCGAGCTAGGAACGCCGTGGCGCACCATCCTCGACGCAGCCCATTCCGAAGCGGCCGACTTGATTGTGATCGGATCGCATGGCTACGGAACACTCGATCGCATTCTTGGGACCACCGCCGCCAAAGTCGTGAATCACTCCGATCACTCGGTGATGGTGGTTCGCCCCGACGCACCCGCACACGCCTGATCGTTCGACGCCACACTCATCTCGACGTGCCGCCTCATCACTGGTGACAGGCGAGGCACATGCTGCTGCGCGCGATCTCCCCGCGACCGTGCCGCGTTTCCCAGCCCGACGGATGTGGAGCGTTCGCGTCGGGCGCACCCGGGCATCGGCGCCGATGTCTTGACGAGCGACCAGCCCACAGTCGAGCACTTCGATGAACGAAAGTCCGACTTCGGTATCGAAGGATCGCCGCCAAAACACGCGACCGCCACCGGCGACGTCGCCCTGACGAGTGGCAAATCTCGGCGTCACCGGCGCGCCGCCATAGGCAGTGATCCCGAGCCCACGCCAACTGGTGACGCCGACGATCAGCTCACCGGTCGCTTCCACCGTCGCCGAATGACAAAGATGGCAGTCGGCGAGCGTCATCGCGGTGGTGTGCGACGCATCGATCGGTGGAATCCCATGGCATGCGTACTCTCATGATGGCCCTGGTGCTCTTACCGCAGCTGGCGTTCGCCGACGCACCGAACCCACAAATCGATCGACTGTGGCGCGGCAAATGTGGCTCCTGCCACGGTGCCGACGGCAAAGCGCAGACCGAGCAGGCGAAGAAAATGGCCATCCACGACATGACCATCCCCGACTGGCAAAAGGCGAACAGCGACGCTCAGATCAAAGCGGCGATCAGCGGCGGCGTAAAACGAACGCAGGCCGGCGTCGCACAGGAGATGGAGCCGTACAAAGACAAGCTCAGACCCGATCAAATCGACGGACTGATTGCGTATATTAGAGGATTGAAGAAGTAGCCGAAGATCAGTAGCTGGTGCCGTCGGCGTGAACGGTGACCGTGCGTCCGACCGCCACGTTGTTGTAGGAAGTGAACTTGCCGAAGGTCAAGATCTGATCGTCGCCGAATAGGTGACAGCCGTTGACGTTGTTGTTGAAGCCGGTGAACTCTTTGTCGAGCGCTCCAGTCGCAGTGAGGCGATAGAGCCGATTGAGGTTGGCGGTGGCGACGCCGTTCACCGACTGCACATCGCCGGTCAGATAGACGCGCCCTTGCGAGTCGATGCCGCACGGAGCGCTGTCGCCGTTGCCCTGAAGAGAGATGTTGGTGTTCCAACCGGGGATGGCCGTGCCGGCAACTTTGATGTTGTACATGTGGCCATTGGTTGCGGCGCCACCGTTCCAGGCGTACGCCGAGCCGTCCCACTGCGTGGTGGTGCCGATGACGATCTGCGTTCCGGTCGCGTCCGCCGCCGCGAGGCCGCACGACGAATTGGATCCGGTTCCGGCGTTCGACAGGTAGGTGGTGTCGACCGCCCCGAACCCAGAGCTACCCGGTGTGCCGGAAAAGTCGAGCACCTTGAATCCGTGCGGAGTCAGAATGCCGTTGTATTGCGAGTTGTAGCGCTGGGACAGCCCGAGCTTCTTGCCCAGCACCAAGAGACTGTGCATGTTGACGTCGCCGTTGGCGGTAAACAGCACCGTCCCGTTGAGGTCGAGAATGCGCAGTGTCTGCCAAGTCAACACCGCCACCATGTTGTCGAGCGCCCTCGCGACCAAGGTCTGATTGGAGCCCGACGCGGCCATAGGTTCAGGTGGGCTCCAGTTGGTGTCGACGGTGGCGTCGCTGCGCAGCTTCAGCGTGGGACCCGCGTTGGCGAGTCCTTGATAGCGCATCGCCGACGACGAATCGAAAAGGACGATGCCGCCGTCCTTGACCGCGGCGACACCGCTCGGCGAAATGTCGAAGCCGGTGCCGGGCAAGAACGTCGAGGAGAGCGTCCCTTGCAGGTCGGTCTCGGCGACGCGCACCGTGCTCATACCATTATAGTGGGTGAAGTTTCCCACCCAGTAGACGGCGGTAGCGGTCACATCGATCCCGTTCACGTCGTCGTCGAATCCGGTGCCGAAGCTGGGCGCACAGGTCGGCTGATCACCAGTGCAGTCGCTCCAGCTGGCAAACTCGCCGGAGAAGACACAGGTCTGAGTGCCGTCGTGACAGCCGCTCTTGGTTCGATCGGCCGCGGCGCCGGTGAAGCAGGCGCGCGTCGCGCCGCCCACGTTGCAGCTGCAATTCGCCTGATCGAGATTGGTGCCGCAAGTGTTGCCCGAGTTGTCGATGCCGGTGTCGGTCCCAGTATCGGTGGCGGTTCCAGTCGAGCTGTCGGTCGCGGTGGCCGTGGCGGTACCGGTGCCATCGCTCTTTGAATTGTCGTTTTGCGAATTGTCGCTGCCCGTCGCGCGCTGTGGGGGGTTACAGCCGAAAGCCATCAGTAAAATCGCAGCCGCTGTTCGGGTCTTTTTTTTCATGTGCCCTCGCCTCATTTTTGATCGATGTTGGCAGCCTCCTGCCGACGGTGAATTGTATCACGCCAGTCGAGCATCACCCGGGAACGCGCTCCCGCCTCGCTCCCAAGACTCGGCCGATTCACATGTCATTACAGGATCTTATCCGACGTAAAGGTGGGGGCTGGCGCGCGACTGCGTGCGACCTGTCGTTGACACCGATCTACAGCAATGATACGGACATTGCCCTCACGGCTCCTTAGCTCAATTGGTTAGAGCAGACGCTTCATACGCGTAAGGTTCNNCGATTCTGAGAGGAGCCACCACCACAACGAAGACGGGGGCCTCGTTCAGTTGGCAGGGAGCCTGGGAGTACGATCAGATGAGTGGCACGGGGAGAGTGAGCCTTGGACGGGACGGCCGTCTCAGAGGCACGATCAAGATCAAGGACGGCGACGAAAGCACCTTCGTGGCGATAAAGACGAAGGAGCCCGAGACGCCGATCCCGGATCCACCGAGCTACCGAGACAAGTGGCGGCGGTAAGCCTGGACACCGCAGTCAGCTCTGCGGTTCGCTAGCGCCCGCAACAAACCCCGGTTACAAAGGCCGACGGCGGGCGTGACGAAAGTGGACAATGTTCACCTGCCGCTTGGCCTCGATGAGCTGGTAGTAGACGTTATAGCCCGTCTTGCGGAGGAGCAGCTTGCGCACGTTTCCGAATAACCGACTCTTCACCGCTCGGCCCGCGAGCGGCACGTTCTCGATTAGGCGGAAGGCAGTCTCAATCTCAAGCTTAAGCAAACCGATGGCTGCGCGATTCTGTTCCCACCAGAGCAATGCACTATCGATCTGCAGCGCCGCGCTAGGAGCGACAACGATTCGGTAGTTCATCACCGCTTGCGGAGCTTCGCCCGAATCTTCGCGACCGGAATCCCACGGCCCTTGGCAATCTCATGAATGCCGCGCAAGATCCCGGCTTCTTCATCGGGTGTCAGTCGCACGGCCGGCCGGTCATCGTGCTGAATGAGTGTGACGCGCGCGCCTTCAGGAAATCGCGTCCTCGTCACCACGGCACCTTTTACGATCCGCCCCTCCNNCTGAATTATTCTCATGGCTCTGCGTCGCGATAGCCACATTCGCGGGCGAGTCGGCCAAGGATTCCCTTCACCGTACTGTCGAGTTGGCTGCCGTCGCGATAATCGGCGGGCGCGACAAAGTGCACTCGATCTTCGGCGATCAGCTGGTAGATGTTTTCTTGTGACTTCTTCGATCGCGCTTTGTCGGGATCGAAAACGGCGATCGAATGACCCTCCATCTGGCGGACCATCTTCATCGACGGGATGTCGGTCTCGCCGTCGCCGATGAAAATCATCCGACTAAACGGAACGGGCCGCTCATCGAGCTGCTGCCAACGATTGATTCGTCCGTTGTCCCAGGTAGTGTCGATACCTTTGTTGATGCGAAATAGGAACTGCGTCTTGGTTGTGTAGTTGATCGCGACCGCAGGCCAAACCGCGCAGCCGGTGTCGTCGTACAGGAATCGCGACGCGAAGACCTTTTTGAAATGGGCGAAAATAGAGCATCCGCTGATCATCTCGTAGAGGCCCGACGACACCACGTAGTGATCGAGCTCGAGCCCGCGCTCGACCGCGTACGCATTGATACGCGCGAACCAATCAGTGAGCCCTTCGAAAAGCGGCGTTGATTGCCCATGCGCGCGCAAGAAATTTTCGGTGATCGCGCGCTGGTGTTTTGCGGCGTGCGCGAGCATCCGCCACATGTAGATGAGGATCTCGTCGCCGTCGTGCTGCTGTGCGGCGGCCCTGACTTCGTCCCAAAACTGTTTCGGCTCCAGCCCAATCTCGGGGATGAAGCTGTGCTCCTGAATATTGCCGTGCGCGAGCGTGCCGTCGAAATCGTAAACGATCGCGGTGCGCACGAGTTTGTCCTTGGCGACCATCACACGCCCTGTGGAAACTCGCCGCTCAACGCGCTTGACACGACGCGCTTCACGTCCGTCGGAAAATCGCGTTCAAGCATCCAGTTTAGATAGTTGGGTTCCTCTTTTTTCATCGTCTGAAGCGACTTGCCCGCGTGCTTGCCGAAGGTGATGCGCGCCGCTCCGTCGCGCCAGGCGATCTTGCCATCCGCAGTGAGCCAATCGGGTTGCTTGTCTTGGCAGTATTCGGCGAGGCGATCGATGTCGTTCGGGAGCGTCGGGTAGCGATCAAGTTGTGCGGCAAGTACTTCGATCGTCGCGAACACGTCTTCGCTTGCGCGATGCCCCTGATGCTCGCGATTGCGGTAGAAACGAACGGCCGCGCCGAGATCGCGTCGCTCGTTGCGATGAAAGATGCTCATTGCATCAACCACTCGAGCGTTCGTGAGTGAAAAGTCGACCTGCGCCCGCATGAATTCCGCCGCGAGCAGCTTGAGGTCGAATCGGGCGATGTTGAAGCCGGCGATGTCGCACCCCGCGAGCGAATCGGCTATTCCGAGCGCAAGCTGCCGGAACGTTGGCTCATTCTGAACGTCGGCGTCGATAATGCCGTGGACCGCCGAAGCTGCCTCTGGAATCGGCATTTCCGGGTTCAAAAGGCGCTTCAAATGCGTCACACGCGAGTCTGGGTGCACGGTGACGACTGCGATCTCGACGATGCGATCGGTCTCGGGCGACAGCCCGGTCGTTTCCAGATCTAAAAATGCAAGCGGTCGCGATAGCTTGAGCCTGCTGGCGAGGTTGCGGAGCGTGTCTTCGTGCAGTTGTTCCATGGGCGCCACCTTATCTCGTGCGGGTTCGCATCCGATATAGACAAATCTACGCTCGTCCTGTGACATCTGAGGTCCACTCTGGCTCGGGCGTCAAGTGGGACACGTCCGTCTTGCGCTGACCTCGCCTGTCAGACGTATCTGCGAGTCTGGGAGCTGTGGGTGGAAACAACCGAAACGGTCAGCTGGTTCGCATTCTCAAGATCATTCGCGATCTCGATCGGCGCGACGGCGTAGACCTCTACGAGCTCGCGGAGCTTCATGGAACCTCAATTCGCACGATTCGCCGCGACCTCGAAGCGCTCCAAGCGGCGGGCCTCCCCCTCGTCGAAGAAAATAGCGGGCGCCGAAAGCGGTGGCGAACTGCATTCCCCGATCGAATCACAACGATTGCCGCCCGTATGCTGTCAGGGGAAGCGTCCGGCGCACCCACTAGCAGCTCGTCGTCCCCGGATGGTGGCCGGCGCGTTCATCGCCCCCGAAGCAAGCGTTCGCGAACTCCATCCTGAAGTCACGAAAGCTTCTGGGACGTTACGCGAGGGCAGCCACCCCGTTTGTCAGACATCGCATCTTCGAAAGGCGCAGCTGAGCGGCGCACATCGAGATTGTGAAAGTTGGGTGATTCCCCTTCGTCGCCAGCCTACCAGTTCGTCCGACGTCGCTTGTTCCGAGCGGCGCATCGCGCCGCCGTCAGCCACCCAAACGTCGCGAGCCTCTTCGTTTTCAGCGATGAGACGGCCTGCTGACAGACGCCGCCTTCGGCGTCGTCCCGGATCGGCTCAGACGGGAAGTTCAACCAATCTGATCCTCTTCGTCGCCAGCCACGTGCCTCCCCTCATCGCATCTTCCGAGCGCCACCGCTGCGGCCTCTGAGAAATGGCACTGCCTACGGTGGCACCTTTCTCTTCCGTAGCTGGCTCAGCCACGTGTATCGTCGAGAAATGCATCTCTACTTCGCATACGGATCCAATCTACACGCGGCGCAGATGGCGAAACGGTGTGCGGATTCAAAGCGGATTGGGCGCGCCGTTCTCGTAGGCCATCGCCTCGACTTCACCCGACGATCAGGCGACTGGAAGGGCGGTGTCGCGGATATTGTTCCGAATCCGGGGCATGAGGTCTGGGGACTGCTTTATCAGATCTCCGATGCGGACTTGTGCAGCCTCGACCGATACGAGGGCTACCCGACACTCTACGGGCGAATGCAGGTCCAAGTGCATAAGGATGGCGATCCGATAGCGAACGTCCTCACGTACTTCGTCCAAAAAAAGCAGCCCTTCGTCGCTCCCCATCCCGACTACCTTGAGATCATCCGCACCGCGGCGCGCGAACACCTGTTTCCGCGTGAGTACAGGGACTTCCTAGATGCGATTCGGACTGGCGAATGAAACGCGTTTCGGATTGCTAAGACCTTTCGTTCGAGCCATGTGGTACGGTGACATCGGAGGTCATAGTGGCGAAGGATCGTGGACGGAACATCCAACTGATTCGTACGTTCATGATCATTCGCGAGCTCGATCGCGTCGGTGGCGCCGACCTTTACGAGTTGGCCGAGCGCCACGGAACGAATGTGCGGACGATTCGACGCGACTTCGACGGATTGCAAGACGCCGGCATCCCGCTCGCGGAGGAGCCGGGCGATGGAAAACGGAAGCGATGGCGCATCGCCTACAAAGATAAACTCAACAA
>PLXG01000256.1 GCA_003153195.1 Myxococcales bacterium
CCAGCGCCGCCGCCTCCTCCGGCGCTGGTGCTGCCGGTCCCACCCAGCCTACCGGCGCCAGATCCTTGTCCGTCGTCGGAGATGCCGCCTGAGCTCCCGCCCACGCCGCCGTTGGATCCGCTGCAGAAGTTGCCGCTCACGTCAAAGGAGCGAAGATCGATGACTCCCTGCACGACGAGGTCGGTCGCCACCGCGATCGCGAGCGGTCTCGATCCGACGGCGCGGAGATTCACTCCCAGCGGAACGGTGAGGCTCTGAAAAGTAAATAGACCGACCGAACGTCCATTGGCACTCTTGATCGCGAATCCTGGTGCGGGATTGACCGGCGGCGAGACGCTGCCGGTATCGGTGTTGAGGTAGACATTTTGCAGCACGGTGAAGGTCGGCGAGATGGTTCCGTCGAGGTCGCCGGTCGACAGTGGAGCGCTCGGCACCAGTTGAATACAAGCTTGGTTGGCGCAACCGAGCACGCAACTCTCGGGACACTTGAATGCGAGATCGGCAGTGGCGAGATCGCCCGATGCGAGATCGGCGTGAAGCTCTTTGGCACCCGCGTCCACCAACGCGCCGCTCAGATCGGCGGCAACATCGCCTTGTCCCACTTGATCATCGAGCGAGATCGCCGCGGCATTGAAGCTGCAGCCGCCCAGCAGAAAAAATAGAAAGAGCGGTTCCGCCCACGTTCGCATCGCGGGCTATTCATAGCATCACGCGCGAAAAGGCGGAAGGCACCAAAGCTGTAAACGGATTCCGCCATTTTGTAATTTAAAACGGTTACTTGTATGACCAAGTGGAGTGGCCAGCCGGATCTGTTTCTCGGGCACCAAGATGGCCGCGCGAAAGCGTTCGAAGCGTCCTTTGAGCAGTGATCCGAGCTCGCGATAGATCAGCTTCACTCCTTCGCCGCTGCCGAGCCGCTCGCCGTAGGGTGGGTTGGCGATGAGGAGCCCGGTCTCGGTGGGCGGCGCGAGATCGCGCAGTGAGCGATGCACGAACTGAAGATGTGAGGAGAGCCCGGCCCGCTCGGCGTTGTTCTTCGCCACCGTGATCGCGCGCGCCGATCCGTCCGCGCCCAAGATCAACCCGGCCGGCGCCTGCTTTCGTTCGCCGTCCGATCGTGCGCGAATCGCGGACCACTTGGCCGAATCGAAGCGCGGCCACTTTTCGAAGGCGAAGGATCGCGCGATTCCTGGCGCCACCCGCATCGATAGCGAGCAAGCTTCGATCGGCACCGTGCCCGAGCCACACATTGGATCTACCAATGTCGTCGCTGGATCCCACTCGCTCAGTGTGAGCAGCGCGGCCGCCAGCGTTTCGCGCATCGGCGCCTGCACCAGCTCGGTGCGCCAGCCGCGCTTGTGCAGGAGCTCGCCAGAGCTGTCGACGCTGACGGTGAACTTGTCGCGCTCGCCGCGCAGCAAAACTTTGAGCGTCGGTCGGGTCGAATCTTCCGGCTCGGGCGGGAGTGCTTTCCGACCCAGCCGATCGTCGATGGCAGCGGATAGATTCTCGGCCAGCGCGCCGGTGTGATAGAGGCGGCAGCTCGACGCAGACGCGCTCACTTCGACGGGCATGTCGGCGCCGACGTAATATTCCCAGGGTAGTTTGGCGGCCATGCGCCGCAGCTTGGGGAACTCGCGCGTCTCGATTTCGCCGATGCGAACGAGGACGCGGCTGGCCACCCGCAATTCGAGGTTGGCTCGATATAAGACCTCGGTGGCGCCGGAAAATGTCACGCCACCGGGAACCGCCTCGACGTCGCGAACCCCTTCGAGCTTGGTCACTTCGCGCGTGACCGCTTCGCCGAGACCGGGCGCGGCGATAGCGAAATATTTTTCCGAGAGCGGAACTTCGGATGGCGATTTTGTCGGCGGCGGCGCTGAGACGCGTTTCTCATCGAGCGCGGGCAATCGATCGCTGCGACCTTTGAAGCGAAGGTGCGCCAGGATCTCTACTGTTCCAATTTCGCCCGCCACCGCCGCGTCGAATGCCTCTAAGATTTCGAATCCCAGCGACGTGGCCTTGTCGCGCACCAGCTCGACCGCGCTCCGTCGCAAATTGGGATCGGTGACCTTGACGTCCTTCACCTGATCGCGGGGCAGCTCGAACTGTGGCTTGATCAGCACAATCCCTTCGGCCCCGGGACGAAGACGAAAGGCGAGACCGCGCAGCATGGTGCGTGCGGCCATGAAGCTCACATCGACGGTGAAAAAGTCGAAAGGTCCGGGGGCGATCTCGAGCGCCAGGGTTTTGAAATGGGTGCGCTCGAGGTTCTCGACGCGCGGATCGCCTCGCAGCGATGGATGAAATTGATCGTGTCCGACGTCGATGGCGGTCACTCGCTTGGCGCCGCATTTCAGAAGCTGTTCGGCGAAGCCCCCGGTCGAGGCGCCGATGTCGATGGCGCGCTGGCTGCGAATCTTATCAGCCAATCCAAGTCGATCGATCGCCGCCGCGAGCTTCTTGCTCGTTCGTGAGGCTGGCGGCGCGTGCGCTTTGGACACCGAGCTATTTCTGCTTCGAAGAGAGCTCAGCGATGAACTTGTGAATCGCTTTGTCGAGCTCGTCGGACTGCATCAAGATCGGCTTTTTGAGCGCCGTCTCGGCATGCTTCAGCGCTTCTTCTTTTTTTCCTTTGGTGCGTTCGATCTGCGCCAGCGTCCAGTAACTGTCGCCATCGGCCAGCGCATCTTTTTCGGCGAGCTCAGACAAAAGTTGAAAGGCGGGCTCGGTCTTGCCCGCGCCTTCGAGCGCGCGCGCGTACCACTCGGACAACCGAGCGTCGTCGGGACTCAGCTTATGGAGCTTGGCAAACTGAGTCTCGGATTTTCCATATTCGCCCAGCATCAAGTTGCAGCGCGCCACGATCAGATCGACTCGGTGCTGTAGATCTTTGCCGAGACCGTGGGTCTTCTGCAGCTTCTCGGCCTCGTCGGAGGCGTCGCCGATGCGACCGGCATCGAGCGCCTGTTCAGCGTCGTCAATCGCCTCTTCGGCGGTCATTCCGCGATCCTGGCCTCGCCNNTTGGCGAGCGCAGATCCGTTGGTGATGAGCCAACTGCAGAGACAGATTCCCGAGAGCATGGTGAGCTTTCGCAAGGTCATTCGTTCCCTCCTTCGACGAGCGCGCACGCTAGCAAGAATGTGCTATGCAGACAACATGTCCCGAGAAGACGAGCTCGACAAGCGGCTGCAAGAAATGATCACCACCCTCGCGCGTGATTTTCACGATCTCGGTGACGGGCTCAAATGGACGCTGGCGCGGACCCTGATTCATCGCGCCATCCATTTTGCCACCGAGAAGAATCCCGTAGAATTTTGCGCGCTTGCTACATATCTATCGGAAATGATCGGCCACGCGCACAAGCTTGCGCACGGCGACAGCCCCAAGGCGCACCAAAACTTCGTTCATTGATCTACACGGGCGTGCCGGTTCGCNNCTGAGACGCGGTGCTCCGCTCACCCTCTCGGCACAGCCCTCGAGGGTCCCACCCTGCGACCGAAGGGCGCGAAGCGGTGAGCGGAGCGAACCATGCCCGTAGGAAGACACGAACGTTCGGCCTCGCGTTGCTCGCTTGAACCACGACAAATCCGATCCTGTTCAGCGAGATTTCTAAGCGAGTAGGTCGGTCCAAATTTGCGGGCGTGCAGGCGTCGTCGTTCGCTCTACTTCGCGCGCGACCGAGAGCGTGGTCAGATCGGCACCATGCCTCCCGACGATCTGCATTCCCACTGGCATTCCGTCGGCGTCGTAGCCGCACGGCACTTGCATCGCCGGAAGACCGGTTAGGTTGAGTGGAAAAGTGAAATGCGAAAGCTCGCGCAGACGTGCTTCGTTCACTTCTCCTTCGGCGAACGCGTCCTCATTGTAGATCGGTGCGGTGATGCAGGTGCTGGGACTGATGATCACATCGACCGAAGCGAGCGCTTCATCGAAGTCGCGGGCGATGAGCGCGCGCGCCCGTTGCGCCTTCACGTAGCTCACCGCCGAAAGGCCGCGTGCCATGTCGAGTGACAGTCGCACCGGTAAGCTCATGGGTTGATCGGCGCGCAGATGCGCCTCGGTCGCGGTCGCACCTTCCGCGCAAAATGTGGCGAAGCCGACGGCCGTCGAGAGATCCACGTGCGGCAGCTCGATCGATTCGATCTGGGCGCCGCCCGCACGCAGGCGATCGATCGCGGCCCTCACCACCGCTGAAACTTGAACGCTGGCCGGTTCCCACCAGCTGTCGCAGATGCCGATGCGTGGCGCACGCGCGCGTCCGAACATCGGCGGGAGATCGATCTTCTCGTCGGTAATAAGGCCGAACGCTAGCGCCAGATCTTCGACGTTCGATGCCAGCGGCCCGGCGTGCTCGAGCGACCAGCAGAGCAGCGCGATTCCCTCGGTGGGCACGCGACCGAAGGTGCCCTTGAGACCGGGTACGCCGCATAGCGATCCAGGAATTCGAATCGATCCGCCGCCATCGTTTCCGAGCGCGATGGGCGTGAGGCCGGCCGCGACCACCGCGGCCGAACCTGACGACGAACCACCGGTGTCGCGTTTGGGATCGTACGGATTGCGCGCCGCCCCGTGATGCGGATTGACGCCGCTTGCCGCCATGCCGAGCTCATACATGTTGGTCTTGCCGAAGATGATCGCGCCCGCCGCGCGCAGTCGCGCCACCGCCAATGCATCTTTGGTCGCCGGCGTTTTGCCGAGGAAGGACGTGCCACAGGTGGTGCCGTACCCTTGCACGTCGTATTCGTCTTTGATCGCAATGGGTACGCCATCGAATGGACCGATCGATCGTCCTTCCCGAAAGCGCGTGGTCGACTCTTTCGCCTGCGCGCGCACGTCGTCGGCATCGAGCGCGATGAACAGGCGCATCGGCGGTTCGCGTCGATCGAGCTTGTCCACGGCGGCGAGTGCACGCTCCGCCACGTCGGAAGGCGTGAGGCGTCCCGTGCGATAGGCCTCGTTGAAATCGGCGACGCAATAAAAGCGAAAGCTCATTTTTCTTTCCGGTAGGTCGGCGGCATGTAGAACGGCGCCGGATTTCCTTCCGCGACAAAATCGATCTGTTCGAGCCGGCGATCGACCACCATTTGGCTGAGCGCGCGGCGCAGCGGCGCGGCCGATTTGATGAGCCCCGAAACAAATCGCAACGTGCGACCGGAAAGCCTAGGAATCGCGTTCATACTCACCTCGCTAAGAGTGTTCAAACATAGCACAAACTGGCTAGCCAAGAAGCCTGTGCCGAAATCGTAACTATTTGAAATAATAAGATCTATTGATGGTGTGGCGCTTGCAGTCTCGAGCGCGCGGGAATGCCCTCCCGAGGAGCGCTGTGTCAACGCCGTGGAAAAGCCGATCGTCCAGCTCGAAGCCGTCTGCAAGACCTATCGTATGGGCGAGGTCGAGGTGAAGGCGCTGCGCGAGGTTTCGTTCACGCTTCGGCGCGGCGAGATGGTGGCGATCATGGGCGCGTCGGGCTCGGGCAAGTCGACCCTGCTCAACATTTTGGGAACGCTCGATCGGCCGACCGCGGGACGATATTTCCTCGATGGAGAGCCGGTTGAAAATCTCGATGAGTACGCACTGAGTGCGCTGCGGAATCGCAAACTCGGATTTGTATTTCAGTCCTTCAATCTTCTCGCGCGTGATTCGGCGCTCGAAAATGTGGCGCTGCCGATGGTCTACGCTGGCGTCCGGCCCGACGAGCGCGCACGCAAGGCGCTGGCAGCGCTCGAGCGCGTCGGTCTTTCTGAGCGAATCGATCACATGCCCAATCAACTCTCGGGCGGTCAGCAGCAGCGGGTGTCGATCGCACGCGCCATCGTCAACGAGCCGCTAATGCTGCTGGCCGATGAGCCGACCGGAGCGCTCGACTCGGCGACGACGCGTCAAGTGATGGAGCTTTTCTGCGAGCTTCACCGCCAGGGAATGACGGTGGTGGTGGTCACGCACGATCCGGCCATCGCCGAATACGCCGAGCGCGTGGTGCATTTCCTCGACGGTGAGATTGTTCGCGATGAAGCGCGCGTGCCGGTGCGATCGGGAGTCGCATGATGCTTTCCAAGTTGATAGGCGTCGCGCTGGTAGTTGGCGTCGCATTTCTCGCCGGCGCTCGTATTGCAAACGCGCGAGATCTGTCACTCGGCGAAGCGGTCGCGCTGGGAATGCGGGTCGATCCGATGGTGGCCGAAGCGCGCATCGCGCAAGATCGCAGCAAGCTGGCGGTCCTTCTATCGCAGCTCGATCGTGTGTCACTCAAAGTCGATGGCCAACTGCAAGAGCAGTGGAACAAGACCAACATCGGCGGACCACGTCCTGCGCCGATTGGTTGCTCGCTGTCGGACGTCGCGCTGACCAGCTGCACCATGGCGGGGGGAACCGTGCTCTATCCCGACTCGGAACCGTCGGCGGGATTGGGACTGTTCAATCTTTCGGCCAATGCGACGGTACCGGTCTTTTCCGGTTTACGCGTGGAGTCGAACGTGTCGCTCAAGCAGCGGCTCGAACGTGCGGCCACGGCCAGTTTGCGTCAGTCGCGAAAGGACACCGCGATTTCGGTCGCGCGCGCCTATTGGTCGGTGCGTCGCGTTTCGCTTTTGCGCGATGTACAACAGCGGGCACTTTCGAGAATGCGCGAGGCCGAAGTGGTGACCGCCAGCCGCGTCAAGGCGGGGCTGGCGCCGCCAATCGATCAAAATCGCGCCACGGTTCGCCGACTTCAGCAAGAAGCGACACTTGCCGATCTCGACGGACAATATCGCCAAGCGGCGGCGCAGCTGGCCGTGGCGCTGGAAATTTCCGAGGACGTCGAGCTGACCGAGACCGCAGAAGTGGTGGAAGGTATGCCGCGGCCCGTCGCTGAGCTGTTGGCCGATGCCAAGAGTGGTCGTCCTGAGATCGCCATCGCCCGTCTGCAGTCCGAAGCACAACGCTTTGCCACTCGCATGGCGCGCTCCAACTATTTTCCGCAGCTGTCGGCATTTGGCGTTCTTCAATATGGCAATAACCCCTTCATTCCAGGCGAAGGTGCATACGCGGTCAACACCTCGGCCAATCCGTTTACCAACTTGGCGATGAACATCACGCTCGGCGCGACGCTGTCGATGAACTTCTTCGACACGCTCAACACCTACACCAATACGCGCGACGCGAAATATGAGGAAGCACGACTTCACGAAGAGCAACGACGAGTGGGCAAGGTCGTCGACGCGAACGTGCGAGTGGCGCACGCGCATCTGATTCAACTGTTCGATCAGCGCACGCCGCTTTTACAAGCGCGCGAAGTGGCCAACGACAATCTGAAGATTCTTGAAGCGCGTTACAAAAATGGCGACGCACTGGTGATAGAATTTCTCGATGCGCAGGTCGACTTGGCCAACGCCGAGCTCAACCTGGCCGATGTAACCGCGCAACTCAAGCTCGCATGGCTGGAGCTGGAAGCGGCGCTGGGAAAAACTGTAGGAGCAGAATCGTGAAAAAGAAACGATGGCCGTGGCTGGTGGGTGTGGCGGTGTTGGTGGTGACCGCTGGTGGATTGGCGCGCCGCGGAGCGGGCGGCACCAAAGAGATCGATTCCTCGTTGGTGGTCAGCGTCAAACGCGGCGAGCTCGCCATCGACGTGATCGAGACCGGTAAGGTACAGCCGCGCGAGAAGGTAGAGATCAAATCGAAAGTCCCTGGACAGGCGCTGCAGGTGCTGGTCGATGCCGGAGCGCGGGTGAAAGAAGGAGAGCTACTCATCAAGCTCGATCCGACCGATTACCGACGGGACGTCGCTAAATGCGACGCCGATGTGGCGCAGGCGAAAAATGCGCTCGAGTTCGCGCAACTGAGTCTGGATCGTCGCAAACGTGGACTCGAAGCGCGTGGTGTTTCGCAAGCCGATGTCGATTTCGCCATCAATGACCTCAAATCCAAACAGGTGGCGGTGCGCACCGCGGACGTTGCGCTGGGCGCGGCACAAGATCGGCTGCGCTACACGCAGATTACTTCGCCCATGAATGGAACGGTGATCGAGCGCGGAATTCAGCCCGGCGAAGTGGTGACTCCTGGTGTGCAGGCCACCTTCGAAGGCAAAGCCCTTTTGACCGTAGCGGATCTTTCTACGCTGGTGGTGAAGGCCGATCTCAACCAGATCGACATCGCCAAGGTTGCGATGGGACAAAAGGTGACGCTGACCCTCGATGCGCTGCCAGGAAAAACCTACGAAGCCACGGTGACCAAAGTTGCGCCGGCGTCGATTTTGCCAAAGGGCAAAGACGTGGATGTATTTCCCGTCGAGGCAACGCTCATCAAGTCCGATGGGTTGATCAAGCCGGGCATGACCACCGACGTTCGTGTGCACGTGGACAAGAAGCAGAGCGTATTGGCGCTGCCCATCGAAGCGGTGGTCAAAGACGGCGGCAAGTCCTACGTCACACGCATCGTCGAAAGCGGCAAAGGCAGTCAGCACACCGAGAAGATCGAAGTCCAAGTAGGCGCGCGCAACGATCGCGAGATCGAGATCAGCGCCGGAATCGCCGAGGGCGATCGCGTGCTCATCAAGCCCAACGCCGCGCAAAACGAATACAAGCTGTAGCGTCGCGAACATGTGGCGTGAGTACCTACGGATTGCCAGCAAGGTGCTGCGAGCGAACAAGTTCCGCTCATCGCTCACTATGCTTTCGATCACCATCGGCGCGCTGTCGATCGTGTTCATGTCTTCGCTGGCAGGAAGTGGTCTCGCCACTTTGAGTCGCAAGGTGGAAGAGCTCGGCGGAGCGCGCTGGATCGCGCTGTTCCCGTCGGAGATGATCAAAGGCGAGCGCAAGGCCAACAGTTACACGCGCGGCCTCACCCGCGAAGATCTAGATCGTCTAGGCGAGATTCCTCACCTTTCGGGACACATGATTTTTGCGCGCATGCGGCGCAAGGACGTGTTCACCGAAACGGCGCAAGCGCGAGCTGACTTAGTTGCCGCCGATGCAGCCTTTACCGGCATTTACGGAATTCCGCTCGAGCGGGGACGACTTTTCACCGATGAAGAAGATCGCCGGCGTGCTCGCGTTTGTCTGATTGGCCATTCGCTGTCTGACAAATTGTGGGACGGCGAAAGTCTGGGCAAGTGGCTCACCATCGGCGGCGTGCGCTGTCAGGTGGTTGGACAATTGGTGTCCGAAGAGCGCAACAACATGAACTTCGGCATCGATCCCAAAGATCTGGTCGTGGTTCCGCTCGGCGCCATGCTCGACGTGGACGCTAACGCCACGCGGCGCGCCACCATCATCCTCAAGACTGACGGAACGGCGTCGAACGAAATTGTGGTTCGCATCGCCAATCAACTGCTCACCGATCGTCACCACGGCGTCGACGACTTCGAATTTCTCGACTTCGCCAAGATGATGAAAAAGTGGGCCAACATTTTCGTGATCATGCAGACCATCGTCGGGTTTCTCGCCGGCATTGCGCTGCTCGTGGGTGGCGTCGGTGTCATGAACATGATGCTGGTGAGCGTGTCGGAGCGAGTGCGCGAGATTGGCATTCGTAAGGCGCTCGGCGCCAGCCCGCGCGACATCGGCCGACAATTCATTCTCGAGGCGATGGTGCTCTCGGGTTCGGGCGGAATGATCGGCGTGATCCTGGGCGGCATCGTCGCGTTTGGATCGGGACTGATCATTCAGCACTTCATGAATTCGTGGGTGAATCAGTTGGCCTATGGCGCCGCCATCACGGCCATGACCGTCTCCATCGGCGTGGGATTGATCTTTGGATATTTTCCGGCGCAGCGAGCGGCAAAACTCGACGCCATTGTGGCGATGCGCCGATGAACTTCCGCGACCATCTACGCAATGTTCGTCACACGCTTGCCGGCAATCGCATGCGATCGTTTCTCACCTTGCTCGGCGTAATCATCGGCGCTGGATCGATCGTCCTACTCGCTGATCTACTCACCGGCGGTCGTGAGGCGCTCTTGCGCTCCAGTCAGGAAGCGGCCGAATCGGATGTCATCAAAGTGGAGAGCGACGAGCCTCCACCGAAACAGTTCAAGAAAACTCGCCGCGAGCTCACGCGCACCGATGGCAACGAAGTTCGCGATGGCAAAGAGCTGGGCACCGTCGAAATCGCCAGCGAAAATTTCCGCCGCGCGTGGGCCTACTTTCGCGGAGAGAAAAAACAGGTGGGTTTCACCGGCGTCGAGCCCGGCTCGCAATCACTTTATCGTTTGAAGATTGAAAAGGGACGCTTCCTCACTGACGAAGATGTACGCGAGAACCGCCACGTATGCGTGGTCGGTCATGAAATCTGGGAGCTGCTGCTCGGTGCGCCCGACTCACTCGAGAAGATGGAGCTCACCGTCGATCGTCAAGTGTGGTTGGTGATTGGGGTGCTGGAGAAAAAGCCGATCATGGGCTCGAGCGACGGCGTGTGGATGTGGGATCGCAAAGTGCTGACACCCATCAGCAGCTTCGATTCGATTTACGGCACCAAGCATACCGTCGACAACATCTTCATTCGTCTGCACGGTGTCGGCGAACTGGCCGGACAGCTGAAGGCCACCGCCGCGCTGGTGGAAGATCAGCTTTTGCGACGACATTTGGGCGTGAAAAACTTCAAAGTGGATGTGGGCGATGGCGGACAAGATCAGGAGAAGCTCATCGTCGGCGTCATCGAGCTGCTGCTACTTTGTACCGGACTACTTTCGCTATTCGTCGGTGGCATCAACATCATGAACATCATGCTGGTGACCGTGACCGAGCGAACTCGCGAGATCGGCGTTCGCCGCGCTGTCGGCGCCACGCCGCGCGCAATCATGATGCAATTTTTGCTCGAGTCTTCAGCCATCGCGTTCGCCGGCGGACTTCTCGGCGTCCTCGGCGGCATACTTGTGTCGTGGTTGGTCGCGCTCGGGCTCAGTCGTACGCTCGGACAGTGGAACTTTCACGTCGAGATATGGGCGGTGGCGCTGGGACTTGCACTTTCGACTCTGACCGGAATTTTTTTCGGATTGTTACCGGCGCGAAGAGCGGCGCAACTCAATCCGGTCGAAGCGCTGCGATTTGAGTGAGCTTCTATGCGACAAAAATTAAGCGGCGGGAAGAACGGTCGCTGGGGTCGGCGGTTTGACCGCAGCGATTGCGACTGCGGTCGAAACCGCGTTGTCTACCTGCGGCGTTACAACTTCCGGCTCGAGATACGAATCGCGAATGTGCTTGGGCGGCGTGCGAACGTCCCACACGATCCCCACCCACGAAAGCGCCTTGATCACGTAGTAGGTCGCGTCGACTTCCCACCAGAAGAATCCGTTGTTGGCGGTGCTTTGATAGAAGTGATGATTGTTGTGCCAGCCCTCGCCCATGGTGATGAGCGCGAGCGCGAAGTTGTTCTTGCTGGTGTCGGTGGTGCGATAGCGCGTCGAGCCGAACACGTGCGACAGCGAGTTGATGGTGAAGGTGCCGTGCCACAAAAACACGGTGGACACGAACAGTCCCCAACAGAGCACCGGCCATCCACCCAGCGCGAACAGCACCGCGCCAAACAGCGTCGGTGGAACCAGGTGATATTTGTTCAGCCACATGAGCTCGGGATATTTGGTGAAGTCGGTGATGCGATCTTCCTTGAGTTGGTCGTAGCGCGAGCTCAGCACCCAGCCGGCATGCGCCCACCAAACGCCACGCTGAAGCGGGGAGTGAATGTCCTCGGGCTGATCGGAATATTTATGATGATCACGGTGATGCGCGGCCCACCAGAGCACACCTTTTTGCGCACTCATCTCGCCCAGGAACGCGAGGAAGAATTGGAAGACGCGGCTGGTTTTGTAGCCCCGGTGTGAAAAATAGCGGTGAAATCCTCCGGTAATTCCGAACATTCGCACGTAGTAAGAGCCCAGCGCGAGGAGCGGATACCACCACTTGAAAGGGGTGAAAATGGCTGCCAAAGCCAGAGCATGAATGACGAAAAACGGAATCGACGTGAGATAGTCAATTCCGTCCTTGGATTCGGTCGGAGTCGCTAAGGTGGTCTTCGGGCCCATTAATGGGAACATAGAAGACGCATGTCACCATCGTGTCACGGCGTGATAATAGTTGAGCAAGTCTATGAGCACAGTGAGGAAACAGGCGACGGTTCGCGGCCAACCCAAGGGCCGGGATCAATATGCGTCGCAGATCCGTCAGCTGGTGGCGCTCATGCTGTTGTTCGCGGTGCTACCGGGCGCGCTTCTCATTTCGGTCGGAATTTTGGTGCTGGTGTTCGGTCACAAGGCGCACGACTACGTTTTTGGAACGCTGATCTTGGCGCTGGCGGCCACCCTCATCGCCGGAATCACGGCGACGTTTTTGTACATTCGCCGCGGCACTTCACTGGCGCGTTTGCAAAACGAGTTCGTGCAAAAGGTCAGCCACGATCTGCGCACACCGCTCACCAGCATCCGCATGTTCGTGGAGACGCTGCAGTCGGGGAAGCTCACCGATCCGAACAAAGTGAACGAGTGTCTCGATGTGCTCGCGACCGAGACCGGGCGGCTCACCTCCATGGTCGAACGACTTCTGCGCTGGGCGAGTATGGAGGCCGGACATCGCGCCTACAATCCGACCCGCTTGCCGATATCGCGCGTGGTCGATCAGGCCCTCAAAGCGCTCGATCCGCAGCTCAAGCTCCTCGATGGAAAAGCGATCGTGCAGCGCACACCGGCGCCAGAAAATCTACCGCCGGTCGACGTCGATCTCGATGCCATGTCGGAGGCGCTGCTCAATCTGTTGCAGAATGCGCTGCGCTATACGCCCGACGACAAACGAATTCAGATTCGTTGTGAGCTAGGCGAAAAAGAGGTGGGCGTTTCGATCTCCGACAACGGGCCTGGCATCGCCAAACACGAGCAGTCGCTCATTTTTGAGAAATTTTATCGCGTGGTCGATCCGGCCAACCCCAACGTGCAAGGATCCGGCTTAGGACTGGCTATCGTTCATCACGTGGTGCGCGCCCACAACGGGCGCGTTACCGTCGACAGCGATCTCGGAAAGGGCGCGACCTTTCACATCTGGCTGCCGATTCCCGAAGGAGATGTCTAATGGCCGAGACCATCCTGCTGGTCGAAGACGATCCCTCCATCTTGCGCGGTTTGCAGATGAACCTTGGGTTAGAAGGTTTTCGCTTGGTGGCGGCGCACGACGGGGAAGAGGGGCTCAAGCTCGCGCGCACCCACAAGCCCGACCTGATCGTGCTCGACTTGATGCTCCCCAAGATGAGCGGCATGGACGTGCTGCGCGCCATTCGCGCGGAGGACCACGATACCTCGATCGTGATCTTGTCGTCCAAAGATCAGGAGGGCGAAAAGGTGCTCGCTCTGTCGCTCGGTGCCGATGATTACATGACCAAACCGTTTGGCGTGGCCGAGCTGGTGGCGCGCATTCGAGCCTCACTGCGTCGTCGTCGGCGCAATGTTCGATCGGGCGAGTTGAGCGTGGGCAGAGTTTCGCTCGACGTCGAAGGGCGTCGGATGCTGCAAGACGGACGCGAGGTCGAATCGACCGCGCGTGAGTTCGATCTCTTGAAGTTTTTTCTCTCGCATCCCGGCGTGGCGTTCTCGCGCGAGCAGCTCATGCAGCAGGTGTGGGGCCCCGACCATTTTGGAACCGCCCGTACCATCGACAACTTTGTCGCCCGCCTGCGGCAAAAGATCGAAGAAGACTCCGAAGATCCTAAGTACATCGAGACCGTGCGCGGCATCGGATATCGCTTCAATCCGTAGTGCGAAGAGCGCAGCGGTAATGATACAATCGTGCGATGCCTTGGCTGATCGCGATCGTCGGCGGGATCGACGGTAAGCGCTTCTCTCTCGACGCGCCGTGCTTGGTGGGACGCGGGCCGTACAATCACGTCGTTCTCGAGGACAAGGGCATTTCGCGGCAGCACGCCAAGGTCTCGCCGGAGCGTGGCGGCCATGTGGTCTATGATTTGAACAGCGCCAACGGCACCTTCGTAAACGAAGTATCGGTGAAACGGCACAAGCTGGAAGCCAATGACGTGGTGCGCTTCGGTCCGTTCTCCTTCCGCTTCGAGCTCGACGCCACCAGTCAGCCGTTTGCGATGCGAAAAGACGAAGACACGACCCACGTGGGGTTCGATTCGACCAAGATCGTCGAGTCGATTGATCCGGCGACCAGTACCGGACCTCATCTGACGTCGGGTTTGGCGCAGCTCGAGGATTCCGAACGGAAGCTGCACAGTCTCTACGGACTCATGGAGTCGCTGGCCACCACGCTCGACGTGAACGAGCTGTCGAATCGGCTGCTTCAGCACCTGCTCGAAGTGTTTCATTCGGCCGAATCGGCCACCATTCATCTACATGAGGCGGACGACGAGCGTTTGGTGCCTTGGCTGGCGCTCCGGCGAACCGGCGGGCGCTTCTCGGGGACCGCGCTCTCGGCGCAGCTGGTTGAAGAGGTGGTGCAAAAGGGCCGCGCGGTCTTGTCGGCGCCAGTCGATGGCACCCGCAGGCAGACACCGCG
>PLXG01000053.1 GCA_003153195.1 Myxococcales bacterium
GTTCCGCCAACCCAGACATAAGGCGTATTCCCATTTGTTCCAATGGGATCAGTCTCAAAGCGTTGCGGCTTGGGGAAGATTTCAGTGTCGAGCGCGGCGAAAAGTGCGAGGCGCGAAACTACCCACACTCGGAGGCCAAGCGCGGCACGAATTCCGAACTCGAGTCGCCCTCCATTATCGCCCAGTCCCTTCAGGTAGAGAATCGCCATGACCGCGCCGAGGTCGCCAAAAAGCTCGAGCCGCTGGTGACGAAAGGTGGCGCGTAGATCGAGATCGATCGGCGCTCGCGTCATCTCGCCGCGCGCCGCGCCAATCTGCATCGTCACTTGCGAGAGCGCCGAAATTCCCAGCGCCGCGCCCAAATATTTTCCGCCCACGAACGCACGTACCGATGCTCCCCCCGCCACCAAGCTGTTGTCGGCGCCGCTTCTTGGCGCGCCCGACACGATTGCGCCGAGCTCGAGGCTCGACTTTATCGCGTGCGATTTTTTGACGGGACGAATTTCCCACCGAGGCGCAGGAAGCAGTGGGGCCGGTTTTTCGGGCGGCGGAATGGGACCCGGCGGCGCCGGCGCGGTCTCCGACAGACTGGTCGGATCGATCATGACCGCCAAAAATACGGCGACCGCATGCGCCCGTTCATCGCAGGCGCGCGGAGCATCGGTGAACTCGCGCTCGCTGCCGAAGATCGCCACTCGATAGCGAGATCCCAAATCGGTCACGATGGCGCGGATTGCATCCGCACTGCCAGCGACGGTCGTAATACGGAGCAGCGGCAAAAGAGGCGCGAGCGCGGTTGCCACCGTCGCATCGGAAGGACAGTTGTTACTTTTTTCAGCGATGATTTCGACGGTGCGAGAATCGGCTCGCGCGGGACTAGAAAGAGCCATCGCCGTGGAGACGACGAGAACCCGACTCACCGTCACTGAACCTCCACTGAGCCGATGTCACACCCGCCTCCGACCGGACGCGGTAAACCTCGCTGATCGACCGGTGGACAACCCCCAAGCGGCCCCGCAGCATGATCGATTGCTGGGCCTCCAGCATTCGGCAAGTAGCTCTGAGTGGGTCCGCCGTTGTCGGCCAGAGCTGCCAGCCCCGGATCGACGCCACAGATATCTCCTGTGCTGGAAGACAGCGCGCATTCAGAGCACGCCCCGTTCGTCAGGTTGTCGCCGCGCGAGGACAGGGCGGTATTGCAGTTCGATCCCATGGTGCCCGCGAAGTTGCGGGCGAGGATCGTGCTCTGAAGTGTGACGGTAGTGGATGGGGAGGCGTCGATGCCACCCGTATCACCCGCGCCTCCATTATTGTCGACGATCGTGTCGTTGAGGAGATCGAGCGAACCAACCGCGACATAAGCCGCGCCTCCCTGCGCCGTCATATTTCCGCTGATGGTGGTGTTCGTGATGGTGGCGCCACAGCCGATGAAGAGTCCTCCTCCTTGATTGTTGGCTTGGTTGCCAGCGATCAAGCTTCGTTCCACGTCCAGCGATGCGCCGGCGCAGTGAATACCGCCACCAGAGCTCCCCGAATTATTTCCGCTGATAAGCGAGTCGCGGACCACGACCGCGCTGGCGTCGGTGCTCACGATGCCGTCATGGGAATTCATCGACACGGTGCAGAAGTCGAGCGTCAGGTTCCCGCCGGTAGCGATTCCGCCGCCTCCGTCGATCAAATTTGATACCCCTCCGGTGACCGTGACTCGAGAGAGAGAGACGTCGCTGCCCGAAAAAATGTCGAGGTTGCCACCGGATTGAGAAGTCGATCCATTTTGCATCGTCAGGTCGGAAAAAATCACCTTCTGCGTGGAGAGTCCGGGACCTTTGGAAACCACGAACAGTCCGTGGGGGCTGCCGCTCGCGTCGATGATCGTCGTCGTCTGCCCGTCACCCAAAATCTCGACGTTGGTGGCGATCGAAAGAGTCGCTTGCGTGACTGGATAGGTCCCCGCCGGAACCAGGATCAAACGAGTCTGCGAATCTCCAATCGCGTTCGATTCTTCGAGCGCCGCCCGAAGCGTGCAGACGTTCGTGTCGGTGTCGCAGCTGCCGCCTTGGTCACCCGGATCGTTGACCTGGTAGCCGAGTCCGGTACGAATCTTCACCGGCGCGCTGACCGCATGGCCGAACGCAGTCGCAGTGACGCTATAGTCGGTCCAGTCTACGATCTCCTGTGGGCTACCGACGATCGCTCCATTGGCGAGATTGACCGAAAGCCCAGAAGGAAGGGTCCAGGTAAAATCAGTCAGTCCTTCCGCGAAAATCGTAGGGGCCAAGTTGACTTGGCGATACTCCAAGAAAATATTCGGCGTCGGATAGGCGAGGAGCTGGGACAGATCGGGCGTCATTGAGTTCCCGTCCCCTGAGAAATCTGACACTGACAGGTCGGGATGGGAAAATCGCCATGCGAAAGGATCAGTGAGCGCAGTGCACCCTGCTAGGAGAAGCGTGAACAGTGCGATCGAGCGGGCGACCCTCACCTGCTCAGTCTACCACCACAACCATCTTCCCGCGCTTCCGCGCATGGGACGGAATGTCCCCGAATGGATTTTGCGCGCGCGCAAATGGCTGTAGTCATTCTTGGCGCAGGCTTTGCTCTTGGAAACGCTGCAATGCGCTCTCTCCCACTTTGGCTCGGCGTGCTCCTGACGCTCGCCGGTTGCCCCCAGAACGGCAACCGCGCGGTGACATCGGACATGCATACGCCCGAGCACGATATGAGTCGCGGAGAAGATGCGATCGCGTACGATGCCTCGATGGAAGATCTTTTGAGGAGGGACCTCTCGATGACAGACGCCAGCACGAACGTGAACACACTCTGTCGGCCGATGACCGCCCGGTGCGAGCCCCTCGTTGGCAACGGGAACCCTTGCTGCGACGGCACGATCTGTGAGCTCTACTACGATGTCGCCTATTGTGTGCACGATCGCGGCGGTACTTGCGCCTCCGATCTCGACTGTCTGGGTGGCTGGGTGTGCGGCACCGACGGCCTATGCGGCTATCCGCCCATGTGCGCGCTGAACAACGAGGCGTGTGGCTCCGACCGCCCGGAGATCACCCTCGGATGTTGCGATTCTCTCTCGAGCTGCGAAAGCGATGTCTACCCGTCGCGCTGCTGCCGTTCGAGTGGAAGCAACTGCTCGACTGACGACGATTGCTGCATCGGAGACAGCTGCAGCGAAAACCACGTTTGTTTACCCCCCAGTTGCGCCGCCACCGGCGACACCCTCAGGTGCAGCCTGTTTCCAGGGATCTCCTGCTGCGACTCGCGTTTGTCGTGCATGCCAGTCGATCCGCACGTGCCGGCGACTAGGCACTGCTGCGCGCCAACCGGGACCGTAATCACGTCGAACGACGGCGCGATCTGCTGTTCGGGTGGTGTGTTCACCTCTCCCGACGGCACGCAATCGTGCCACGTGGCCGAGTGACTATGAAAGTCACGAGCGACATGAAGGTTCTTGTGACCGGAGCCAACGGCGGCATTGGCCAGGCAATTGCGCGCGCGCTGCACAATGCTGGCGCGCAGCTGATCTTGAGCGGACGCCGACCGGAAGCGCTGGTCGCACTGGCCGAGTCGGTGCGAGCTCGTGTGGTGGTTGCCGACCTCGAACGACGCGAAGACGTGGCCCGCTGCCTGGCTGAAGCCGGTCCCATCGATGTGCTGGTGGCCAACGCAGCGCTCCCTTCGAGCGGCGCGCTGCTCGACTTCTCCGAGGATCAGATCGACCGTGCGCTCGACGTCAATTTGCGCGCGCCGATTGTCATGGCGAGGCACGCTGCTCAGGGGATGGTCGAGCGCGGCAAGGGACAGATTGTTTTCATCTCGTCGATATCGGGGAAGGTCGCGGCGATGGGAACGGCACTCTATTCGGCGACCAAATTCGGACTGCGCGGCCTGTCGCTCGGTTTGCGCGAAGACTTGCGCGCCAGCGGTATTGGCGTGACAACTATTTTCCCTGGATTCATTCGCGATGCAGGAATGTTCGCCGACAGCGGAGTGGCGCTGCCTTTCGCGGTGGGCACGCGCAGTCCAGAGCAGGTCGGGCAGGCGGTTTTGCGGGCCATCGAAAAGAATCCGGCCGAGATCACCGTGGCCGCGTTCTCGCAGTCGCTCGGCGCACTGCTGGCCGGAATCAGTCACTCCACAGTCACCGCGCTCACTCGCAAGCTAGGCGGCGAGAAGATCGCCAAACAGATCGCCGCAGCACAGGCACATAAACGCTAGTTGCCTCGGGCTCGCCAATCAGAACTGAACGGAAATCTCCGCACTGGACGACAAGATGTGTGCAGAGCGACTCGAATGGCGGCGTTCAACCAGGAGCAGGATGACGCCCGTCACGACCGCGGCGGCGCCTAGGCCGATGAGGACATCGGTCGAGACGGAGAGCGCTTTCGCGCGGCTGACCTCGCTCGAATAGCGAGGGTCGCAAGTCTGATTTGGGCAGTGAGAGCGCAAGTAGTCGTGGGTCTCCAGCGCGGTCACCCCGGTTCCAATCGCTGCGACGAGCGTCGCCACTCCGACGCTCTCGAGCACCGGAATTGCGACGTGCTTGCGCGCCCAATCTCGCGCGGTCCGTTTCGGCGGGGCGGTCAGCGCCGAAATGGGCGTGAGCTCGAGCGTCACTNNCCCCCGAGCGTTCTGCGCGCAGATCGTGAGGGCCTGGTAGGACGAAGATCGCACGAGCAAAGGGCGTCTTCCCAATCAGCGCTCCGTCGAGCCGAACCTCGGCATCGGGCGGGCCGTGCACCACCAGCTGGCCGAGATCGCGCGCGATCCGGGTGAGCTCCGCGGTCGCGTAATTGCGCGCGTCGGCGGGCGCATTGAGCGCTTCGGCCAAGAAAGCGCGATACGCCTCCGCTGTCGCGATCGAATGTCCCAGCTTGCTTTCTGCCAGCGCGATGTTGAACTGGAGATTCGGCGAAGGATAGAGCCGGTAGGCTTCTTTGAACTCAGAGAGCGCCAGGGCGGCGTCGCCTCGGTCGAGCGCTTCGGTCCCGAGGTCCTTTCGTCGTTTAGCTTCGTTGCGCCCACCATCGTCGGCGAATACGCCTCCCGCAGTCAAACAGATCAAGCCGAATACGAGCGAGCGCGTAGACAGGGCTGCCACCGGCAGATGTTAACATCCAGCTCTCGCTACGACCAATGTGTATTGCCGTTAGAGTCGGCTTGTCGGCTCCTAAGGATCGAGCGGCGCCGGCGCCTTGGTGCCCGGGTTTTTCTTTGCTTTGAGGGGAGCACCATGATCGTTCGCGATGCTTCTCTTCCGCTTTTCGTTCGGTACCGCATTGGGAGGGGCTTTGTTCGCTGTTTCCTCGATGGATTCGGCGCGACGAACCGGTGCGGGTTCTTGTCCCGCAAACGGGTTCTCGATCGGTTGCGGAGCCGCCACCGGCTGCGGCGCTGGCGAAGTTGTCGCCGGCGCGGGCCCTGGCCCACGAGCCAGCTTCACGGCGAGCAGTCCACCGATGATCAGTGCGGCGAGCACGACCGCCGCGATGGGGATGCGCCTTCGATAAATGGCTGACGTTTCTTCAGCAGAGGCCGAAACGTGCGCGATCGAATCGATCGAAGCCGATGGCGCGAGCGGCTTTGCGACCGGACGTTCACGCTGAGTCTCGATCGCCATCAATGCGGTTCCGTCCTCTTCCTCCCGGGGAGAGAGGAAACGCCGCTTTTCTTCGTCCGTGCAAACCTCGCGGACCAGGTTGCCAAGCGCCTCGGCGTCCACGCTTAGCCCCTGCTCCGTCATGAATTGACGCAGCCCCGACGAGAACGCGGTCATCGTCGGAAGGCGGCGCTCGACGTCGTAGTTGAGCGCTGACATGATGAGCTCTTCGAGCCGCGGCGGAAATTGAGGATCGACTGAACTCGGAGAGGGAGGGGCATCGGCAAACATTTGCGCCGGCAAATCCATCTCTTTGGGAAGGAACAGCCGACGGCCAACGGTGAGCTCCCACAGCAAAACTCCGGTGGCAAAGACGTCAACGCGGGCGGTTGGTTCGCCGCCACGAAATAACTCCGGCGCCATGTAACCGGTCTTGCCTCGCACCACCCCTTCACGCGTCCGCAAACGACGGTTACTGGAGCGTGCGATACCGAAATCGGTCAGCTTGACGTCGCCGCGAAAAGAGACGAGCACGTTGTGAGGGCTGACATCTCGGTGAATGATGTGGAGTGGATCCCCGTGCGCATCGGTGGCACCGTGCGCGTAGTCGAGCGCCCGAGCGATCTCCAGCACAACGTGCAGCGCGTACTGAAACGGCAGCATCGGCTTTCCATCGCGCCTGAGACGGGTCCAGATTCGGTCGACACTGAGGCCGTGGACAAATTCGAGGGCCAGATAGTAACTCCCGCGCTCTTGCCCAAAGTCGTGCACCTGCACGATGTTGGGAT
>PLXG01000318.1:0-12515 GCA_003153195.1 Myxococcales bacterium
ATGGACATCATGATGCCGGAGATGGACGGGCTGCAGGCCACCGAGGAGATCCGCAAGATTCCCGAGCTGCGCAAGGTGCCCATCATCGCGCTCACCGCCAAGGCCATGCGCGACGATCACGAACGCTGTCTGGCGGCGGGGGCGAACGACTACATCGCCAAGCCTATTGACGTCGACAAGCTGCTCTCGCTGTGTCGGGTGTGGCTGCCAAAATGATCACGTCGGACTTCGACATGGAGCTCAAGCTTCTGCTCGAGGCCATCTATCACAAGTATCACTACGACTTTCGCGATTACGCCATGGTCTCACTGCACCGTCGCACCGAGCAGGCGCTCATCAAATTCGGTTGCAGCACCGTTTCGCAGCTGCAGGACCTCGTGCTGCGGACGCCCACCGCGCTCACCGAGCTTTTGCGCTACTTCACCGTTCAGGTGAGCGAGATGTTCCGCGATCCATCCTACTATCGCTCGCTGCGGGAAGAGGTGGTGCCGCTTCTCAAAACCTATCCCTCGCTGAAAGTCTGGATCGCAGGCTGCTCTACAGGTGAGGAGTTCACTTCGCTGGCCATTTTATTTCGCGAAGAGGGCCTCCTCGACCGAACCCTGTTTTACGCCACCGACATCAACCCCGAAGCGTTGCGAATCGCGCAGACCGGCGTCTATGCGCTCGATCGAATCGCGGGTTTCAGCGACAATTATCGCGCCGCCGGCGGCAAGGTATCGCTCTCCGACTATTACACCGCCGACTACGGCGCGGCTCGCTTCGACCGCTCGCTGCGTAGCCAAGTGATCTTTTCCGATCACAGTCTGGCCACCGACTCGGTCTTCTCCGAGGTGCATCTGGTCTCGTGTCGTAACGTGCTCATCTATTTCAATCGCACCTTGCAAGATCGCGCGGTGGGACTGTTTCACGACGCGCTGGTACGCAAGGGATTTCTCGGACTCGGTTCGAAGGAGAGCTTGCGGTTTTGCAGCCGAGCCGACGCGTTCATCGAACTGGTCCACAAGGACCGGATCTATCAGAGGCGCTGACGTGCGAGCGGCGAGCACATATTCGGCGAACGCCATCGACGTGGTGCTCATCGGCGCTTCGGCGGGAGGCGTCGAGGCGCTGGGGGCGATCTTGCCGCAGCTGCCGTCGGCATTTCGACCGGCGCTGGTCGCGGTGATGCATCTGCCGCCCGATCGCCCCAGCTTGCTTCCCGAAATCTTCGGTCCGCGCTGCGCGATTCCTGTCAAAGAGGCTGAAGACAAGGAGCCGATTGCCGCCGGCACGATCTACTTTGCGCCGCCTGGTTATCACCTGCAGATCGAGTCCGATCGAACCTTCGTGCTTTCGGCCGATGATCCAGTACAGTTTTCGCGACCCTCGATCGACGTGCTGTTCGAGACGGCCAGCTGGGTATTGGGATCGAGCGCGCTCGGCATTCTGCTCACCGGGGCCAACGCCGATGGCGCGCGCGGAATTCAGGCGCTCCATCGCGCAGGCGCTGCCACCTGGATACAAGATCCCCGAACCGCCATGGTCACCACCATGCCGGAGGCGGCCCTTTCACTCACACCCTCGAGCGAAGTGATGACGCTGGCTCAAATCGCCGCGCGTCTGACAGAAATGAAGGAAGGCTGATGGACGAAGAGGTCGCGGTTCAAACCCATATCCTCCTGGTAGACGACGTGGAGGACAATCTGACCGCGCTCGAGGCATTGGTGCGTCGTCCATCGGTGAACGTGCTCAAAGCGCTCTCCGCCAACGACGCGCTCGAGCTCCTTCTGCAGTACGACGTGGCGCTGGCGCTGCTCGACGTGCAGATGCCGGAGATGGACGGGCTTCAGCTGGCCGAGCTCATGCGTGGGGCGGCCCGGACCCGCAACGTGCCGATCATCTTCTTGACGGCTGGCGCCCAGGATTCGCGGCGGACTTTTCGCGGCTACGAGTCGGGCGCAGTGGACTTCTTGTACAAGCCCATCGACGCACAGGTGCTGCGAAGCAAGGTGGGCGTCTTCGTCGAGCTCAACGAGCAAAAGCAGCGGCTGGCGCAGGCGCTAGAGGCGGAGCGGCGAGCGCGTATGGTGGCGGAAGCGGCGACGCGCGCGCGTGACGAGCTCACCGCCATCGTGTCGCATGATCTGCGCAATCCGCTCGGCGCGGTGCTGATGGCCGCCGGCGTGCTGCGCAACCTTCAAGGCACCGATCCACGCTCGGCGCGCAACGTGGAGATCATTCACCGCTCGGCGGGCCAGATGAATCGGCTGATCGGCGATCTGCTCGATCTGGCCACGCTAGAGGCGGGACATCTCAAGATCGACGTACAACCGCAAAACGTGTCCAATCTGCTCGGCGACGCCTTCGAGCAGTTCAAGCCCCTGGTCACCGCCAAAGGGTTGCGCTGGAACACCCGTCCCGCGCCGTCTGGATCGGTCGTCTGCGATCGTCAGCGCATCCTGCAAATCCTGTCCAACTTGGTTGGCAATGCCACCAAGTTTACGCCGGAAGGCGGGTCGATCACGCTCAGCGCCGACAACGTGGGCGAAGAGGTTCGTTTCTCAGTCACCGACACCGGACAAGGAATCTCGGCGGAAAATCTGCCGCACGTATTCGATCGATATTGGCAAGCCAAGAACCGCGGGCGCGTGGGCGGCGTCGGTCTCGGCCTAGCAATTGTATACGGACTGGTTCAAGCGCACGGCGGGCGAGTATGGGCGGAGAGTACCGTCGGAGTGGGAACGACCTTTTCGTTCACGCTCAAACGCGCCTGAGCGAGCTCAGATCAAAGCTGATTAGCGCCAGCCGAGGCTTTCGCGCATTCGTACTGCCATCTGCCGATGCATGTCGCGCGCGCGTACTAGCTCGCCGATGATTCGTTGCATGTTGTCGGCTGCGCCGGTCGACTGCGCTGCGATGTCGTCGTTGTGGCGCGCGTACTCATCGAGCTCGCGAGCGGTGCGCTCGAAGTGCTCTCGATGCCAAACGCCGGGACGGCCCGCCCACTGCCTGTACCAATTGGCGCGCTCTCGCATTCTCTTCGATTGATTCTGCAGTTGCACCACATCGGTAACGACCTCGTTGCGCGCCATCGTGTAGCGCTGAATGATCGGGTCGAGCTCGCGCGCGCGCATCTCGTTCTGTTGGGCCTCTTCTTCGATGTGTCGGCGCGCCTCCGGATCCCACTGCGCGAACGCTTTCGTCGAGGAGAAGGACACCAGTGCAAAGGTGAAGGCAAGCATCGAGCGAATGGCAGTGCGACTGTTCAGGGTCATCGTATCTCCTCTGTGGTTGATCGGGGCTATCGGGGGGCCGTAGAGACTCGGTCGGATTCATGTTCGGGTACTTTGGCCGCAAAATCGAGCAGAAAAGGTTGTCCGCCACGGTTCCTTCATTAGCGCTCGCCTGCGAGTCGTCTCATCAGTCGTGCACGCCGCAAGAAGGCTCGGACTGTATCGTCTACTATGAGACGTCGGAAGCCAAAGAGCTGGTTTGGGGATGCGGCCCGTTTGTAGCAGCGGTCAGTTGACCTTGAGCACCGCGCGATAGAATCCTTCGCTGTATTTTCCTGCATTGATGTCGACGGCTAGGAATGTTCCGTCGGTGGCATTGGCGGTGACATTGGCGAGCACGCTCCAATTTACCAGGTCGTGCGAGACCTCCACTTCGTAGGTCGCGTTCGGCGTGCCTTTGAACGTGATTCGCGTGGCGCCGCCGGCAACCGAGAGGCGCTCGAACTTGGTTTCCACCGCCGGACCGGCGCACACGCCCGCCGCGCAGCTCAATCCAGTTTGGCAGACATTTTCGCACGCGCCGCAGTTTTTGAGATCGCTGGTCAGGTTGACGCAGCTACTGCCGCATGCAGATTGACCACTCGGGCAGACGCACGCGCCGGCGGTGCAACTCTGCGCCGCTGAGCAGACGTTGCCGCAGGCTCCGCAGTTGTTGCGATCGTTGGCCACGCAGCTGCCGCCGCAGCCGATTTGACCGGGCGCGCAGCAGGTGTCGTTGCTGCAAGCCAATCCCGATCCGCACACGGCGCCACTCGATCCGCAGGCCGCCGGATTGCGCACGCAAGGCGAACCATCGCCATTGATGGCGACGAAACCGGCCGGGCAATTGGGACTAATAAAGAAGAAATTATTAGCCGCAGCATTGAGCGCGAAACAGAGCGGAGTTGGCGATCCGGTGCCGGGCGTGTAGCACTCCGAGCTGGCCGGACAAACGCGGCCGCACGAGCCGCAGTTGTTCGAGTCGGAGAATGTATCGGTACAAGTTCCGTTGCAAACGGTCTCTTGTCCATAAAATGCATTGGGACAACTATTGGTCATGCAGGCCCCGTTTTCGCAGAGGGTTCCGCTGGCGCAGCGATTTCCGCAGCTGCCGCAGTTGTTGTTGTCGGTGAGCTCGCTGACGCAACCGCCGCTGCAGATTTCCTGCCCCGACGAACAAGCGGTGACTGTGCAGCTTCCATTGATGCAGCTCTTTCCGCTTCCGCAGACGTTGCCGCACGCGCCGCAATTGTTGACGTCGCTGCTCAGCACATGGCAGCTGTTGTCTCCGCACAGCGTGGTGCCGCCCGGACAGAGACAGACGCCGGCTGAGCAGGACTGTGCGGGACCACACGCGCGACCGCAGCTGCCGCAGTTTCCGGTATCGGCGCTCAGGTTGGCGCAATTCGATCCGCAGATCGTCTCACCGCCCGGACAAGTGCACGAGCCGGACGAGCAGGTTTGCGCCGGTCCGCAAGCGTGACCGCAGGCGCCGCAGTTGGCGTGATCGCTTTCAGTATTCACTTCGCAACCGTCGATGATGAACCCGTTGCAGTTGGAGTACCCGGGCGTGCCGCACGGGACCAAACAGACAGCAGCTGTGCAGACTTGGTTGGCGGCGCAGACGTTGCCGCAGGCGCCGCAGTTGCTTGTGTCAGACAAAATGTTCACGCACGCGTCGCCGCAAGCATGAATGCTGGGATTGTTACCGCAGGAGAGCGCTTCCATCTCCGATGCCACGTCGGTGCCCGTCCCGCAGCCCATCCACAAAAGTGCCAAGGCCGCTGTAAAGGCGTGGAGCTTGCGCATTTTCTTCCCCCGTTGCGGTCAAACCGACGATGACCGTGTGGGACCCTTCAGCAGGTCTCGTACCGCGGATCTCTGATTCGTAAGATATTGAAATGATATGAATGTTCGAGGGGATTATGAGACCAGCGGACACACCGGTGTGGGGGAGTTTCCCCATCCACGTCGAGAGATTTGCCGCCAAAACTTAACGTCTGTTCAGTGTTCGGAGTACGCTCGCTCTCTGCGAAGAAAAGGAGCTCACCATGACCATGGCTCTCCTCATTTTTCTCGTCTGCGCGGTCGCATTTTTACTCGGTCTCACCATCGGTCGGGGTCGGACGCGCGTCGGGCAGCGAACCATGGAACAGCAGCTCGGCGAATTTCGAATGCGCATCGACACGCTGGTCGAATCGCAGCGCTCCGTTCCGCTCGAGCTGGCCAGCGCGCAGGCCAATCAGCTGCGCACGCTCGGCGATGTGCGTGAGCGCCTGGGACAACTGGTCGAAACCACCAAACGACTCGAGTCGGTGGGCGAGTCGGTGGCCGAAGTGCAGGAGCTTTTGAAAGTGCCTAAGCTACGCGGCACGCTCGGCGAAGTTTGGCTGGAAGATCTGCTCAGGCAGGTATTTCCCTCTTCGCACTACCAAATGCAATTTCGTTTTCGTTCGGGAGAGGCGGTCGACGCAGTGCTCAACGTCGGCGATCGAATGGTACCGATCGATGCCAAGTTTCCACTCGAATCGTTTCAACGGATGCAGGTCGCCGACGCGGTGAGCCTGGAGCGCGAACGGCGGACTTTTCGGCGTTCTCTCAAGCAGCGCATCGACGAGATCGCCGACAAATACATTCGGCCCGACGAGGCCACCTTCGATTTTGCGCTCATGTACATTCCCGCCGAGGGCGTCTATTACGAGGCGATCATTCGCGGCGAGACGCTGGAAGATGACGAGAGCGTGGTCGGTTACGCTATCAGCCGGCGGGTGATTCCGGTTTCGCCGAATACTTTTTACGCCTATCTCTCGGCGATTCTTCATGGGCTCAAGGCGCTGCACGTGGAAGAGCGCGCCGTGGAGATTCGCGATTCGCTGGCCGGCCTGCAGCTACAATTCGGACGTTTTCAAAAAGCCTACGAGCTGGTCGGCACTCATCTCGAGCGCGCCGCCAAACAATATTCCGACTCGGAAAAGCAGCTCGACAAGATAAACCTGCGCTTCGAGAACATCACCGGCGTCGAGTCGGTCACCAACGAAGAGCCGAAAGTGCTCATCGCCTAGTGTCCCGTCCCGCAAATAGCTTGCAGCGCGCCATCGCCATTTTCGTAATCCTGCTATGCGCCGGATGTTCGCACATGACCGACACCACGCGCGCCGCGCTGCGCGAAACGGTGGCCGACGGGATCGCACTTTTGGCACTGGCGCCGCTCGCTCAGGCGCTCGCTTCGGGACCGCGCATCGGTGATGCCGAGCCGGCTCCGCGGATCAAACCGAGGAAACGATTGGCGCTCGATCGACTTTCGACCGGCCACGCGCCCGAGCAGATCGGGCCGGTCATCGCCTGCGAGGGAGATCGTTCGTACTGGTTCGAGTGTCCCGGTCGAGGCGTGTTCTGCCGCTTTAAGACCAACGACGCACGATTTTTTCATTGCTGGGAGGGTGACTGCAGTGACGCGATGCGCTCGGTCAAACGGTGGTGCGAGGTCGGTGCACCAACGAAGTAGTCACCGCTAGGGAGTGGTGGGCGCTGGGATCGATCCGTGCGCAGGACTCTTCGTCGTCGACGTCGCATGGCGTTTGTGTCGCCGTCGTCGACGTTTCGCTTCTACCCGCTTCGCATCGTCAGCCGCTTTGGCGTCGGCGAGCACCTTGGCCTCTTCGGCTTTTCTCGCTTCTTCCGCCAACCTCTCGCGTTCTGCCTTCTGCTCTTTGGTCTCGTTCGACGCCTCGATGCCAGTAGCCAGGTCGTTGCCGATTTTTTCCAGCTCGACCTTGGCGTTGTGGAGACCCTCTCCCAGCTTCTTGGGAATTGCGAGCGCGACCTTGATCGGATCGACATCGTGCGATGTGGCCACATAGTGCGCCACCAGCGGGCGCGCCAGACCGGCATCAGAGAACTTGAACGGATGCGGGAACATTCGATTCGAAGGTGGCGTCCAGAAGACGGGAATCACATGCAACCGCGCCAGCACGCCAAATACATCGACGCCGATAGAGAAGAGATAGTTCTCGTAGTCGTCGGCGAAATCGACGCCTCCGCCGAAGGTGAAGATCCAGATTCGAGCTTCGACGGCGGCGGTTCCATGCGGACGATTGCCGGCGGTGGCGATGCGACTGGATTCGAAATAGGTGCCGGCGAACAGCGTGGACTTGAACTCTTTGTAGTCGGCAAATACATAGGCGATGCCTAGTCGAGGTTGGAGCGTGATCGATTGCCCGACCAGCGCGGTCTCGTCGCGCACCAGCGCAGTGTGCGGCGTGGCGGTGAACAGATGAACCGTCAGATCGGCGCGGAAAAAACGGTTGGGAACGAATCCGAGACCGAGCGAGACGCGCCAGGGAACTTCGACCGACTGAAAAAATCCCGGGACAGGCAGTGTCTTCTGCTCGGAAGCGGAAGCGGCGCTGTAGTGGAGCGGTGAGCTGAAGCTTATGCCGAGAAGAAGGCGTCGCGGCAGTTGGCCGGTGATACCCAAGGAGACTCCGCCGGTGTACGACGCATACGATCGATCGATCTTGAGCGCCCCGGAGTCGAGCTCGCGCACCGCCTGTCCCAAGATCACCGCTACACCGAGCGAGAGCCGGTCGTGAGCGAACACCCGTGCGGCGGAAAGGACGAACTCGCGCGTAGTGACGCTCAACTGGATCGGTTTGATCGCCAGTGAAGGAAGAGAATAGGTCGCGTCTTCGCGGTAGCGGGAGAGGTAGCCGAAGCTCACCGCCCACGGATAAAGTCCGAGCGCGAGACCCACGCTGTTGGTGTCGGGCGCGGTGTCGAACCTCTGAACATGCCCGTCGTGAATGGAGGTGGTGGCATAGTGGATGTCGCCGACCCCAACCGTCATCGCTAGACCCGCGGGATTGTCGATTGCGGCAATGAAGGTGTCGGCCAGACCGACCGTCGCGCCGCCCATGCCCACGGTGCGCAGATCGCCTTGCACCGAGGTGCTGAGGCCGCTGAACGAAAGTTTTCGCGCAGTGTAGGGTAGCGTTTGTTGCGCGGAGGTGAGGCCGGTCATCGCGACAACGGCCGCCAAGATGACGCTACAGGTGCCGCTCCGCCCGAGTCTCAGGATGGAGGTATAGTAACATACACCGGACGATCCTCAGCGCTTCTCACACCAGCTCTGCCAAGCTTGGCGATAGGCTTTCTCGACATTGAGTGCGAAGCGCGCGCCGTCGGCAAGCGGCGAGGCCGCCATCTTTGCCCGCAAGTCCGAACGCAACGTCGACAGTCGATCTAGGTCTCCGGCCAAGCTCGATGCAATGCGGACGAAATCTTCGGCGTCTCGCGCGATCAGTTCTTCGAGATTCAAATTGCGAAGCAGGCTGGCACCGGCTCTGCCGACGATCGTTTGTCCAACCAATGTTACGAACGGCACGCCGGCGAATTTAGTGAGTTGTGGTGAGTGACGCTGACCGATCGACATGTCGAGAGATCAGGCGAAGAGGTGTCGCCGCGCGGTTTCGCAGATAGCAACGACCGCCGGATGATTGATCTTTCGCTCGATCGAGATGGCGTAGAATCGCTGCCCGACCTCTTTGGCGCGACCCACCAGCGCCACTTTGTAGCGGATGAGAATTTCTTTTTCGACCACGTCGGGAATCGCGAAGATGCCCAGGCCCGCCTCACCGAGCGTGTGCGTGAGCGCCGCGTCGTCCATTTCGCCGACGATCTTCGGACGAATGTTTTTGGAGTCGAACCACTCGTTGAGCGCGCGCCGAAATGTGGAGTCGCCGCCGGGCAGGAGAAAGGGAACTCCATCGAGCGAGCGGGGAAACTTTCGCGCGCAGACTTTCGCCAGCGCCGGGGCCGCCAAAAAAGACAGCCCACAACCGCCGAGTGGATGGCTGAAGGTTCGAACCGAAGTGCCGGGACCGGCGGGCGCGTCGGAGAGGACCACGTCGACGGCGTGCACCGCTAGGTCGGCCATGAAGGTGTCCATCGAACGGTTCTCGCGGCAGATCAGGCGGATCGGCTCATCGAGACGGAAGATCGGTTCCAAAATGCGATGTACGATCGACTTGGCCAAAACGTCAGACACACCCACCGTGAGCCGGAGCGGCTTGCCGGCGCCGCGTCCCTTCACCGTGTCGAGAAATTCCCGACCGAGCGAAAAGATCTCATCGGCGTAGCGAAAGGCGACCCGTCCCGCATCGGTGAGGACCAGGTTCCTTCCTTTTTTCACAAACAGCTTGGTCCCGAGGACCTGCTCCAGCCGATGGATCTGGCCACTGATGGTGGGATGGGCCAGCGAAAGCTCCTCGGCGGCGCGGACAATGCTGCCCTCTTTGGCCACCACCCAGAAGTAGAGCAGGTGGTGATAGTTGAGCCATTCCATCGGCTTTTAGTATATGTCGGTTTTTTCGACAGATCACGGAGAAACTTCCGAATGTTCAATTGAATGCGGAGCGACCATCCTATGGAGATGCTCATCAATCCAACCGCGATCATCACCATCGAGCCCAACCGCTTTCGAGCGCGAACGGCCGAAAGTCACTCGCTGAAGGTGGTGATCAAGCTGGGCTCCACCGATGGTCTATTCGCCGCCAAGGGCGACGCCGAGGCGGTCGCGATCCAAGCGCTGGAAGCGGGCCGCGCCGCCAAAGACTTCGAGCGCCAACTCACCGAGCTCTCGGTCTCGCGCAAGGGCAAAGGCGGGGTCATCAGCAACATCGTGAGCGGCGTCGAAGGCGTGACCATCATGGATACGCGGCCCGATCCGGTCGCCATAAACCGCGCCTGCGCAGTCTTGATCGCGGCCGGCTATCGAGTGGCGGTGCGCGAAATCAGAAAATGCTCCGAGTCGGGTTGTGTCAGTGAAGCGACCGTCGAATGGAATCGCGAAGCCGTGATTCCTTCGGGCTGGTACGGCGCGGTCATCTGCGGAAAGCACAACTATCGAACCTGCCGAAAGTGCAACAGCACTTACCTCATGAGTAGCATGAACTCCGAGGGGCAAGCACCCTCGCTCGACTGCGAAGTGTGCGGCGAGATCATCGTCGAATGGGGCAGTAGCAAAGTGTGGAGCGCGGAGCTGGTCACTAAAGGCGAGAGCACGGTTCACCCGATCTGACTCGCGATCGGAGCGTTTACGCGCTATCGAGCGGGGCCGGGCGCGGGAATGGCTAGATCGACCGCTTTGAGCTTGGCGACCACGGTTTCACAAGCGACGCCTCTCTTCAGCGCCGCGGTCTGACGATCTACTTCCAACTTGATCGGGTCCGAGGTGAGATAATCGTCTCGCACCACTTCTGCGACCGGGCCGGCGTAGGCAGGTACGTTGCATTTCTCCGCGTAGGCGGCGCGAAACGCGTCGAAGCGTTCGAGACGCGTAGTGTCCTGAGTGGATGAATACTGCGAATAGCGCCAGACGCCCACTGCGGCGGCAATGAGCACCACCACGATGATTCCGTTGCGCGTCCAATGTGACGACGCGCGAACATCCATCGAGTCATTCGACTGTTCTGCGTTCTTGACGACCTCGTCCATGTGCACTCTCCGCCGGTGACCAACTGCAACCAGCGCGCCGCAGCGTCAATAGGGCTCAACTGGTTGAATCATTGCGAAACGGTCTGACGCATTCCGAATGCGTCGAGCTTTCGCGGATAGACGATGCGCGTGACAAAATGCCACACGAGACATTTTTGTCGTTCGCGATGGGATCCAGCAGGTTTTCGGTGCTATGAACGGTGTCATGCTGGAGGAGGACTCGCGCGCGCTATTTCACAAATTGATGGATCGGTTAAATGCCATCGATATAGCGTCGCCCAGCTCGTCGGTGGGCGGGCTGGCCGAAGAGCTCAAAGTCCTGAACGCACGCTTCGAAGAGGAGCGCGCTTCGGCGGGACTGGAGGCCAAGCGAAAGATGGCCGACCTGGAAGAGCTTCACAACGCCAACCGGCTGGTCACCGTGGGAATGCTCACCGCGGGAATGGCCCACGAATTCGGCACGCCGCTCGGGGTGGTCCTCGCGCGCGCGCAGATGATTGTCACCGATGAAAATGATCTCGACGAAGCGCGTAAAGACGCACAGGAGATCATTCTGCAGGTCAAACGGATGACCCAGATGTGTCGTGAGGTGCTCGACTATGCGCGACCCCAAGCGCCGACCCGAGTGCCCATCGACATGGTGCAGGTCGCGCGACAAACTATTGCGTTGCTCCTGCCCGAGGCGCGCAAGCGAAACGCGCGGCTGGTGCTGGCGGGGGAGTCGTTTCCTTGCCTGGTGCTCGGAAATGCTTCCAAGCTGATGCAGGTCTTCACCAACCTCATCATCAATGCGGCGCAGGCGATGCCCAAAGGTGGAACGGTCACTCTCGAGGTGTCGCGCCAGCGGCTGCAACCGCCGGCGGGGCAGGGACGAGATGAAAAGGAGTATGTGTGCGTTCAGGTCCGCGACGCCGGTATCGGCATTCGCAGCGCCGACCTACCGTACATCTTCGAGACTTTTTTCACCACCAAGAAAGAAGGCGAAGGGACGGGACTCGGGCTCGCCGTCTCTTACCGCATCGCGCACGAACACGATGGATGGATCGACGTCGAATCTGGCGAAGGCAAGGGGAGCACATTCACTCTCTGCCTGCCGCCGATCGACCCCGCGTTAGTCGAGAGCTTCGACCTCTCCGCCCTGTCCCCAACGTTCTAGCTTTCGATACAGCGTTCGCCGATCGAGCCCAAGCAGCTCTGCGGCCAAGGTCTTGTTGCCGTCGAGCTGCTTGAGAATGCGAAGGATGTAGCGACGCTCAACCTCGTCCATGGTCAACATCTCATGGGCCGAAACACCGGGGATGGAGAGGTCGCTCGATTTGTAGTCGCGAACCTTCTCTGGCAGATCGTCCACCGTCAGCTCATCGAATCGAGTGAAGGTGACCGCGCGCTCGATGCAGTTCTGCAGCTCGCGGACGTTCCCCGGCCAGCTGTAGCCCATGAGCTTCTCGGCCACCGAGGTGGACAGGCCGATGACCCGCTTGTCGGTCTGTGAAGAATATTGTTTGACGAAGTGCTGCGCCAAAAAGAGCACATCGTTGCCGCGCACTCTCAGCGGCGGAACGTTGATGCGCACCACGTTGATGCGATAGAAAAGATCCTCGCGAAATCGGCGCTCTTCCACTTCAGTTTCGAGATCGCGATTGGACGCGGTGATGATGCGCGCTTCGTACGGAATCTCGCGGTCCCCACCCACCGGTCGCACGGTTTTTTCTTGGAGCGCGCGGAGCAGCTTGGGCTGCATCCCGAGCGGCATCTCGCCGATCTCGT
>PLXG01000318.1:12533-45128 GCA_003153195.1 Myxococcales bacterium
TGCCGGTGCCACTCTCACCGGTGATGAGCAGGGTAGCTTCGGCTTCCGAAACGCGATCGATCAGGTCTTTCACTTTTTGAATCGGTGCGCTCGCGCCGATCATATGGTCGGTGCCGCGCCCTTCGGACACCGCTGCGCGCAGCCGTTTTACCTCGGCCCGCAGCGCACGATGCTGAACCGCACGAGCCAGCGTGAGACGAAGGATGTCGACATCGAAGGGCTTGGTGATGAAGTCGTAGGCGCCGACACGAATGGCCGCCACCGCCGAGTCCAAGCTGCCGAACGCGGTGATCATCACTACCGGAACGTCCGGTCGGTTGCTCACCACTCGTTCGCAGAATGCGAAGCCGTCCATGCCTTCCATGTGCAGGTCGGTCACCACGACATCGAAGTCTTGTTGCTCGAGAAGTGTGAGCGCGTCGGCGGCGGAAGTTTTCCACGTGACGACGAAGCCGCGGCGGACCATCGCTTTCGCGAGCGTCTCCGCCATGCTCTGATCATCGTCGACGATGAGAATGTTTCCGTTCATGCTGGAATCATTTGCGACCCTCCCAGTTACCATAGCGCACATTTGCATCATGCATCATCGTTTGTGGACGCAGAGGTACCGTTGCCGGTAAATCGTTCCTGGAGCCCTTGAGCCTTGCGATTGAGGTCTTCGCGCAGCTCGCGCCCGGCTTTGGGTGCAAACAGCAGTCCCAGTACGCCACCGGCGATCATTCCAGCGGCGAAGATTCCGACCGCTGGAAGCAGATAGTCGGTGGTGGTTTTGCGCTGCTCGAGTCCGAGCGAGCTGAGCAGCTTTTCGAGCTGCGGCGTGGCGTCGATGTTCATCAGATTCTCCTTGAGACCGGTTTGAGGTGAGGCGGCTCGTCTTCGACTTGAGGCTGAAGGAGGTCGACGATCATCGGCAAAACTGCGGCGACGGCGATGCGCCCACCAGCGCCGACCAGGGATCGCGCGATCTGTCTCCAAAATCCTCCGCCGAGAACCAGTCCGACACCGGCGGCGATGACGATGGCATGATAGGGCTTTTCGGTCACGCGCCGTAGCAGCGCCGATTCAGATCGCCCGCTCGAATGGTGGCGTGGTTTGGTCATCCGTGCCGCCGTAAGAGTCGCGCGATCAGATAGCCAAGTCCGAGTGCACCGGCGAGCAGAAGCACCGGTCGCTCTTTCGATGTCTCACGAACCCACTCGTCCACCGGCGCCAGTCGCTCTTTCAATCGCTGTAGAGTGGTCTCGACCGCCGTGGCGTCGGACATTGCCTGTTCGCTCTTTTCCATTTTTTCCTTTGGGGGACTCATTTACTTGCCGTCACGGAGCGCCAGTAACACACCGGCGAACCCAGCCACCACCAGCCACGGCCACGGATCGGTCGCCATGAAGTGTCCGATGCCGATTCCCTCGCGAGATACGCTCTTGAGCTGTTCCATCGCAATATCAAGATCGCGTTTTCCATCGGAGATCGACTGCCGGAGCCGTTCGGCTCGCTGCTCGGCCGATTCGGTCATGTTGGTGAGGGTCCGTTTGATGTTGTCTGACGTCGGGCGCGAAAAATCAGTAAGACCGCGCCCAAGATTGCGTGCAGCGCCATGGTGCACAGCAGCGCCGAGAATCGCGACGACTTCAGCGTGACGATCTCGACCAGCGCGTAATTACCCGCCAGCCAAGTTCCAGTCAACGCCAGGCCGGCGAAGAAAAGCAGCGCCGCTTCGTTCGTCGAACGTCGCACCGACTCTTGGGTCTGAAGAAGCGCGAGCTCGATTCGAGCGACCAGCATTCGCTGACCCGCTTCCGCCAGATGAACCAACGTCACCAATGCGGCAGGTTCGGGCTCACGCGCGCTGAGCGAGCTCTTCGTCATCGTGGTTCGCATAAGCATGCGAGAGGCCACTCGGTCGGAGCAGTTGTTTCGGGCAGTTGCATCGGTGGCGCGCGCGCGCTTGGAACGTGCGCTCAAACATTAATGCCACAGGTGACATTTTGCCTCGCCGGCCTGCGAGGAAAACGCCGCATTCGTGGGCGGGCTGGTCTGGCTGCTTTGTCAGCTTTGGCCGGTTCTGTTGGTCTTGATCGTGGCGCTGATCTTGGTCGGCACCGTGAGTCCGTGGGTCGAAGCGCTGGAACGACGAGGCGTGAGTCGTGGCTGGTCGGTCGCCGCGGTGTTCATCGGATTTTGGGGTGGAACCTTGGCACTCGGGCTGTTGGCGGCGCCGCCTCTTTGGAAACAGTTGCTCCATTTCATCGACGATACGCCGGCCCTACAGACCTCGCTCGCCGGTCAACTTTCGCAAAATACCCTCACCGCACCCGTCGCCGATACGCTGCGCGCTTTTCGTCTGGAGAAACTTCTGGTCGGCAGGCGGGCGCGCGACGCCCGTGATGAAAAGCGCTACGACAAGCGCAGCTCGGGGAGCTCGCCTGAAGAGGCCGGCGCGCTCGCCTCGGCCATCGCCACCGAAGAGCGCGTTCTCGATGCTGTCGAAGGGGTGGTTGAAAGCGCCGAAAAGACGTCAGACAAAAAAGAGTAGCGGTGGCTACTTCGCTGCTTTGTCGGGTTTGGCATTGTCCGGCTTGGCTTTGTCGGGTTTGGTGTTCCCGTCCGCTTTGGCGTTCTTGTCGGGGTGCCCGCCGGGGAAGATCGCTTTCATTTTTCGGGCGAGCGTGAGGTTGCCGCTTACTTTCATCTTTCTTCCCAGCACGGCATTGGTTCCACCCACCTCACCGTTTACCACTTTGACGTACTCTTCCGCGGTGGTGGTGATGGTGACGTCCGCCTTGGGCGCGCGGCCGGCTTTCATCTTCATTTTTCCATCGTCGACCGCGACCTGATAGACGTAGGGCTCGTCGCCGGTCAGATCGAACTGGAAGATCGCGTGCAGTCCTTTGGCGGCGGCCGGCTGAAAACGCTTGTCGAGGGTGGCGAAATATTCTTTGGCATTGCGAACGCGACCCTCGGGAAGTGGCGCCTCTTTGGCGACGGCCGTTTTGGCATGGTGTTCGTGCGCGTCCGAATCCACCGGCGCGGCGGTTTTCGTCGCAGCTGCGTTGGAAGATCCATCTGCCGCCGCGGGCTCCGCGGGTTTGGCCGCCGCAGCCGCCGGTGGGCAGGCGGCGCACGGCGCACAGAACATCTCCCGCGAGCATGCGGGACCCAACAATATGAAGAATGCGACTCGTCCGATCCAAATGTTTTTCATTACCACTGGCTCCGTTGACTAGGGGGTGTTCCTAATTACTTCCCGTCGGCAAACGGGCTGCGGNNTCCGCGTGCTCTTCCTCTTTGGCGAGCAGCACTTCCATAAGCCTTCGCGAGGTCGGATCGCCCTCGCCCAGCCAGCGCGCAATCGCCGCATAAGTTTCAATCGCCACTCGTTCAGCGACTAGATCCTCCGTGAGCATCTGCTTCAGATTCTCGCCGACATGATATTCGGAGTGACTTCGCGTCGCGAGTCCCTCTGGGTTCAAGTTCGGAGTGCCTCCGAGCTGCACGATGCGTTCGGAGATGAGGTCGGCGTGTTGCTGCTCTTCGGCGGCGTGCTGTAAGAATTCCGCAGCACAGGTCTGTCCGCGAATTCCGCGCGCCATATAATAATGATTCTTGTAACGAAGGACGCACACGATCTCGGTGGCAAGCGCCTGATTGAGTACCTCGAGCACCTGTTTTTTGTCGGCGCGATAGGCACCGGTAACGGCGCCTTGGCTCATGTGCTCGCGGGCGCGTCGGCGGATCTGCTCGAGGTCGAATTGAAACGTGTCGCTCATTGGGGCTCCGGAGTGAGTAGGGAATGTAAGCACAGTGCAACTGCCGCGCCAGGAACGTCAGCTGCCCTTGTGCTCGCGCTCTAGCCAGGACAACAGATCGCGAATGCTTCCAGTGGCGAGCGCGACGCTGGTGTCGGCCGCTCCGTAGTACAGGTTGATGGTGTCGCCATCCGGATCGATGGTGTAGCCGCAGGGAAATGCTACGTTGCCCACGTCGCCGGCGCGCTCGTAGGGCGCTTCGGGCCCGAACATCCACGAATCGCCACGACGAATGCAAATTTCCGGCTTTTCCAAATCGAAGAGCGCCAATCCCAAGCGGTAGAGCGCACCCCCGGCGGTATGTCTGACGCCGTGATAGATCATGAGCCATCCGTTCGGCGTCTCGATGAGCGGCGGCGAGAGCCCGACCTTGTTAGCGTCCCACCAGGCGCCCTTTCGCGCTTGCAGCATCAGCTTGTGACTGCCCCAGTTCACCAGATCGGGCGAGTACGAGATCCAGACGTGCGCGCCGGTGTCGGTCATCGGGCGGTGAATGAGCGCGTAGTTCCCATCGATGCGTCGCGGCAAAAGCGCGGCGTCTTTGTCTTCCGGCTGCATGATGAGGCCGAAGCGCTCGAACGATCGGAAATCTTCGGTAAGCGCCAGCGCGACGCCGGGACCGCCTTTACTGAACGCGGTGTAGGCGATGGCAAATTTGCCCAGCTCCGGAACGAAGGTGATGCGCGGATCTTCGATTCCCCATAGCTCTTCCGGATAGTGCTCGGGATCGGGCTTGAGCGTGGGCTCTTTGTCGATCTCCCATCCGTCGATTCCATTTTTCGATCGTGCGGCGCACAGATGCGAGTGGCCTCGGCGATCTTCGACGCGGCAGAGTAGCAGCGTCGTGCCGTCCTTCAGTCGGGTGGCGCCGGGATTGAATACGGTGTGAACCGGGTACGGCCAATCGGCGGCGGTGAGAATCGGATTTTTCGCATGGCGCTGAAACAGCACTTCGTGTCCGACTTGGTTCGAAACGATCTGGGTCATGTTGTGGCGATCTCCCGCGCCGGGGTGATGTCGAAATCGAGCTGATCGGCCAGGCGCATCTCGACCAGCGCCATCAAAAAGGCGAGCGTCGATTCCGCGCCTTGGTTCTCGTTGGCGCGATCGCTGTGCAAGCCGTCGCGACATCCGCCGGTCGATGCGTCGTAGAGCGATGTCTGAAGTTGGTTTTGTCCGTGAAACCAGCTGAACGCTCGTCGCGCGCGCGCGGACCACTTTTCGTCGCGCGTGCTACGTCGGGCTTCTAGACACGCTGAGACCATGCCGCCGGCTTCGACCGGCTGTTGATCGAAGAGCGCTTTTTTGCCGCCGCGTCGCCAAAATCCGTTCGATCCGATCGGGGCGAAGTAATTGTCGCTGGTGAGTTGATTGTCGACCAGCCACTCGAGCGATTTGAGACCGACCGTCATCATTTCCTGACTGCGCATCTTTCGTCCCGAGACCAAGAGCGCCTGCGGAAGTCGCGCGTTCTCGTAGGACAGTCCCTGTTCGAACCATGGCCAATCGCTGTGGCTCGAGCGCTGATAGACGTCGAGCAGCTTGAGCGCGAGCTCGTTTCTGATTCTCTGAACCTCGATGTCGCCCTGAAACGCGCGCAGGTATTCGTCGATGCCGAGCAGCGCAAAGGCCCACGCGCGCGGGCTCGAGAAGTGGACCGTTTTCGAAAGCGCGCCGTGGAAGAGCTGTCCGGCCAGGCTCTCGCGCCCGGGATTGCCACCCCGACCGACCACGGTGCCGAGCGCCCACAGCGCGCGTCCATGACAGTCTTCGGATCCTTGATCCTCCAGCCACGTTCGCGAATAGGACATGAAGTTGCGAAAGCGTCCGGTGTCGCGATTGAACGCATCGCTCACGAACGCCAGATAGCGCGACGCCAGCTTGCGTACCTCTTTGACGTCTTCACTGCCCGACTCTTCTAAAAGGATCATGAGCAGCAGCGCGCGTGCGTTGTCGTCTAGACAGTAGCCGTCTTGGTAACGCGGAATGCTGAAGATGGCGTGCTGCAGGATTCCCGTTTGATCACTGAGGAGCATCAGATGATCGAGCTTCACTTCCGGCAGCTCGAGCGGTCGGGTGGCCAGCGTCTTGGCCATGAAGACGTTGCGCAGTCGATCGGTTTGCTCGGTACGCGCGCGCTCGAAGCTGTGCAGATAGGATCGCGCCACTTCTGGCCAGAGCATGTTGCGTCCGTGGGCGCGGGCGCGCTGCCTCAGCGCCAATCGCTTGGGATCGTCGGAAAGTAGATCGATGATGGCCCGTCCGATCGCGTGCGGATCGTCCTTGGGCCACGGCACCAGTATGCCGCGATCTTCCGCCAGAAGCTCGCGCGCATACCAATAGGGCGTGGAGATGACCGCCTTTCCCGAGCCGACCGCGTAGGCCAGCGTTCCGGAGGTGATCTGCTCGGGCTTGAGGTAGGGCGTGATGTAGATGTCCGCCGCCGCCAGAAATTCGGTGAGCTCGAGTTGGCTGACAAATCGATTGTGAAAGATCACGCTCGAGCTGACGCCGAGCCTGAGCGCACGATTTTCCAACATGAGTCGGTAGGTCTCGCCCTGATGCTCCTTGACGTGAGGATGGGTGGCGCCGAGCACGATGTAGACGGTGTTGGGATGGCGCTCGAGAATCGCAGGCAGCGCGTCGATCACATTTTCGATTCCCTTGTCGGGCGAGAGCAGACCGAAGGTGAGGATCACCGACTTGCCGGCCACGCCTAGCTGCGCTTTCGATCCGCCGGCGAACGGAACGTCGGGGATCCCGTGCGGAATGAGATCGATCTTGGCCTTCTCGACGCCATGAACGGAGTGCAGGAGCTCGGCGCCGAGCGCGCTCATCACCACGAAACGTTCGGACAGCTTGGCCAGCTCGTCCATCACCATCCTCTGTTGCGGGTTGGGCTCCGCCAAAATGGTGTGGAGCGTGGTCACGATCGGCATGCGCAGCTCACGGAGCAGCGCGAGCACATGACTGCCGGCTTTGCCGCCGAAGATGCCGTACTCGTGCTGCACGCAGAGCACGTCGACCGGATTGACGTTCAGAAAATCGGCCGCGCGAAGATAGGACGGAGTGTCCGTCTCCGAAATCTCGAAGCGGACCCGCCGTGGATAGGCGTGCCGACGTCCCCGATCGTTCATCGCCAAGACGAAGCAGTCGAGGCCGGGAAACTCGTTGGCGATCGCCTCGCTCAGATCGGTGGTGAAGGTCGCGATGCCACACTGGCGTGGCGCGTGATTTCCCAGCAGCGCGACGGTGTGGATCGTCCCTTGGCGTAGACTCTTTCCCTGGCCATGGCCCATGGCGGCTGCGTGGTCGATGATCTCTCCGAAGAAGAGCGCGACTGCCAGAAAAGTCGATGTTCGATCGCCACGCTCGACGATCGGCACCGCGAGCTCCACTGCCTTCTAGTGATGGCGATGCTCGTAGCGCACTCCCTCTTCGTGATTGCGACCGTAGTGCCAGCCGCTTCGATCGGCGTCGTAGTGATAGTAATGCCCTTCGTTCGTCCGATAGTACCCGTTGTCGAATCTGAACTCCGCTTGCGGCAGGAAAACTGGTGGCGGGACGATCACCTTTACTCGGTCGGCCGAGGCTGCACCCATTGCGAGCATGGACACGGCCGAAAAGGCCAGTACCGACGACACGATCGACTTTTTGGAAATGAACATGAACCCTCCTTGGTCACTAGGTGAACTGCTTTTGTAACTGCCTCATGATTCCATTTGGCTCAGCCAGCGCGAACGCGACGATCTCGTCGGCGCGCTTTTGCGAGCTGCTGTTGGCGTAGATTCGCAACTGTGGCGCATTTCCCGACGGGCGAAGATGCGCGGTGTCGCCGTTGCGAAAGTGCACGCGCACGCCATCGAGTGTGTTGATTTTTACGATCTCGTCAAATCCACCTGCCGAACCAAAAAACTTCGCCAGCAGCTCTTTCGATTTTTGCCAGGCAGGTGTTGGCGCTTTTCCGGGGTCGAAGGAGACTTCGATGGCGGAGTCTTTGGGAATCAGATGGCTCATGATCGCCCGGCTGACCGCGACGGGAAAATTATCGATGAGCCCTGCGCGGCCAAACCGTGCCGGCAACCGGCTCCAGAGCGTGGATAGATCTGCTTTGGCGGCGGCAGCAGCCAAGAGATTGGCCAATATGGGGAGTGTCGAATCTCGCGAGGGCAGCGCGGGCAGCGTACCCGACGGAAGCGTCAAGTCGGTGCCAACCAGAAAGCCGCCGTTGGCTTCCCAGCCCACGATCGTGCGTCGCTTGTCTTGCGTCCGCAGCCCATCGATGGCTGCGATCACGTAAGGCGATCCGATTTTACAGTTCCGGAAAACGACGCTGCGCGACGTCAGACGTCGCTCGACCGCGTCATTGGCGCTGATGGGAACGACCGCCGCTTCGACGCCAAGGTATTCGGCCGCGACTAGTCCCAATAGATCGCCGGGAAGAAACTTCACCTTTTGTCCGGAGGTCGCGCGCTCGGCGGCGGACAACACCGCCAGCACCAGCGGACGGTCCGAGTCTCCATCGGTGGAGACGATGGCGTCGAGCGATTCGCCGCGCGCCTCGCTGGCGATGACGAAATCTTCGAAGAGTCGCAGCGCGTCGTCGGTGATGTTCTCGGTGTCGATTGGAATGAAGGTTTCCGAACGGCCGGCGAGCGATACTTCGGCGCCCAGGTTTCGCAGAATCTCCGGCAAAATATCTCGACCGACTGCGGAGTGTTGATAGACGAGAATTCGCATTCCCCGCAGCCCGTCGGACGGAAAGGCGCGATATCGGGCGACGTAGCCCGCGCGCGCGGAGTCCTCGATTGCCTCGAGCGGTCTCGCTTCTTTGAGCATGCCGGAGGCGTCGAAGATCGAAGCTTGCGCGCTGCGAGCGTATTCTTGCGCTCGCACCAGCGCGACCTCGCGCGTGATGCCAGGCTCGTCGGACTTGAGCACCTCACCAATGCTGCGATTGACCTTGATCCCGTTGCGATCGAACGGAATGTGACTGCCGGTCACCATCACGCCGGGCAGGCCCTTCGAGATACAGTGCAGCATGAGCGCCGGCGTCGGAACTTTGCCGGCGTTCTGAATCGTGCAGTCGGAGTCGACGATCGCTTGCGCACAGGCTCGCATGATTCGATCGGTCGACGGTCGGAGATCGCCGCCCAATACAACGGGCGAGCGTGCGCGCAGGTCGCCCATGCCGAACAAATAGCGCAGGGCGCCCCTCACGTTGATGTAGGCCTCGAGATCCGTAATGTCGCGGGTGAGCCCGCGCAACCCACTCGTGCCAAATGCAAGCGCGACCGGAGCGTAGTTGAGAAACGACGGCCGCGCTTTGTCGGACAATTAGATCTTCTTGACCGCCGACTTCACCGAGTCGACTGCCTTGTGGGCGGCTTCGCCGATTTTATTGGCGGCGCCTTTGAGGTTGCCCTTCATCTCGTCGACGACGCCTTCCCTGTGGCGCGCGCTGTTGCCGGTGAGATCGCCTTGAATCTGCTTCGCCTTGCCTTTGGCCTTATCGATCATTTCGCCCATGTTTGAATCTCCTTTGATTTAATTGTAGGTCCCGCGTCAGCGCGATCCAGCCCCCAAAATGTCATCCCTTCGGCGCGAACGCCAGGTGGTGGTGACGCCGGTGAGCCAGCTGCCCAGAAAGAATCCGCCGATGACGCCGGAGATGAGTGAGCGCGCGCTCTTGATCGACGTAGCTGGACGAGAGAATCATGGAAACGGGTAGAGCAATCCTCGCGCCAACGTTCGATCGGTGCTCGACCGGGCGTACTAATGAGGCTTGACGCGTTTCGCACTGTGGCAATTTGTCTCGTGTGGCGTTTGAGAGACCGCTTGCTTGGCCTGCTCCGCCATAACGCGCTGAATTCGTTGCCCGCAAAAAAGGGCCTGCTCTTGCACAGAGGCCGCTCACCGATTCCGCACCGCCTGGTTCAGGCGCTCTGCTCAATCTCTCTTTTCACGCAAGAATCGGAGGTCGTCCATGAAGATGTTGATCGTCCGACAGCGTCGAATGACAACGCCGAAGGTCGAGCCAACAATCGCCGCGTCGAAATCATCATCCAGCCTTCCAATATCTAACGAAAGGATCGACTCATGCTTTGGACTGTTGCAGTGATCTTGCTGGTCTTGTGGGCGCTTGGCCTGGTGACCGCGCACGCGATGGGCGGATTCATTCACATCCTTCTAGTGCTCGCCATCGTGATGGTTCTCGTTCGCGTGATTCAGGGACGCGGAACGAAAAGTAGTTAGCCGAAATCAACCAAGGGGAATACATGGAAACCACCAAAGAGGCCTACAAAGCAAAGATGGAAGCGCAGCTCAAGATCTGGTCTGCGCGTCTCGACGGATTCAAAGCCAAAGCGGACAAAGCATCGGCCGAAGCCAAGGTCGAGCTGCTCAAACAGGCCGACGAGCTCAAGGCTTTTGAAGTGTCTGCCAAGAAGCATCTCGCCGAGGTCGAAACCTCTGCGGCGGAGAGCTGGCAAAAAGTAAAGGACGGCTTCGAGCAGACTTGGAATCAGCTGAGCGGATCGGTCGAGGCGATGTGGAGCAAGATTTCGCCGGTCTCCACCAACAAGAATTAGCGCGCTCTCCGTCGCCGTTTCGATGCGAGGGAAAGTGCGGTGATGTCGTCGCTCGCCGCGGGACTTGCAACTGTTCGAATTTATTAAGTCGCGCCTGTCGCCGTGATCTCCGTCAACTCGATAAGTACCCGAAAGCTCGACTACACAGCCGTGCAATTGGGCTCATTTTCGAGCGTTTTTCTGGGTTAGGATGTGGAGTTGCAGGAGCGCGCGCTCGTAGAATGAAGCAGCGGAAGGCCGGCCCGGGTGGAGAGCTTGCGCGTGCGATGTCGAAGCTCGGACATTGTTCGCGCGCTCGCGCGGTCGCGCTGATTTTGGAGGAGCGTGTGTGCGTCAACGGCGTGGTGCGCGCCGATCCAAAGTGGCCGACCGACCTCGTGCGCGATCGAATCGAGGTCGACGGAAAGCGCATCGTCGGCGCCGAAAAGATCTATCTCATGCTCAACAAGCCGCGCGGACTCGTCACCACCGCATCCGATGAAAAGGGTCGACACACCGTCTTCGACTGCTTTGCCGGCGAGGATCTTCCGTTCATCGCGCCGGTCGGACGACTCGATCAAGCAAGTGAAGGGCTGCTGTTGTTTAGCAACGATTCGGCGTGGGCGGCGAGAATCACTGCGCCCGAAAGTCATCTGGACAAGATCTATCACGTGCAGATCGACTGCGTTGCCGACCAGGCGCTGGTGCGTCGCGTACAGAAGGGTGGTCTCGACGAGGGCGAACCTTTATCCGCCAAGCAGGTAAGGATTCTGCGAACCGGCGAAAAGAATTCCTGGCTGGAGATCGTGCTCGACGAAGGCAGGAACCGCCAAATTCGCCGACTCCTCTCGCTGTGCGGAATCGAAGTTCTGCGCCTTTTGCGCGTGGCCATCGGACCCCTCGCGCTCGGTAGCCTCGGCAAAGGAAAGTTTCGTCGTCTCGACGCGGAAGAGGTATCGGCGCTGGCGAAGCTAAGAGCGGGCCCGAGCGAAGCGAGGGATCGCGGACGAACGCAGCAGACGAGGCCCGCAGCAAGCCNNCACAGGTTTTGACGGCCCGCTCTAACGCGACTGTCTTGAAAATTCAGTGCAGAGCGCGGCGGCGGCCATCGCCACATTGAGCGACTCTGCGTGTCCGACCCGCGGAATGGAAATGAGGGTCGCCTTCATGGCGCGCAACGCGTCGGAAAGGCCATGCGATTCGCTGCCGAGGACCAGCACCGCCGGACGCGAGAGCTTAGCCTCGAACGCCGGCACGCCCTCCATGTTGGCGAGAAAAATTCCGGCGCCGGACATGGCGCAGCGCTGCAGCTCTTCGGCGAGCGGAGTGTAGCGAACCTGGACGCGAAAGATCGATCCCATGGTCGACTGCACTACCTTGGGATTGTAGATCTCCATGCAATCGGGGCTGCACAGCACACGCGAGACTCCGAACCAGTCGGCGATGCGCAGAAGCCCGCCCATGTTGCGCGGATCGTGAATGTCGTCGAGCGCCAGCATCAGCTCGCCTTGCCCCGGTGGGCGAAAGTCCGGCGCACTCGGCTCGATCGCTACCGCCACCAGCTCGTTCCCCGTCTCGAAAGTTCCGAGCTTGTTCAGATCGTGCTCGGGCAGAATTCGCACCGGCACTTTGGCGCGCTCGGCGCTCGACCGAATGAAATCGGCGCCCTCTTGCGTGGCGTAGAGCGTCTCGGTCTTTACCGACGAGCCGAGTAGCTCGGTGACCACCTTGCGACCCTGTACCAGGAAACGCTTGGTGTGCGTGCGGAACTTCTTCTGATGGAGCGCGCGTACGCGTTTGAGCTCCGCTTGCCCGATCATTTTATGATGCGCTCCCGTGCCGCAATGTCAGACAGAAGCGTCTCGATTCGTGGAGCGAGCGCTCCGCGTTGCGATTGATTGGGCAAAAAGATCGTCGCGGGCGAGCGCGTATCGAAGTCGGTGTATTTGAGGACGATGTGCTCAAGATAAAATTCCGCGGGATCGCGCTCAGACGGATCGTAGAGCGGATCGCCGGCGAGGGGAAGACCGAGCTCTGCGCACATCACGCGAATCTGATGAAAGCGTCCGGTCATGAGCCGGATGAGCAGGTGAATGCGGTCGGCAAATCCAGGGACCGGTTCGGCAGCCAAGATCTCCAGACGCGAGGGCTTACCGCCGGAGCGGACCACACGCGCGCGTCCGTTTACTTCGCTGAGAAAGGCCTTGTGCTCGCCGAGGAAATCGCTGGCTGATCCGTTTTTCGGCGCCGCTACGCGGGCTAAATAATATTTTTCCCAATGCCGCTCGCGAATCTCCTGATTGTGAAACGCGATCGCTTCGTCGTTCAGACAGACCAGAAGAATCCCACAGCTGACGCGATCGAGGCGGTGCGGAAGCTTAGGAACCGTCCCGGGATGGCGCGCGGCGAGAAGCGACTTGACCGAGGTGCCGGCATGCTCGTTGGGCAGCTCGCTGGCCAACCCGGCGGGTTTGAAGACCACCAGCTCGCTCGGACTCTCTTTAAGTACCGTGAGTTCTTCGCTCACCACGTTCAGATCGCTGGACGCGCGCGCCGTCCAAGCGCGACCACGAACTGCTCGATCGACTCTTTGCGGGAGCTCTCCGGCTTGACGGTTCGCACCTCGGCAAAGTTTTCCTGCGCCCGCTTCACCATCTTTTGGAAATCGGGACCTTGAAACAATTTTCCGACGAAGTGTCCGCCCGCTTCGAGCGTCTGCTCGGCGATGTAGAGCGCGCGTTCGAACAGCGCCTCGGAGCGCGCCTGATCGGCGGAACGGACGCCCGAAGTATCGGGTGCCATGTCGGAGAGCACCACGTCGAACGCGCCCAGTGGTCCGACCAGCTGCGACGGGCTCAAGTCGTAGATGTCGCCGACGATCACACGGCAATTGGGAATTGCGAAATCGAGCGGAGTGCGATCGACACCGACCAGCTGCGCCTGGGGTCCAGCCGCTTTGGCCGCGTACTGCAGCCACGAGCCAGGCCGGCATCCCAGATCGAGCACGCGCGCGCCTTTGCGAAAGAGATGGGAGCGTCGGTCGATCTCCTCCAGCTTGAACACCGAACGAGCGACGAACCCTTCCTGGCGGGCACGTTTGTAAAACGTGTCGTGACGCTTTCCGCGGTCTGAAAGCTTGGATCCCATGCTTACGAGTGCGACTCCGCGTGCGTGCGGGCGCGAATTTCTTTTTCGAGCGAGTGATCTTTGCCGACGATCTCGATCGCCTTACGATCGGCGCTGAGATGAATGTCGACGCCCTTCAGATAGAGTGGACAGCCGGGGAGCTCGCTCGAAAATGCGCGCGAGCGCGCGTAAGCAAGATGGCAGCGCATGTGCGCCACCACTTCGTCCGCCGGTGCGTCGTCGACCAGCGTCATGCGCACGCCGCCGGGAATCTCGTCGATCTTTTTGATCGGGCCGGCGACTGGGCAGGCGGCGCGAACTTCCGGTGCAAAGCGTTTGCACTCGGCGGACTCGAAGTGCTCGAGCTCGTGTGCCGCCGCTTCGTGGTCGTGCGCGTGCTTGCTCTGCTTGGCCGCTTCAGCGATATGCCACGCCGTGGGGTTGTAGGTCGAGGAAGTTTCCAGATCGATGCCGTGTGAATGCTCGACGGTGTGTTCGACCGCGTTCGGCTTATAGGCCTGTTCGTGCTTGGCTTCGATCTCGCGCGCGTGGGCGGCGTCGCGCTCATGGGCTGCGGCGCTCTCGTCGTCGGGACGAACGCTCTTCGGAGCGCAGCCTACGAGCACCGCAGACGCGGTCAAACCGATCAAAAAGAGACGCGACAAGGCGCCAGATTGTCCAAAGGTATTCATGGCGAAATAGGTACACCATCCGGGGCGATAACGATAGTAGGGGACTGGACGTCGCGGCTCGAGCGGTGTAGACCCGAAGGTGGTGAATTTTATCTTCGATCGCGAGCTGATCCGAATACCGGCGCGCCGGTTTTTGGCCTTTTTTCGCTCACAAGATGGGCCGCTCGATCTGCAGATCTTGGGACGAACCCTGTTGCAAGCGGTGGCCATCGGTGTGGCAGCGGGACTGATCGGCGCTGGATTTTTTGCCGCGCTCGAATACATGCAAAAGTATCTGCTCGAGGGCCTGGCGGGATATCACACGCTGCGAGCGAGCGGCGAAACCTTCACCGGCTCCGAGATCACCACCAACTTTCGCCCGTGGCTGTTGGTGATGCTGCCCGCGGTCGGTGCGCTGCTCGCCGGATTGGTCATGCGGGTCGCACCCGAGACCAGCGGCGGCGGCGGCGACGCGATGATTCACGCTTTTCATCATGAAGGTGGCGTCATCCATCGACGGGTCATTTGGGTGAAGGCGCTGGCGTCGATCTTGACGCTCGGTTCGGNNTGGTTCCACCGTGGGCCGGCTGCTCAAGGTGACCGCGCAAGAGCGTCGCGTGCTCATGGTTGCCGGTGTGGCTGCCGGTATGGCCGCGGTATTTCGCACGCCGCTCGGCGCAGCGATCTTGGCGGTCGAAATCCTTTATCGCGACGACTTCGAATCGGACGCGCTCATTCCGGCCATCTTGGCCAGCGTCATGGCCTACGCGGTGGTCATCTCGATCTATGGAGAGTCGACGCTCTTCGCACATGCGCCGCACTATCCCTTTCATGCCGGTCAGCTCCCGCTCTACGCGCTGTTGGCGCTGATGGTGGCGCTGCTCGCTGCCACGTTCGTCTCGGCGTTGCGACGCGTGCAGCGAATGTCGGCGCGATTGCCGATTCCACCTTGGACCCGACCGGCGGTAGGTGGACTCGCGCTCGGCATCCTGTCGGTGCCGGTGATCATTTTTGTCGGACATCGGATCGGCGCGCCAGGCCAGGGCCTGGGAATGATCGGCGGCGGATACGGCGCCGCGCAGATGGCGATCACCGGATCAGCCTGGCTGCCCAATGGCTGGCCGGCGGTCGAGTTGCTGCTGCTGCTTTGTGGCGCCAAACTGATCGCTGCGTCGCTCACCATCGGCTCGGGCGGTTCGGCCGGCGACTTCGCGCCGTCGCTGGTGCTGGGCGGAATTTTCGGTGGCGCGTTTGGTCGCGCGGCGCAGCTGCTGCTGCACGACCCGAGCATCGATCCGGGCGCCTTCGCGCTGGTCGGCATGGGCACCTTTTACGGCGGCATCGCCCACGTGCCCATCAGCTCGCTCATCATGGTCAGTGAGCTGGCCGGAAGTTACGACCTCTTGGTTCCGCTCATGCTGGCGGAGGGCATTGCGTTCGTGGTGCTGCGAAATCGCACGCTCTATCGCGCGCAGGTGAGGACGCGACAGGACTCGCCGGTGCACCGCGGCGCGCTTCTTCCGGAGCTGTTACGCAAGATCCCGGTGAAGGAGGTGATGAACGCGAGACCCTATGTCGCGTTTCAGTTGAGCACGCCGACAGCGACGGTGCTCGAGCGAATCGGCAACGAAAACTGGCAGGATGCCTATCCGGTCATCGATGAAGCGGGCCGTCTGAAGGGGCTCATTCCATACGAATCGCTGCGCCAGATCCTTTCGACGGGTGTGATTCCGTTCACCATCGCCGCCGATCTGATGCATCCAAGCGTGTCGGTCGGTCCCAACGACGATCTGCGCACCGCGACCCATCAGATGCTGGCCAACGGCCTGCGCGAAATCGCGGTTACCGATGCGGCCGGCGTGATCGTCGGATTCATCAACGAGAAAGAGGCGGCCAAAGCGTATGTCGATGCCACTGCAGGAGAGCCCGATGCCCGCTAGCCTTGGTAGCCGTTGTCGAGCCAGCTGGTGTTGCACGCTTCGGAGATGTCTCGTCCGCCGGAGTATGCGCCGACGTAGCTACCAGCCGTGATGGTGGCGCTGTCACCGTTGACGCCGGTGTCCGGCCACGCGTCGTAGGTGTAGCTCTTCACGCCGGTCTCGCCGTCCGCCCAGGTGATCGAGAAGTTGTGAACCGAGGCCTGGCTGGTGTCGCAAGTGTGGAAGCCGCAGGCGAGCGCGCGCACGTTGACGGTGACCGCGCCGACGGCGCTGGTGGCGCGCGCGTAGCTGTAGGTGACCATCGTGTGTCCGCCGACGACCGCGGTGGTGAACGTTCTGAAGTCGATGAGCGAGGGCGGCGCGATGAACACGGTCATCGAAGGATAGATGCCGAGAAGCGCGCCCGTCGGGCTGGAGAGGGTGATGGTGAAGGTCTTGTTTCCATAGCTGGCGGGATCTTTGTTTGATGAGCAGACGGTGGCCGAGACCCAGTTCGGAATGGTGACGCTGATGTTCGATGTCGCCGCGCCGTTGGCGAACGAAATCGTTCCGGTGAGCGATCCGCTGAAGTCGGCCGGGTTGGTGGCGGAGCCCGGGGTCAGCGTGTAGTTGACCGTCGAAGTTCCGGCCGTCAAACTGCGGGTGACCGGAATGGTGACGGTTTCGCCTTGGCGCGCGACGAGTACGCCGCCCTGCTGCGCGGAGGTGAAGCTCACCGTCGGAAGCGGGTCTACCAGCACCGACTCGGTGGAAACACCGATGTTACCGTTGGTCACCGACGTGATCTGCACCGTGAACAATCGTCCATCACGATGGGTGACCGGAATGCTGACAGTCTTCGTCGACGCCGGATCGGTCGCGAGCCACGAAAAAGATGAAGTTACCGCGGTGTAGTCGGTTCCGGCCAAGCCACCGTTGGCGCCGGTGCCGTTGACGGTCTTGTAGAACACGGTCAGATCGTCCCCGGTGTGGCTCGCATCGCGGGTAAAGGTGAGCGTGGCAGTGTTGGAGCCGACAGGAATCTCGAGCAAACTTGCGTTCAAGGACACACTGGACGAAGGATCGACGGTGACGACGAGGGATGTGACTTGCCCCGCCAGCGCGCCGGTGAATCCAGTAAGAGACACGTACACGGTTGAAGTGTTGCCTGGATAATGGGTCACCGGAATCGTGAAGCTTGTGCTCGTGGCGCCATTTCCAACCGTGACCGTGCCGGAGCCGCTGCCTCCGCTGGTGATGGTCCACGTCGCCGAGCTGACTCCGGTCGAGTACGGGGTAGAGCTGAATCCAAGGTATCGCTGCACGGTAATGGTGGCGCTGCTCGAACCGCCCGCGTTCACCGCGTCACTGCTGAAGGTCAACGTGGGAGCCGGGTCGGCGGTAATGACGGTGCTGGTGAGCGTGCCGAGGACCGCGACACCGGCCGGGGTGGGCGACGAGATCGACACATAGATGTAGTTGGTACTGGCGGTGTGCGTGACCGGCACCGAGATGTTCACGCTCGATTGTCCGTCGGCGATGGTGGCAGTGCCCGAGCCCGAGCCGCCGCTGGTGATCGTCCAGGTGACGCTGTTCGAGCCGGTGGTGTAGGCGGCGCCGCTGGNNCGGCGCTCGCCGAGCTCGGCGGCCCGGTGGCGCTGAAGCTGAGCGCGGCGGCCGGTGCAATGACCGCCACGGCGGAGCCGATTCCGAGCACGGCGGGACCGGCATCGCCCTGAACCGAGAGGTTCAGGTTGAAGACGGTTTGTGACTGGCTGTGCGACAGGAGGTTTACGGTCACCGTCTTGTTGGCGGTGTCGCCGTCGGCCCAACCTACCGATCCGTTGGCGGCGGTGTAATTGACGCCGCCGATCGCGCTCGAATCTTGCGTCGCATAGTGCACGGTCACCGCGCCGGTGGATCCACCTTGACGCGACAGCGTGAAGAGCACGTTGGTCGAGGCCGTGGTGGTGGTGTACTGCGTGGTCGTAAAGCCCAGCGTCGAGTAGTTCGACAGATACACCGTCGCAGTCTGCGGCGAGCCGAGCAGTGCGCCGTTGGTCGGATTGGAAAGATCGACGTAGAGATAGGTCGTGCTTCCGGTATGCACCAAGCTCGAGAGCGTGATGGTCTTGTCTGCCGAGTCGTTGGCGGCCCAGTTGAGGGTGCCGGTGGCGGCGTGGAAGTCGCCCGCGGCCTGACTGCCGTTGCGCGCGGTCCAGGTGACGGCGATCGCACCGGTGGCGGCGCCGAAACGTTTGACCGTGAGCTGCGTCGAGGTCGAAAGCGCATCCGCGGTGTACGTCGTGGTTGAGAATTGAACCGAAGGCTGGCCGGTAACGAAAATTGCTGACTGCGGCGCGGTGGTCACCTGCGCGCCGCCACTCGGGGCCGAGAGTGTGAGGTTGATCGTGCCGGTGACCTGACGGTGCACGACGTTCACGGTGAAGGTCTTGTCGGCGCTGTCGCCGGCGGCCCAGTTGAGCGTACCCGACGCTGCGGTGTAATCGCCATTGGCGGATGTGGCGGTTCCGTCCGAAGTCGAATAGTGAACCGAGACTGCGCCCATGCTCGACAGATAGCGCGACACCGACACGACGATCGAAGTCTGTCCGAGCGGAATCGAGTAGCCGGTCGGCGTGGAGAACTGCAGCAGTGCGCCGTTTTGCAACACCACCTGCGTAGTCGGCACCGCGCCCACCGCCGCCACCATCGAGGGGCTCGACAGCGTGACGTTGAATGCCACCGGCGATTGACTGGCCGGCGAAACCGGGACGGTGATGGTCTTGGACATTTCGCCCTGCGCGAAGCTCAGCGTTCCTGAAGTAGTAGTGTAGTCGGTGCCGGCTTTGGCGCTGGCGTCGACGGTGGCATAATGAACGGTGAACGGAAGTCCGAGTCCGGTGCGGGTTACGTTCAGAACCGCCGAAGTGGTGCCGGCGTTGATGGTGTAGCTCGAGTTGTCGAAGGTGACCGTCTCACTCACTTGGCCTTGAAGTCCCCACACCTGCTGCGGAACGCAGGTGCCGGTGGCGCAGCTGTTGGCGGTGAGGTTGTTGCCGAGTTCGCCCAGGCTGTCGGCGCCCCAGCAGCGCACCGCGCCGCTCTGAATCGCGCAACCGTGCGACGATCCGATCGAGAAGGAATTGATGTTGCTGGTCAGACCTTGCACCTGGACGAGCGGTAGCGCGAAGCTCTGTCCCTGAAAGTTGGCGAGCGGATTGCCGAGCTCACCCGATCCGTTGTCGCCCCAACAACCGAGCACACCACGGTAGAACGCGCAGTTGGAGAACCGACCGGCGGCGATGCCGGCGGTGGAGTCTTGGAGCGGATCGACCAAGAGGGCGTTGGCGCTCTTGGCGGTGCCAGGAACCGCGGTGCCGCTCACCGTCACCGGCGGATTGCGTCCGAGCTCAGCACTGGAGTTGACGCCCCAGCAGTAGACGCTGCCGTCGGTGCCGAGCGTGCACGTGTGCAAGCCGGCGGCAACGATCGATTGTGGCGTGATGCCGAGCGTCACTTGCACGAGCGCGTTCGAGTCGGGCGTTCCGTCGCCGAGCTGACTCTTGTAGTTCGCGCCCCAGCAGTAGACGTGTCCGGTCACGATGGCGCAGGTGTGATCTTCACCGGCGGTGATCGCGTCCACGTGGCTTCCGAGCCCGCGCGCCGCCACCGGAAGGAAGCTGGCTGCCGTGGAGAAGTCTTGCGGATCGTTGACGATGCCGAGCTTGCCGTACTCGTTGTCGCCCCAGCACTGAACTCCGCCGCTGACGATGGCGCAGGTGTGCGTGTTGCCGAGCGCGATCTGTTTGGCGACGGCGGCGATTGGCACCTGCACGGTGCCGACGTTTGACACCTTCACGGTGCCGACGATTGGCACCTGCACCGGGACGCGGCTGTAGCTTGAGCCGTCGTCGAGCGAAGTGAGCTCGGTGTCGATGCCGAGCTCTCCATATTCATTCTGTCCCCAGCACCAGACGGTTCCATCGGTTTTGACGGCGCACACGTGGGTCTCCGAAACCGCGAACGAATCCACGCCGCTGGTGAGGCCGAGCACTTGCACCGGCACGATGCTGTGATCGCAGGTGGCATCGAGATAGTTGCCGGCGTTATCGGTGGGGCAATTGGCGTTGTTGCCGAGCTGTCCCAAACGATTGTCGCCCCAGCACTGCAATCCAAAGGAGGTTGGGTTGGCGGGGTCGAGATTGACCTTGGCGCAAGTGGTGAGACCACCCGACGCAATTCCGTCGCCAGAGAGCGCGACGACCGCTTGCAGCACCGTCAGGTCGAGCGTGTTCGACGGAATGACCGCGCGGTAATATCGGCTCGTTCCGCTGGCGTTGTTATCGTCATATGTGAACGCGCCGGTGGCGTCAGCGGTGACCGTGGCGGCGGTGGTCCAGCTAACGAGATTGGACGAGTACTGCACCTGATAGCTGGCCAGCGGAATGCCGGCGAAGTCCAAAACCGCCACGCTGCCCGAGACGTTCACGGAGATCGGCGAGATGACCGCGGAGACTTGCGCGCTGTAGGCCGTAATGGCCCGATAAAAACGCGAACTGAAATTTTTTGCGTTGGTGTCGGCGAACTGAAATTTTCCGTCCGATCCTGAGGTGACACCGGCGATCGTGGACCAGGTCTGCAAATCGGTCGACGCTTGAACCAGATAGAACGTGCTGGGAACCCCGAGAAATTTAACTGTCATGGTGCCGCCGGAGTAGCTCTGTCCATTCGGCGTCATCGCTTCCGCTTCGTGGAGTCCGACGGTGAAATGTAAGGTGCCGAGCGTGGAGAGGAAGCTGGCCGGAAGCGGAAATTCGACGTGGTCGTTGGCGATCAGCGTCGGCTGGACTGGCGTGGTGACATTGCCTTGGAAAATGTAGACCAGGTCGGTGCAGTGAAATCCGGTACCGTAAATTTTCACCGAAGTATTGCCGGTGGTCGCACCGTTGTAGCTGGTGAGAAGGACGTTGGTTGCAAACGAATGCGAAGGCGTCGCATAGATCGACGGCGCCGAAAGGTTGGTGACGATTGCCGGCGAGCCCGCGCTTCCGCTTCCGGTGACGCTGCAGACGAGAGGTTGCTGCTCGTCGCGAACCACCTGCGGAGAATGGTCGTTCGAGCCGCCGCAACCTTGGCTACCCGGAGCGCCGACTGAGAGTCCCAGCAGGAGGGTAACCAGCAGAATGCGTGCAGGCGAAGCCGATCGTTTCTGCCAACCGAACCTCATGCTGTGGCCCCCAAAGTTGCGCCTCTCCAAGGCAAGCGCTGTGCCAGCGGAGGACGCTAAAACCGGTCAGACAAAGCAGTCCTTTAGCCCATCTACTGACGGCTCTCGGTGGGGGCGCCCCACACAGTTGTAACCAATTGTCGCAGTGTTCCCGACCGTACGGGGTGCGCCGTTTCCCCACATTCACCGACGGCAACCGGACCTGAGAACGAAGGTTGGGAAAAAGCTCGGTGTCGGTCCGAAGTAGCTGATACGATATTCGAATGTCTACTTCCGTTGAGCCGTGGCAACCGATCTTGGACAAGATGGTGAAGGCGCAGGCTGGTTATCCCGGTCCAGCTTGGACTTGGGACGGCAGGCTCAAATGCGTCTCGTCGACTTTTCCGTCGGAGATGATCGCAAGCGTTCGGCAAGCGTTCGCCGAGCTTTTTCCGCACGAGTGGACGGTGGAGAGTTTTGCCTCGGCGCCGGAGCCGGCGCGCGTTCGCTGCGGCAACTTGCGGGCGGGGCAGCTGCTGCTCACTGGTGATGAGGTGGCGACGCTGGTTCCATTTGCCATGTGGTGGCCCTGGGGCGACGGAAAAATGGTTTCGCTGCGTGTGGGCGTGGCGAATTCGGAGCGCACCAAAGAGCTCTATCCGCTCGTGCGCGCGTCGTTTGGAATCATGATCCCGTCGGCGCCGGAGCCCGCCTAGCTTCCGCCGTGAACGCCACCGATCTGGCGCTGTTCTCTCATCTGGTCAAGCGATCGGAAGCCGAGCTCAGTCTGCCGCGCACCGCGCTGCTCATCGCGCAGGTAGGTCAGCCCCAACTCGACATTCCGCACTACATGCACCTGCTCGACGAGCTCGGCGAAGCTGCGCGCGCCAAGATCGCATCGGCCGGACAGACCAGCGGCGCCATCGACATCGTCTTGCGCTTCGTCTATGGCGAGATTGGTTTTCGCGGAAACGGCGACGACTACTATGACGTTCGCAACAGCTTCCTCAGCGACGTACTCGATCGCCGCATCGGAATTCCCATCACCCTGGCGATCGTGCTCATCGAGATCTTGAACCGCGCCGGAATCGAAGCCTGCGGGATCTCTTTTCCCGGCCACTACCTCGCCCGCGCCGTGGCACCATCGGGCGCAGTCTATATCGATCCATTTTCGGGACAGATCCTCGCTTCCGATCAGCTGCGAGATCTCTATCAGCGCATGACCGGCTCGAGTCGGCCGGTCGATCCTCAGCTTTTCGAGCCCTCCACCAAACGCGGCACCTTGGTGCGCATGCTCAACAACCTGCGCGGCATCTACATGCAAAAAGGCGATCGCGAAAAGCTGCGAGAGATCCTTCAGTGCATGAACGTGCTCGAGCCATCGAAAGAGTTGGCGGAGCAGATCGATCGACTGAGCAAGCTCGCGTCATCGGCGAACTGAAGCCGAACAGCCGCTTGATTCAGATTTCTCGCGACCGCTGAGTGGACGCGCTTCGCGTTACCGCCCCTCATCGAGGGATGCTATAAACAGTGCGCATGAAAGAGGCGCAGACGGGCCAGCGACTCTACTTCGTCAACGCGCCCGTCGATTTTGCGTTCATCGGGGGGATTTCGATCCTGACCCTGGTGATTTTGAGGAGTGTGGACTACGGCGCGCGAACGCCCGCCATCATCACCTGGGGCGCCTACTTGTCGTGGGTTGTCAATTGGCCGCACTTCGCCGCCACNNTGGAGTACCGCCGCGCAGATGGCGACGCAGCGTTGGAGAGATTGCCGCCGCCGCCAAGATTCCGGCGACGAACCCGCCCGCGTGCGACGCGTTATCGATACCCGGCACCATGAAGCCGAACACCACGATGGTTCCCGCCCAGCGCAACATTCCGTCGCGAAAACGCTTGCCCTGATCGGTGCCGACCACTTGACCGGCTACCACGCCCGCGCCGATTAGGCCGGCGATCGCGCCTGAAGCGCCCACCGACAGGGTCGGCACTTTGTGCAGCAGCAGCGACGCCAGCGACGCGCAGATTCCGCTCGCCAAATAGATCGACACGAATCGAAGTCGTCCATAAAACGGCTCGAGCATGACGCCCACCTGATTGAGCGCGATCATGTTCATGCCGATGTGCAGAATGCCGCCGTGCAAGAACACGCAGGTGAGCAGCCGAAACCATTCGCCGCGAAGCACCAGCGGTGCGTAGTCGGCGCCGAACAGCACTTCGGTGCGCCCGTCGAACGTGATCCAGCTGCCCGAATGGAGGCCCATGGCCACATAGACGAGAACGTTGAGCGCGATGAGGAGTCGGGTGATAGACAATTAAAACGCGGTGGTGGAACTGGTGGAGTTGGTGACCGGCAACGCGGTGACGAATTGATCGCATGGCGTTCCACCACAACCGCCTGCGAGCAGGACGAGAGCCAGATGAGATTTTTTCATGGCGCCATTTTATCAGGTCCAACGGACGAACGATACTCTTCAGTCGGCTGAATGTGCGTCCAAGCGGTCTAAACGGGCCAGTCTGGGAAACAGAAACACGCCGAAGACCACCACCAGCAGCGTGCCGACGCCTCCGGCGATCACCGCCGGCACCACGCCCAACCATTCGGCGGCCACTCCCGATTCGAAATCGCCGAGCTCGTTCGACGCGCCGATGAACACCAGGTTGACCGCGCTCACGCGGCCACGCATCGACGGCGGAGTCACCAGCGGAAGCAGCGTCATGCGCACGAATACGCTCACCATGTCGGACGCGCCGATGATCGCCAGCGAGATCAACGTGAGCGCAAAGCTATGCGAGAGCCCGAACGAAATCGTGGCCACGCCGAAGATTGCCACCGCCACGAACATGGTCGCGCCGGCGCGTCTTTCGATCGGATGGTAGGCGAGGTAGATGGCGGTGACAGCCGCTCCAAAGGCCGGCGCGGCGCGCAGAAGGCCGAGCCCCCACGGCCCGATGTGAAGCAGATCGCGCGCGAAGATGGGCAAGAGCGCCACCGCGCCGCCGAGTAGCACGGCGAAGAGATCGATGGTGATCGATCCGAGCACGATGCGCGTACGCCACACATACTCGACGCCGGCCAGCACCGATCGCAACGAGGTGTTTCTCGGTTCCATGCGGCCCAGTCGAATCTGCATCGTATGGACGAACAGCGATGCGCACAAAAATCCGATGGCAGCGGTGGCGTAGACCGCGCTCGGACCGCGCCAAGCATAAAGAAATCCCCCGACGGTCGGGCCGACGATGTTGGCCACTTTGAACGAGCTCGATCCCCACGCCACCGCGTTGCCGATATGCTCGGTCGCCACCAAATGGGGAAGCAGCGCCTGTCCGGCCGGTCCGTTGAACGATCGCGCCATGCCGACCAGGACCAAGACCGCATAGATCGGAAGGGTGCGTTTGTCAGACGTCTTGGCCAGATAAAAGAGCAGGAGGGCGGCGACGGCCAACGTCATGTAACAGGTGCGTAAAATGAGGCGGCGGTCGAAACGGTCGGCGACGTGTCCGGCCGCCAGCGACAGCAGAAAAACGGGCGCGAATTGAGCGAGACCGACCAGACCCAGCGATAGCGCGTGGCCGGTGGTGGCATACAGTTGCCACCCGACCCCTACGTTGAGCATCTCCATGCTCACGATGGCAGACACTCGTGCGCCCTGAAACAGGCGGAAGTCGCGGTATCCCAGCGCTGCTAAACCCATGTGTCATGTGAGGGTACTGACGGATGGTTGCAAAGACGAGTTTCGTGCGCTACCTCAGGTGATTGATTGATCTAGATGGTGTATCGCTGATAAGGTTTTGCACGATAGTGAGTGTTTCTTACACATCGCTCCGTAAGAACGCCGGGTGCGGTCTATTCCTCACCGTGCTTTGGGCGACCGGACTGTGGGCGCTACTGACGCCGGCGATCGCGCAAGCGGCAGCGTGCGGTGGCTCGACCACCTCGTGCGGGACCACCACCACGGTCACCTACAACGGTGCGTCCCTCACTTTGGCTGGAGCGGCCGTCAATGGAACGGTTCGCAGCGAGCTCTGGTATCTCGTCGCTCCCGCTGCGGGCGCGCACAACATCGTCGTCACCACCAGCGCGGCCAACGTGGTCGCCGCCACATCGATGTCGTTTTCTGGCGTCGATCAGACCACGCCGCTCGGGTCGGTGGTGAGCGCGATCGGGACTGACACCACACCTTCGCTCTCGGTCACCAGCGCCATGGGCGAGCCGGTCTATGACATCGTGGGCGCGCTCGGCACCACCGCACCGACGCAAGGTTTGCAACAGACGCTTCGCCAGACCACCGACACGTCGACGGGCGCCACCCAGCTCGTGGCCGGATCGAGCACCGAGCCCGGCCTGGCCGTCCCGGCGGCGATGAGCTGGACCATTCCCAGCGCCGACTGGGCGATCGCGGCCGTTCCGATCAAGGCGTCGACTGGGCTTACCGACGTCACCGTCGAGTCGTTCACCGCCACCTTGGAACCGGACGACGTTCGACTGAACTGGAACGCAGGATACGAGCCACAGTCGCTCGGATTCTTCGTCTATCGCGCGGGTGGCGACGGCGAGCGTGTGCAGCTCAACGAAGAGATCATCGCCGGCGACGCGCTGCTCGGAACCAAGTCGATGTTCTCCTATGTCGACGCGAGCGCCGGTTTTCGCGGATCGGTTGCCTATTGGCTCAAGGACGTCAAGCTCGACGGCACGTTCACTTGGCACGGACCGGTCTCGCCGCTCTCGAATAGTGATAAAATGTCTGACAATTCGGACGGCTCCGCCGACGCGAGCGCCGACAGCAGTGTCGATCCAACGCCGCTCGCTGGGGCCGGCGGATGTGCGTTCATTCCTCGAACTCCCATAGGCGGGCTCATCGAGCTCATCACGGTGGCGGGATTGATCGCGCTCGGCGGACGACGGCGGGGCGGACGCGGTCAACGATTCGTTCACGCGCTCATCGCCATTTTCGCCGTTCATCTCTGTTTGTCCGGCGTCGCGATAGGAACCGGCGGGGTGTCCGTCGACGCCACCGCGTCGGGAAGCGGCGTGAGCGGACTTTCGTTTTCACACACCGTCGGCGGCGGAACGAACAGGGTATTGGTGGTGGGCGTAGTGATTCCGATTGTCTGCGCCGATGTCACCAGCGACGCCAACCACTGCGGCTCCTGCACGCAGGCGTGCTCGACGCAGCATGTCTCGGTCACCTCCTGCAGCGCCAGCACCTGCAACGGCAACTGTGTGGTCGGTTATGCGGACTGTAACGGCAACAAGCTCAGCGATGGTTGCGAGGCCCTCGGAACGTGCGCCAGCTGCTGCGGAACCACCTGCCCGACTGGCAGCGCCTGCGTGGCCGGCGCTTGCCAAATCGCCACCGGCGGCACGGCGATCTATCAAGTTCCCTCGAGCACGGTCGGCCTGCAGTCGTATACCGGTCCGCTGGGGATGGACTTCAACGTGGTGAGCCCAGTCATCGTCACGCAGCTCGGCGTGTTCGACAGCGGATCGAATGGTCTCTCGACGCCCATTACCGCCTACATTTATGATCGCGACACCCAGAGCTCCATCGGCTCGATGCTGTTTGCCGCCGGAAACACCGGCACACTGGTGGGCGGAAGCAGATACCTGACGCTCGCTTGTCCGCTGGCGTTGCCGGCCGGGTTTCACGGTTCGATCGTCGCCGATGGATACTCTGCGAGCGAGCCGAACGGCAACATGATGTCAGGCGGGACCTGGACCACCAACGGCGCCTCGGGCGCGATCAGCTTCGTGAACGGCGGACGATATGGCGGTACGCCGGGAACCTATCCGACCTCGCTCGACAGCGGTCCGGCCAATCGCTACGCGGCTGGAACCTTCGTTGTCGCCACCGCCGGCGGCTGCACCACTTCCGCCGATTGCCCCGGTTTCAATCAAGCGACCGTGACTTGCGCCGCTGGTGTGTGCGGCGGCGCCTGCAACAGCGGCTACGCTGACTGCAACACCAATTTGAATTTCGACGGATGCGAGATCAACACCAACACCGACACCGGCAATTGTGGCAGCTGCGGCTTCGCTTGCTCGACCAACAACATCTTCGCGGCCTGCAGCTCGGGTGTGTGCGGCGGCACTTGCACCAATGGCTTCGCTGACTGTAACGGCAACCCCAGCGACGGCTGCGAAGGCGTGGGTGCCTGCGGAAATTGCTGCGGTGCGGTGTGCGGCGGCGGACAGGCATGCCTGAATGGAACCTGTCAGGCGGTGCCGGGCACGCTCACCGTCGCCTACAACGTTCCAGCAGCCACGGTCGGAAACCAATCTTGGACCGGCGCGCTCGGCATGGACTTCGACGTGGTGAGCACGATCGTGGTGACCCAGCTCGGCGTTTTCGACAGCAACTCTGACGGCCTGATGTCGCCCATCACCGCCTACATCTACGATCGTGATACGCAGACGGTCGTCACGTCGCTCCTCTTCGCCGCAGGGGCGACCGGCACGTTGGTGGACGGCAGCCGGTTTCTCAGCCTAGCCTGTCCGCTCTCGTTGCCCGCCGGTTTCCACGGAGAGATCGTCGCCGACGGTTACGGCGCTTCCGAGATGAATGGCAACGGGATGGGATCGACGCCAAGTTGGACCACCGACACCGGCAGCGGCTCGATCAGCTTCAGTGGCGTGGGACGCTACGCAGCCGCAGCGGGTGTATATCCCACCAGTCTCGACAGTGGTCCGGCCAATCGCTACGCCGCCGGAACTTTCCAGTTCGCGCATTGAGCGCGCGCCAATCGGCCGGCATCAGCGAGTTCGTGTCTCTAGATCGGCGAGCCAAGCCAGTGCTTCTTCGCGCGTGTCGCCGCACATTTCTCGGCTGGGCGAAAGACCGCCGCAGCAGGCGGGGCGCTCGGGCTTGCCGAACAGCTCGCAACGCAGCTCGAGGGTCAAGTGGGCGCACCTGACGTTGGCCGGCTTGCCGTGCGGCATCTTGGGCATCGGCGTGGAGATCGAAGGTGCGATGCAGCAGGCGCCGCATCCTTCGCGACACTCGACGGCGATCAGCGGAAGGCTCATCGCTCGAGATCTTCACGCGCGATCAGGTTGCAGGTTTCCGTCGCGGGATCGAAGACGATCAGTACCTCTTTTCGCTCGAGCTTGCGCCGCAGCGCACTCTTGCGCTCATCGAGCGTGGTCTCCTCGGCGCCGTAGTCGGTGCCCTCGCGCGTGACGAACTCTTCGATCAAACCCTCGAGCGCGTCGCGGCTCACATCGTTCATCGAGACTTGGACATGATTCGACTCGGACACGCATCGTCGTACCACAATCGCTGCCCGAGCAGGCGNNGAGCGGAGGGCGAGCAAGCTGGTCAGGCTTAGCCCGGTCGCGCGCGCAGCGGCGCCGGCGTTTCGCACAGCGGGCAGCGGTCGATTCGTTCCGCCACTTTGCCGCAGCTGCGGCAGTCGACTCGGTAGCCGTGAAATCCCTCGTCGTCGAGTTCGGCCTGCGCGCGCGCCTTCTCTGCGCGCTTTCCCTCGTAGAGCACGCGGGCGGGAAGAAAGGCGATGTAGCGAACCTCTTCGCCCTCGCACGACGGGCAGCTCATCGGCACGGTCCATCGATTTTCGCTCTCGAGCGCATCGTCGAGCTTTTCCTCCGCATTGCAGCGCGGACAGATCGACGACTGAAATAGAATTTTTTTACAGCTGTCGCAGCTGACCTCGTATACGCCGTCGACGAATTTCTCTCCGTCGTAGACCCAGGTGATCTTGCCGACCGGCTCGCCGCCCATGAGTGGCAACAGGCCATCGACGTAGGTCAGAAAGACCAATTTGTTGCCGCCGCAGCTCGTGCAGCCTGCCGTCACCAGTCGATCGAGTCCGGCCTCATCCAGAAGTCCCATGATTAGCTCTCTCATATCTGCGCGAGATCACGAGCGCAAGTCGGTGGGGCACGGCGATTGCACTTTCGAGCTCCACGGCCATGGCCAAACATTGGTACGGAAAAGCGAGATACATTGTTCCGCTGACGCTGGTGGCGCTGTTCTTCGCGCTATGGATCACCGCCGATCGCCTCGCCTCTTGGGCCACTCGCCATGAGCTCGACAACATGAAGGATTTTCGCGGCGATTTTTCCAGCGTGCACGTCTCGTTTTTTCGCCTCTCCTACAACATTTCGAACTTAAAAATCTTTGAAGAGCCGGTGCACGCGGGCAAACCGCCGCTTCTATTTGCGCAGAGCATCGACGCCCATCTGCTGTGGAAAGAGCTGATTCGGTTTCATCTCGGCGCGCAGCTGAAGATTACCAAGATGAAGGCCGACATCGACATCGAGCCCTACAAGACGCCGAAAGAGCGCGTCGCCAAAGAGATCATCAAGCAGCTCCCACCGCCATGGAAAGTGGCTGCGCAGCTTCGCAGCCTGATCCCGTTTCGCGTCGAGAGAATGGAGTTTGTCGACGCCGAGATCGAAGTGGTCGATCGACGTGAGCCGAATGCGCCCAGTATCTGGATTCACGACGGCCAGTCGACCCTAGAGAATTTTGTCACGCGCGAGAAGCTCACCTCCGGCCATCCGGCTACCTTGGCGATTCGCGCGATGGTGCAGCGCTCGGGCAAGCTCGATGTGTTCGTTTCGGCCGATCTGCTGGCGCCGGTGCTGACATTCGCCGGCGAGGCGCGCCTACAGAAGCTCAAGCTTGATGAATTATATGAATTTCTTGTCGCGAAAACTGGAATGAAAATTCCATCGGGGACTTTCAGCACCTTTGCGTCCTTCAAGTGCAACCGCGGACATCTGGTGGGTGCGGTGAAGCCGGTTTTGGAGAACGTGAAGATTCGCGCCGAAAATCAGGATCTGGGCACCAAGATCAAGGCCGTATTGGCCGACACCGCCATCAAGATCTTTTCCGATCGAGTGCCGGGACGAAACGCAGTGGCGGCGCTCATCCCCATCGACGGCGACTTACAAAATCCGAAGATCGAGCTGTGGCCCACAGTGCTATCGGTGGTGCGAAACTCATTCGTCGAAGGGTTGGCGTCGGGGATGACCAACCTGCCGCTGCCCGAAGCCAATCACAAAGAAGGTGTCGTGCGTCAGGCGCGACGCGCGCTCGGACACGATTCGAGCCCGCCGGTGAAGGTGGAACCGGAAGCCAAAAAAACGTCCGAGGACAAAAAATGAAGCAGCTGATCTGGATCGCGCTGTTCGCTGGCGCCTGCGCGCACGCCAAGCACACCGAAGGCGCAGCGCCGTCGCCAGCGGCCGACCAGAAAGCGCCCGCCGCGCAGAGCACACGCATCGCAAGCGCAGCGCGTCCGGTCGGCACCAGCCCAAAGAGCATCTTCGAGCCGGGGGCGATCGAGAAAATTCAGAGCCGACTGAATACGCGCGGCTATTCGATCAAGGAAAATGGCCAGCTCGATGATGCCACGCGCGATGCGCTCATCAAATTTCAGCGTGGTGAAAAATTGGCCGCCACCGGAATGCCGGACGCGGAGACCTTGCGCCGTTTGAAAGTCGATCCCGACTCGATCATGCGAAAAGGCTCGACTACCGCGCGGTAGCATTTGGCGTTGTTCGTCCTCCTTGCAATCGCGTGCGACCTGTGACGGAAATGGCGCCATGTCGCATTCGGAGATTCCCGACTTCGTCTCTTATCTTCCCGATCGAATTTGGTACCTGACGCAGAGCGGACGAGACATGTGGTGCCGCCGCCCGCACGGATTTTTCTTCACCACCAGCGAGGCTGCCATCAAGTTCGCGATCGCGATCGGCACCGAGCTCGATCTTCAGCCCATCGGCGTCGACTCCAAAGAGCTGATCTCGGAAGAGGGCATCGCCGCTATGCGTCGTCTCGACGTGACCCGCATCTTCGTCGATCCAAAGATCGATCCGCAGACCGGCGACGTGTTCGGTACCATCCTCCGCATCGCTCCGCAAAACTGATCGAATCGTTCAACAACCGGGTGAAGAACGTGTGACTTTTGTGCAGATTCTGCCGTATGCTGCGCACGAGGAGATACCGATGTCGCGCACATTTGATGCCCCGGGCCCAGGTGCTTGGGAGCTCGAGGGGACCCACTTCACGCGTCCGATTACTCCACTCATGGCCGAGGTTTTTCCGCCGGCGATGGCCAAGGGATTCTCTACCGACAGCGCCCGTTACGGCCTCATGCTCAGCCATCTTCAGATGGCTACGGTGCACGGGTTCGTGTATCAAAAGGCGATCATCTTTGGCGCTCCGCCCGCCGCGGTGAAGCCGCCGCCACGTCCGATCTTCTATCTCATCACCCGACTCGTGCCGAAGATGCGGGCGCGGATTCGAACCGGCCATCAAGCGATCAACAATCGATTGTGGCGTAGCGATCTCAAGAATTGGGACGACACGGTCAAGCCGGCGTCGATTCGCGCGCATCGCGCCATCCAGGCGATCGATGTTCGCGCCCTCGATGACGCGGCGCTCAAAAAACATTTCGAGGTCGCTCGCGATCATCTCTCCAACATGATCTGTCAGCACCATCTGTTCACCATCACCGCTTGTATGCCGGTGGGTGACTTCCTGGCGCATGCCCAAGAGTGGACCGGCAAGCCGTCGGGGGAAATTTTGCACCTGCTCAAAGGTGCTTCGCCGATTTCGAACGGGGTGGCGGCCGACGAGCTCGATCGAGTGGCGGCAGCGCTCAAATCCGATCCCGCCAAGATGGCGGTTTTATCCGGCGGATCTTCCGCTGCGGAGATCTTGACCCAGCTCAAACAGGGGAACGACGCCGTTGCAACTGCCCTCGGTGCGTATCTCGACGTGGTGGGCTATCGCAGTCTCGGCTACGACATCTGCGATCCGTTCGCGCTCGAGCTTCCGCAGACCTTGGTGAAGGCAATTCGATCGTCGGTCGATTCGGGACCGCGCGCGCATCAGTCTTCGGCGCCGGAAAAGATCGCCGAGTTGCGGGCCGCGGTGCCAGCCGCGCATCGCGAGCGGTTCGACGAGCTTCTAAACGAGGCGCGCCACGTCTATCGAATTCGCGACGAGCGCGGACAATATAGTGACGCATGGGCCAATGGGCTGCTTCGGCGTGCGGTGCTCGAGATCGGTTGCCGCTTGAGCGAGCGTCAGCAGATTCCTCGCGCCGAGCTGGTGTTCGAATGCCGACCGGCCGAGATGATGGCGCTGCTCGATGGCCAAAAAGAGCCGAGCGTCGAAGATCTCAATGAACGGGGGCACTGGCGCAGCACCAAGACGATCGCCGATGTGCCGCCGTGGTTGGGCGCGCCTCCTTCGCCACCGCCGCCGGTCGAGTGGCTTCCCCAGACGGCTCGGCGAACCGCGCGCGCGGTCGACGCGGT
>PLXG01000007.1 GCA_003153195.1 Myxococcales bacterium
CGGTGCGCAAATATCTGCGTCAAGATGGGCCGCCGAAGCGAGCGGCGCGTCCGCGAGCGCGGTTGCTCGATCGATACGCAACGCACATTGATGACTTGATTCGCTCGACGCCAAAGATCACGGCGGTGCGTGTCGGCAGTTACTTGCGGCAAAACGTCGATACGGAACTGAACGTCGACGAGCGTACGCTGCGTCAATACGTTGCCGCGCGTCGTGCCGTGCTCGTTCCACGCGAAGCGTTTGTGCGAGCGGCGTACGCGCCGGGAGATCAATCCCAGTTTGACTTCTCCCCGATGTCGGTGCTGCTCGCCGGCGTGGCCGTCGTCGTGCAGCTCTTCGTCGTTCGATTGAGCTACAGTGGTCGATTTATGGCGCGTGCATCGATGCGTTGCGATCAGCCGTCGCTCTTTGCCGGATTGCTTGCCGGCTTTACGGCATTCGGCGGTCTGACGCGCACGTCGATCTTCGACAACGCATCGACGGCCGTTACGCGCGTCTTGCGCGGTCGCAATCGCGCCGAGAATGAGGCGTTCACGGCGTTCCGCGGCGGCCTCGCGTTGCACGTTGCGTTTGCTGCGCCGGCCAAGGGCAACGAGAAGGGCGGTGTTGAGGGCGTTCACGGCTACATCGAGGACAATTTCTTTAGACCAATTCCATCGTACGTCGATCTTGACGAACTCAACGCTGCATTGGTCGCCTTCTGCGACGCTAGCTTGAAGCGCGAGCATACGACACATCACGAGACGATCGGCGATCGCTTTGCACGAGAGCAGCCCATGTTGCAAGCCCTCCCGATGGTATTGCCGCGCGCGTGCGTGACCAAATATGCTCGGGTCAACAAGTTTGCCGAGGTCTGCTTTGAGCGCGATTGGTATTCCGTTCCGACGCGATGGGCGCATCGCAACGCGGTCATCGAAGTCTACGAGCAGCTGTTGCGCATTGTCGTCGATACCGAGGTCGTTGCGGAACACCAGCGGGGCGCTGGCAAAGGCGATCGTTTTCTTGATCCGCGGCACTATATCGAACTCTTGGCCCACAAACATCGCGCAGCGGAAAGCGCTCTCGTCCTCAGCGACGGCCGAATCCCTGACGTTTTGCGAGATCTCTTCGATCGGTATTGCCAAAGCGATCCGCGTACCGCAACAAAGCGCTGGACACAAGTGCTTTCGCTGCTGAGCGATGTTCCGGTCACAGAACTCGCGCAAGTCGTAACGCACGCGCTCGCGCGCGGAACGGATGATCCCGACGCGATCGCGCTTATGGTCGAGCAAAAGCGAGCGCCGGCACCGTCTCGCGCAATTCGCACATCAGCCTTGCCGACGGCGGCCAGGTACGAAGCACCGGTCGTCAATTTAGCGGCGTATGCAACGGCGCTCTTGATTGAGAGCGCCGCATGATCGACTCGTCTCCGCTACTCGAAATGCAATTACGCGGTATGCACCTGACGACGGTACTGGCTAACTATCAACGGCTTCTAAGCGAACACGCCGCACCCTTACCCTACCTCAGTGATCTGATCTCGCTTGAGGCCGCAAAGCGACAAGAGAACGGCGTCAAAGCACGTATCACTGCCGCGCATTTCCCGACGCTCAAAACTATTGAGTCGTTTGACTTCACGCTACAGCCCGAATTGCCCAAAGCCAAGCTGCTCGAACATTTCGAGGGCTCGTTCGTCGATGCTCATCGCAACATCATCCTCAGCGGACCGCCCGGTGTCGGCAAGAGTCACATCCTAAGCGCCATCGGTCTTGCGATGTGCATGCGCGGTTACCGTGTGCTTTTCACGACGGCCGCGGCGCTGCTCATGAAACTCATCGCTGCGAAGAAAGCGGCAACGCTCGAGCGACACTATCGCAGTTTCGATCGCATCGATTTGCTGCTCATCGACGAACTCGGATACGTACCGTTTGAACGAGAGGCAACAGATCTGCTTTTCCAACTCATCTCGCAGCGTTACGAACGACGTAGCATTGCGCTCACAACGAACCTGCCGTTCGAGAAGTGGACGCAAGTCTTTCCCGACGAGATGGCCGCAACAGCCGTCATCGATCGTCTCGTTCATCACGGCGCCGTCTTCGCATTCGCTGGCGAAAGTCACCGGCTACGGACGCGCGGGAAATCCTCCAAGAGTGCGTAACAACCTCAGGGGTTCAATTCTACGACGCCGCTAGCGGTTCAAATTCCGAGCGCCGTTTCCACGCCCTTCTGCTTGGCTCGGCGATGTTCTATTACGTAACGCTGATGGGGAGTTTTGATTCGCGCTCAGGCTGGCTATTTGCGCTGATCGTTGCCGTCGTTCCATTTGCTGCGCTGCGCTACTGGCCGAAATTGCGTTCGTAGCGTCGCTCGGGACCCGCACCAGGCGCGATGGCTTGCTTTCCGAAAGTTGAACGGTCGTGGCCTCGATCTCGGTCGAACACCTCTTCAAACGCTATCCCTCGGGAACGCTCGCTTTAAGCGACGTCAACCTCAATGTGGGCGAGGGTGAGTTCGTCGCGGTGGTTGGGCCGAGCGGTTGCGGGAAGAGCACGCTGCTGCGCATCATGGCCGAGCTCGACACGCCGACCGAAGGCCGCATCCTCACCGAAGCCGGCGCCGGCGACCTGATGGGTAGCCCACAGTCCTGGGAGATTTTTTAGTCCACACGACTACGTCGTTGTTCGAACCCGGGCGTCCCGCTATTTTTCAAATGCAAGGCATCCCCGTACCCGGCCGGGTGTCGGAGGGTCAAGACCTTGGCAAGCACCCGCGAGACTTGCACTGCGTTCCACGGCTTGCCGTTCCGCTGGAACTGATTGCGGTCGTTCATCGTTTCCGCGATCTCTGCGAGCGTCAATCCGTCCTCGCGAAGTTCGATCAAGTCCGGCAGCACGTCAGCATGGAACGCGTTGGGTGCCATTAGATGCCGTATGCGCGCGATTGGGAGCACTACGCCAAAGAGGTTGCTCGGCAACTCAAGATTGCTGCGGAAGAGATCGAGTCGTCGCTGCGTATTCTGCGAGCTGATCCTGAGCCCGACGAATATGCGCTAAGGCGGCTTCGCAACTCGCTAGACGCGCTTCAGAAGCTTCGGAGCCTCCGGCCTCCAGAATAGATTCTATCTCCGCGGAGGCCGCGTCGATAGATTGCAGCCAAACGGGTCGCTCCTTGGACTGTTGCCCTGTCACGGCAGGCTTTTCTTCTGATAACCAACCCAAAAGTACCACAGTGGTACCTTTGGCTGACCTCGGCGTCACCAAAAACGAATCCTCGCGCTGGCAGCCACAGGGACCCATTCTAAGATAGCGTAGCCCATCGCCTCCCTGCGCAGAGTCGCGTTGCACGCGGGCGTCTTGTCACCTCAGATACGTGCTCCGAGGCTGCTCGCGTATTACGGCGACGATGGCCGCATGCTCTCGCCCGCGCAGCCGGGTTTACGGCGACGGATCGCGCTGGACGGAAACACGTACTCGCTTGTCTCTGCGAGCGTCGAGGTACGCGTGCGCCGCGGCGCGTTGCAGCGGATCGAGCCGCGCCTGTTGCGCGGCGAGTTCGAAGGTGGCTTCGGTCAGCGCGGTCGTGATCGCCTCGCGCGGAGTTGCTGTCGTCATGGGTGATCGTCTCCAAGTGAAAGTAATCCCGCGTCAATCTTGGCCCACAAATCGCTTAGCCGAAGGTCGAGCTTGACGGGTTGATCGATGCCGCGAATTTTATCGATGCGCTCTTGCGCTTTCAGCGCTTCGAACAAGTGGGAACAGCTCTCGTCGGCGAGAGCGCGCTCTTTGATAATACCGTAGAGCGCAACGGCGTCGGC
>PLXG01000185.1 GCA_003153195.1 Myxococcales bacterium
GCAACTGGTCAGAAGAGCTTTGATTCGAATGGTGAGAGAAGGATTTCTCGTGAGCCGCTCTCTTTGGAAGAAGAGTGCCGACTCTCGCGCAGGTGGCAGACCGTGGAAGACCGCGATGCGCTCGAACGTCTGGTCGAAGCTCATCTCGGCTTGGTGATCAGCATCGCGCGCGACTTCCGCAGCTCAGGACCTTCGATGGAAGATCTCATCCAAGAAGGTAATCTCGGCCTCACCATCGCCGCGCGCCGTTTTGATCCGCAAAAGGCAACGCGGCTCGCGACCTATGCAACTTATTGGATTCGCGCCTGCATGATGGAGCTGGTGCTGCGCTCGCATGGCCCGGTGCGCATCGGTACCACGCGCTCGCAACGCAAGGTGTTCTTTGGACNNCGCCTTCAAGGCCGCGATGTTTCACTCGATGCGCCGCGCTCGGTGGATGACGCGCGCGAAGTGTCGAGCTTGGTCGCGGAAGGTGGCCCCAGCCCGGAAGACATGGTGGCCGGCGTCGAAGAGCTGGATTCGCGCAAGAGCAGCCTGCTCGAAGGGCTGAACGTGCTCGATGCGCGGGAGCGCGCCATCATTCGCGCCCGTCACATTTGTGCACGTCCGGCCACGCTCGCCTCGGTGGGCAAGAAGTTCGGAATCAGCCGTGAGCGGGTTCGCCAACTCGAACTGCGCGCGTTGCAAAAGCTCCGCAATAGCTGCGCCGCCGCGCTGAACTAAACAAGGATCTACACGGGCGTGCCGGTTCCGAAGGTCGCAAAGCGGTGAGCGCAGCGAACCGTGCCCGCAGGAAGACAGTGCCGCACGAATGTGCGGCCTCGCGTTGCTCGCTTAAGTCGGATCACAACCCGTCTGAACCTGTTTAGAAGCGAATCATTCCCGACTCGCTTGTGGTGAGCGAGTGATCCATAATTGGCAGATGCGGTGGATGCTGGGGGTGTTGCTGTTTTCGGGCTGCGGAGCGGACATTAAGTTCCCCGTTTTGTCCGAATGGCCGACCGCGGCCATTCCCGACTATGCACATTCGGCCCGCTATGCTATCACCGATAATTTAAGTGACACCCTATCGGTGGTGAGCACCGATCCGGCACCGGTCGTTTACGGAACGGTTCCGGTGGGCGACATTCCGGTGGAGCTCGAAGGGCCTCATCACCTCGCTTCCGCGCCCGATGGCAGCTTTGTCGTTTTCAATCTCTCGAACTATGTGCCGGGAACCGGATCGGGACCGCACGGATCACACGGAACCGGAACGGTGCCGGGATCGCTGGTCCGTTTGGACGGCGCCACCCTCCAAGAACAGGGCGAGACGCTGGTGGATCGCAGTCCCGGCGATGTGATCCTTTCCAAAGACGGCCAGACCGCGTTCGTCACCCATTACGATCTCTTGAAAGTTCAGTCGCAGATGCTGACCGGCGGGGCCGCCGAGACTGCCTATAGCTCGCTCGCGATCATCGACACCGAATCGATGCGGCGACTTTCGCTGCAACCAATTTGTCCGACATCGCACGGCGAGGGACTGTCGGCCGACGAGAAGACGCTCTACGTCACCTGCAGTCTCTCCGATCAGATCGTGGTGGTGGACGTCACCGATCACAATCGCCCCAACGTCACCTCGCGCGTCGCGGTGGGTCCGATGCCGGGACCGCTCGGCACGCCCAACTATTGGCCCTACGCACTCACGGTTTCGCCCAAGGACGGCTCGGTGTGGGTGTCTGACAACAAGTCGGGCGACGTGCGAGTCTACGATCCCACCACCGGTCAGATGGATCCGGCGCGGGTCATCTTCGTCGGCGGCGTGGCCATGTTCGGCGCCTTTACTGCCGACGGCGGAACCTACTATGTGCCGCACCAAGGTGGGAACGATCTGGTCACCGCCATCGATACGCAGACGCTGACCACGCGCGATCTGGCGCTGCCGAGCACCGCCTGTCTGAACGCGCACGCGCTGGTGATGATGCCGGACGGCGTGCAGGCGCTGGTGGTGTGCGAAGGCGATCACATGACCCGTCCTGGATCGATGGTCACCCTTCAGCTGCCGTCGTTTTCGATCAGCGGATTCGTGAATGTAGGGATGTTTGCCGACGGCGCAGCCTATCTACCGCCAATTTCCTCGAACTAAAGCGGAGTTCAGCACTATGATTCGGGCATGGCAAATTTGGAGCTCGAGCAGGCGCTCGACGTAGCGCGAAACGCGGTCAAGGCGGCGGCCGACGCCAGCTTGCGCTACTTTGGACGTTCGGGTGGCGAACTCGGGCTCACCTTCAAGCCCGATCAGAGTCCAGTTACGCTGGCGGACCAGGCGGCAGAGGAGGCCATCTTGAAGGTCATTCGGGCGCACTTTCCCGATCATCAGATCCTGACCGAAGAGTCGGGCGTCCACGCGGGCCGAGACACGCGCTACCGATGGATCATCGATCCGCTGGACGGCACCCGCGGATTTTCGCGCGGCGGAAGTCATTGGGGACCGCTGATCGCGCTCGAAGTGGACGGCGAAGTCGTGGTCGGCGCCACCTGCTTGCCGCCGGTCGGCCAACATTATTGGGCCGCGCGCGGACTCGGAACCTTTCGCGACGGAACCAAATTGACGCTCTCCTCCATCGATCGTTGGGAGGCGGCGACCTTGAGCTTAGGCGAAATTCACAAGCTGCTGACGCCCGAGCTGGCGCCGGTCATGACCGCGATTGCAACCTCCTGTGCGAGCACGCGATCGTACGGCGACGTCGCCGGGTGCACCCTGCTGCTCGACGGCCGCGCCGACGCCTGGATCGAAGCCGGCGTCCAAATTTGGGACTTGGCGCCACATAAGATTTTAGTTGAAGAAGCAGGCGGTATCTTCACGGATCTTAATGGGAATAAGACCATCTCTGCCGGCCACTGTCTAGCTGCCAACTCAGTCCTGCACGCGCAGTTGCTGTCGCGATTGGTCGCCCGCTGAGCTGAGCGCTCGCGAGAGACGTAAGCTCGGTCGCTCCACCAAGCGATATAGAACGTGCGCGGCCAAGATGCTGGCGACCAGGCCCGAGGCGAACCATCCGAGGGCGGCGTTTGAAGAGTCACCGGTCCATTTCTGTCCGACATTCAAGAAGCGATAGCCGACGTCGTAGTGAATTAGATAAAGGCTGTAAGAGATCATGCCCAGATATTGAAGTGGGCGCGACTCGAGCGTCCGGCGCAACGCTCCATTCGAATGCGATGCCCAAATGATCGCAGTGGTGAGCACGCCTATATATGCGCCGGGGTCCCTGGATCGAGTGCCCGCGATGAGCACCAGCGCCAGGTAGCCGAGCAGCCATTTCGCGTCGAGCGCTTTTTCGTAAACCCACGCGCTGAGCGCACCGAGCACGAACAGGTGCCAGAAGTGGATGAACCACGGGGAGGTCGCGCTCGAACCGGTCGTGTCTCCCGTCCATGCGAGCAGCGCGGCCGAGACGATCGCGGTCGGTGCAAGGACGGCGAGCCGCGCACATCCGATTTTCCACGCGATCAGCAGAGTGAGAATGAACGCGAGATAGAGCTGCACTTCGATGCACAGCGTCCAAAATACGGGAACGATGTCTTTGAAACCGATCAGACCCTGTAAGTAAAAGACGTGGGCGAGCAGAGATCCTGCGCTTGGTAAGGCGTGAGCGCCGGCGTGCCGGAGATTCGAAAATTCGAGGTTGGCGATTGCCAGCGCGAGCGCCACCCAATAGGGCGGTGCCAAACGGACCATGCGGCGTCGCAGGAACTCGAGCGTGAAGCTTCCGGTGATCTCCGCCTTGCGGACCGACCACGCGCTGGCGAAACCGCTGATCACGAAAAAGATCTGAACGCCGAGCGCACCGTGTTGAAAAGTCCAGCGAACTGTCGACGGAAACACCGAGCTGAGCGGACGAAAAAGTGTGCCGGTGTAGAGATGAAAGAACACCACCCACATTGCGGCAAGGCCTCTCAAACCGTCGAGAAAGTGGAGCCGACTCGATGGTTCACCCGCGACCTTCACGTCTGCCTGCGACCGGCCTCGATGGTGAGCTTGCGCTGAAACAGATCCTGGAACAGCTCGGCTTCGGACTGGAGATCCCACATCTCCAGATCGATGGGGCCGCGCAGTCCGAGCTTGAGGGTGATCTCCTTGCGGCCGATCTTGGCAGACAACGTGCGCACCGGTTGGTGGTGACTGCGATCGAGGGAATCGGCGACGCGTAAAAGGACCGAGAGTTTTCGCACCAAATCGATCTCTTCGCCGAGGAGATCGGCAACCATCGCGTGATAGAGCTGCGGCGTCGATCGACGGTGAAACCGTGCGATGCGCGCGATCAGCTCGCGCTCGCGATCGGAGACGCCCGGGATGTCGGCGTGTTGAATCAAGTAGTAGGTGTGCTTGTGATGGCGCTGGTATGACACCGCATTTCCGACGTCGTGCAAGAGCGCGGCGACCTCGAGATAGGGGCGCGCGCTTTCGGGGAGCTGATGCACGGTTCTCAGCGCGTCGAATAGCAACACCGCCAGCCGCGAGACCTGCGTGGCGTGATGCACCTCGACGTTGAACCGGCGGCCGATCTCGAGCGCAGCGTCGTAGAGCGATCGATCGACGTGCGGTTTTTGCCGCGCCAACAGATCTACCAGCACACCGTCACGAAGTCCGCGCGGCACCGACGCGATCGAGTCGAGCTTATAGTGGCGGGTAAAGGCATCGAGGATCACCNNCGAAGAAGCGACGTCTTCCCGAAAGACCGATTTCGTAGAGCTCGAGCATCGCATGCTTGATCTGTCGGCGCGTCGCTTCCGTTCCGCCGCCCGACGCGTAGGCCACCACCGCGTTGATGGTTCCCGAGCTTCCGAACGCGCGCGTCATTCTCGAGGGAAATTTGGTCGGCAGCGATTCGGCGATGGTCATCTCGGCGACCTCGCGCATGAGCTTGAACTTTTTCGGCGAGACGTCGGAGCCGAACATCTCGGTGAGTCGCACCGATCCCAGCTGAACGCTGTGCAGCTGCTTGACCTGGCCGTCCTGCGAAAATCCGACCTCGGTCGAGCCGCCGCCGATGTCGNNGGCAGAAGTCGCCACCGCGCGAACTTTTGCATCGTGTCTTCGGCAGAGCGCCGCGTAGCGGCGAAGGGTGGCCAGTAGCCGGTCGGCCACTTTGCGCGACATCACTCCGCTCTCGAAAACGCCTTCCCCGGGACGGACCGGATCGCGCTCCTGATGGATGATTTCAAAGGAGCCGTCGGGAAGCGGCCGGGCGAGCTTCAGCCGGACGGCGTTGGTGCCGACGTCGATGGCGGCCAAAATGGGGTGGCGCATCGCGCTTCTTTTACCCAACCATGCGAAAACACGCCACAAGGTTCTTTTGACGTCACCCATTTGTTGCAGGTTATTTGCAATCCCAGGGGGTGTAAGGGTCCTCCGATTGCGTTAAAGTACCGATTCCCGTGGAATCTCCCGATCCAAAGCTATTTTTGAACCGCGAGCTGTCCTGGCTGGCGTTCAACG
>PLXG01000202.1 GCA_003153195.1 Myxococcales bacterium
CGCTCTATCCAGCTGAGCTAAACGCCCTGTTTGCAAAGAATTACCAGCCCCCCGCCGCGGATGCAACCCTTCCGTGTAGGCTTGGGGAAACGTGCGAATCGCTTCAATAGACGAGCGATTCTTCGCCGTGGAAACGCACGATTTTTCCACCCCGACGCGTCGCCAGCTCGAGAACATCCTGGGCGACGTAATAGAAGGCGCACTGTTCGAATTCATCTGCCAAATCGGCTGCATCCGAAAGCGGGAGTTGGGGAATCGCGAAGCTCTCCTCCTGCCACTCGGTCTGCGGGGCGTTCACCGCCGGCCACCGCTCGAGCCCCATCTGGTCGATCCGTGCGGCCAGTCTAGCTTGGGCGCGACAATTTTCGTCTTCGCTTCTCTTTTTCGACATTGGATTCCACGCGGTGAGCACCGCGATGGGCCCGTCGAGCGTCACCGGCTCGCCCATGCGAGCTCGAATGGGCGGCCCGCCGCGGGGATGAATTTGGACCTCGGTTTGGCAATAGCTCCACCAGATGTCGGCCTCCGGCGACCCCGGCTCTACGCCGAGGGCTAGACTCAGCCAGCGATTGAAAAGCAAAAGATCTCCTGGGGCCACGGCCTTAGGTGCCACGCTCGAGCGCGGCTGACAAGCGTTCGCTGGCCAACGCTCGACTCCTGTAGTAACAGATCGCTCTCGGAGGATTGAGCATGAAGTCACTCGCGATTTGTATTTCGCTGTTGGTCGGTGGCGTGGCGATGGCCGACGAAGGCATGTGGACCTACAACGGATTTCCGCGCGCGCTGGTGAAAGATCGCTACGGCTTCGAGATCACCGATGGCTGGCTCGATCATGTGCGGCTCTCGTCGGTTCGATTCAATAGCGGTGGATCGGCCTCGTTCGTTTCCAGCCGCGGCTTGGTGATGACCAATCATCACGTCGGCGCCGATTGCATCAATAAGCTCGGCACCGCGCGAAAAGATCACGACTACATCAAAGACGGATTTTACGCGCGCTCGAGCGCGGACGAGATCAAGTGCCCCGATCTCGAGCTCAACGTCGTTCTTTCGATCGATGATGTAACCAAGGACGTGAAGTCGGTCGAAAAGCCCGGCATGGACGAAGCCGCCATCAACGTGGCGCAGAAGAGCAAGATGGCGCAGCTGGAAAAGGCCTGCGCGACGGCGAAAGATCTTCGCTGCGAAGTAGTCACGCTCTATCAGGGCGGCGTGTTCAATCTCTACAAATATAAAAAATATACCGACGTTCGCTTGGCGTTCGCACCCGAGGGGCAGATCGCCTTCTTCGGCGGCGATCCGGACAATTTCATGTTCCCGCGCTACGACCTCGACGTCGCGTTCTTTCGCGTCTACGAAAATGGGCAAGCGGTTCATCCGACCGACTACTTGAAGTGGAGCGCCGCCGGTGCCAAAGAGGGCGAGCTGGTTTTCACTTCGGGAAATCCGGGCAACACCGAGCGACTCGACACGCTTTCGCAACTCGACATGATGCGGTCGACCAGCTATCCCAACTTGCTGAAAGAGTTTCGTCGCATTCAAAAGACGCTCAGGGACTATCAAAAGCGCGGCGGCGATGCCGAGCGCCAGGCGCACACGCCTCTTTTCTACGTCGAGAATTCCATCAAGGCGTTGACCGGTTACCTCGGCGGGCTCAACGACAAGACCCTGATGGAGATCAAGAAGTCCCAAGAGATGCGCCTCAAAGCGCAGGTCGCTTCGCTCAAAGACAAAGATCGCTACATTGGAATTTGGAGCGCGATCGACGCGGCGGAGCACAAGTACGCCAGCTTTTACAAACGCTACATCTTTGCCGAGCCGCGTACTTTTCGTCATGCGATGACGCTCCTCAATCCGCTCGGCTCGACGATGTTCGGGTACGCACGCACCATCGTGCGCGCGCTCGACGAGAAGGCCAAGCCCAACGACAATCGTCTTCCGGAATTTCGCGATTCCTCTCTGGCGTCGACCGAGCAGTCGCTGTTCTCCGCCGCGCCGGTCTATCCGGCGTTGGAAGAGGCGCTGATGGCGAGTGCGCTCGAGCGGCTCAAGGTCGAGCTTGGTGACGACGACACGCTGACGCGCCTCGCGCTCGATGGGAAATCGCCGCAACAGCGCGCGCACGAGATCATTACCACCACGCAGCTCGCCGACCCGGCCGCGCGTCGTAAGCTCTATTCCGATCCGGCCGCGCTCAAGAGCTCGACCGATCCAATGATCATGTTCGCCCGCGCACTCGATCCGGAAGCGCGCGCGCTGCGCAAGCGGTACGAAGACGAAGTCGAGAGCGTGGTGAAAAAGAATCTGGGATTGCTCGCGCGTGCACAGTTCGAGACCGCCGGCCTGACGCACTATCCCGACGCGACCTTCACGCTGCGGCTGTCATTCGGAAAAGTCGCGGGCTACAAAGAGGCGGGAAAAAATGTTCCGGCCATGACCGACTTTGCCGGGCTGTACGCGCGTGCCGACAAAGCGAACAATCAGTCGCCGTGGGATCTACCGCCCAAGTGGGTCACCGCCAAGTCCAAGCTCAACCTCAAGACGCCGATGGATTTCGAATCGACCAACGACATCATTGGTGGCAACTCCGGCAGTCCGGTGGTCAATCGCGCCGGCGAAGTGGTAGGGCTCATCTTCGATGGAAATATCTATTCGCTGGCCAACAACTTCGTCTATCGCGACACCCAAGATCGCGCCACCAGCGTGACTTCGGTGGCACTCACCGAGGCGCTGCGCAAAGTCTATGACGCGGCGCCACTGGCTGACGAACTTTCCGGTCAAGGAGCAGGCGGCACGACGGAAAAGAGCCACGCGACACCTTGATGTTTCGTCGCGTCGAGTCCTTCGCCGCAATCCTCGCCGTCGTGGCCCTGTGCGACTGTGGACCGCGCGCCGCGCTCGACGTCGGGCGCGATCTGTTCTCTAGCACCAGTGTATCGTCTGCGCCGCCCAACCGATTTACCTGCGCTACCTGTCACGAGATCGTTTCGAATCCTACCAAGTTGCGTCCCGGCTACACGCTGTTCGATGCCGCGGTGCGGCCGAGCTACTGGGGCGCCACCATCGAGACGTTGCTCGAAGCGACCAACGAGTGTTTGGTGCAGTTCATGCGCTCAAAGCCGTTCGACGCCAGCGATGAAAATGGCCGCGCGCTGTTCGTCTATTTGCAGAGCGAAGCGCCGGATCCCAGCTCGCCTGCGCTTCCGCTCACGGTCGTGCAAAACATCGTCGACGTGCCAAGCGGCGACGCCACCGCTGGCGAGTCGCTGTTTCGCAATTCGTGCGGCGTTTGTCATGGCGATCCGCACACCGGCGCCGGACGAATCTCCACCGAAGCCTCGATCGTTCCCGACGCTTCCCTGCAGAGCTTCGGCTCCGATCCGGTCAAAGGCGCTCGTCCGGTGGTGATCGAAAAAGTCCAGCACGGAAAGTTTTTCAACATCAGCGGCACCATGCCGCTCTTTTCGCTAGAGGCGCTCTCCGACGTGCAGCTGGGGGACATCCTCGCCTACTTGGAAGGCTTCGGCCTTCCGCCGTCCGCGTCGCCGTAGAACCCGCCTCGCCGTGGCTGAGGGGAGCGGTCCGCGCCTAAACTAATGGCAGTGACCGGCGCTGTCGACTTGCCGTTCGGTGCCGCAGATGCAGTAGGCCTGCGCGCAGCCGAGTGCGACCTGATATTTCGAGAGCGCTTCGGACAAGGTCTTTCCGTGACAGGTGGCGGCGCAGGCGGTATCGCCCTCCGTGCACATCGCCAGGCAGACGGAGTAGTCCGCGCAGCCTAGATGGTTGGCATCGGTGGAGGGATCGGAAGTGCAGGTGGTGACATTTGTCTGACATCCGCTAGGATTGCAGTCGGCGCTGCTCATGTTCGCGCAGCTCTTTTGATCGAGCGCGGCGGTGGCATTTGCCAGACAGGCCGCGCAGGTCCCGGCCGCTTGACCGGAGATGTCGACGAGCGCCCCGCTGGTCATATTGATCTGGCAGGAATAGTTCGGCGGCGTAGCCAGATCGTGCAGCACAGTGAGGTCGACGTTGTAAGTCATGTCGAACGGATTGGACAGGTCGTTCGTCGTCGCCAGATCCATGGCGGGAGGGGTCTTGGTTTCGCAGGCCGAAAGGATCAGAGCGAGCGCGATCATTCGTCCCATCCGCATTAGCGTATCATGGTGATGAGGCGGTTCCATTCGAATCTAGGCGATGCTAGGTTCGCCAAATGATTTCAGCGCTCATCTTGGCCGCGAACGTGAACACGATCTCTGCTCAGTATTTGAGCGAGCTTTGGAAGAGCTCGCCGATGGCCGCATCGCAGGCGGGGTATCACAAGGATCATGTAGACGAACACCTCGACGACCTCTCGGCTGAGGCGCGGGCACGTCGGCTCGGCGTGCTGAAGGACCTCTCCGGGCAATTGCCGACTGCGCAAACGGGGGACGCAGAAGCCGACGCCGACGTCGCGCTTTTGCAGGACGCGATTCGACTCGAGTCGCTCGATCTGGAAGAGGCTCACGATTTCCAAAAACGTTGCGACAAGCCGCTCGACGATCTGGGCTCAGCGTTCTTCAACATGGCGGTGCGCGACTATGCGCCTCTCGACGAGCGCGCGTCCGCCGCCTTTTCGCGGCTAAAAGAAGTTCCGCGCTATCTGCAGCAAGCCAAAGCTTCGCTCCACTTTGATGTCGATGTTTTCGCGGCCGCCGCCAAAGACGATGGCGAGGGGCTCATCGATTACTTGCAGCACGACCTTCAGCTGGCATTTGCGAAATCGAAACACGCAACCGCGCTCGGTTCGGCCAGCGCTGAGGCGGTGAAGGCGGTGCGCGAATATCTCGGCTTCATCGAAAATGATCTGCCCAAGATGCCGCACGCTGATTTTCGTTATGGCGACGCGCTCTACCGCAAGCGCTTCCGTCCCTATCTGCAGACCGATCAAGATCCGTCGCAGGTACTGGCCGCCGCCGAGAAGCGCCTAAAAGAGCTGCACGTCGAGATGAGCGGCCTCGCCGAGAAGCTCATCGGCAAAGCCGACATTCGCGCCGCGCTCAACAAGATCGCCGAAGAGCATCCGAAGGCCGAAGCGCTGTTCGACGTGGTCAAAGCGCAGCTCAAAGAGGCGCGTGATTTCATCGAAGCGAAAAAGCTGATGACGCTACGCAACCAAGACAATCTGCAGGTGATCGAGACGCCGCCGTTTTTGCGCGCCATGCTGGGGGTGGCCGCCTTCGACGGTGCGCCGCCGTATCAACCGGAGCTGGGCGCGTTCTACTACGTCACTCCGATTCCCAAAGACTGGCCGGCTGCGAAGGTGGAGTCGAAGCTGCGCGAATACAATCGCTATGGCCTCGAGCTGCTCACTATTCACGAAGCGATGCCGGGCCACTACGTGCAGTTCGAACGCGCCAATCAGGTTCAGCCGGAGGTTCGGCGCGTGCTCAGGTGGGTGCTCTCCGCCACTTCGTATGTGGAAGGCTGGGCGGTCTATACGCAGGATCTGATGGTCGACGCCGGATATCTCGGCGCCGACAACGCCAAGCTCAAGCTGCAGGCGCGCAAGCTCGAGCTACGCGCGGTGGCGAACACGATTTTGGATATCAAGCTGCAGACGCAGAAGATGTCAGACGAAGAGGCGCTCAGATTGATGATGGATGAGACGTTCCAAGAACGTCCCGAGGCGGAGGCCAAACTGCGTCGCGCCAAGCTTTCGGTCACGCAGCTGTGTTCGTATTTCGTGGGCGGCGAAACCTGGCGTGCAATTCGTCGCCAAGCCGAAAAGAGGCGCGGCTTCACCCTCAAATCTTTCCACGATCGCGTGCTAAGCGAAGGCGCAATGACTTTGAGATCCCTCTCTAGGGTCGTAGGTAATTAAAAGTAAAAGTAAATTTAGACTAAGCGCGCGATTCGTCCAGCGCGTCGTCGAGGTTGCCGCGCGGTTTCAGCGAAACGCGCGGTTGTGCTTAAAATTGCTGTTATTTTAGTTGATTAGCCCCCTGGAGAGTGAGGTGTAGTCTTTTCAGGGCGTGCGGGATGTCCAGCTTGGAGGGGTCGATGGTGTGCTCGGCTTGGGCGTAGAGCGGCTCGCGGGCGGTCAAAAGTGCGCGCAGCTCCGCCATCGCGTGCGGCTTTTTTTCCATCGGGCGGTGGTCGCCTTGCTCGACCACTCGATTCCAGTGATCTTCCGCGCGCGCGCGTAACCAGACCGTGCTGGCATTTTTACGCAGCAGCCGAAATGTCTCGCGATCGTTCACCACTCCGCCGCCAGTGGCGATGACCCGTCGTTTTCCGTCGCTGAGCAGCCGCGCCAAGATCTCCCGTTCGACGCGGCGATAATACGCCTCGCCGTGCAGCTCGAAAATTTGCGCGAGCGATAGTCCGGCAGCCGATTCGATGAGCGCGTCGAGCTCGACGAACTCGCACGAAAGCACGGCCGCCAGCTTGGGGCCGATGGTGCTCTTGCCGGCACCGCGAAGTCCCAGCAGCGCGATCGATTTTGGCGCCTCGACTTGTCGGGAGGGCGACGGCTCCCGCACCAGCTCTTCGAGTGGAATTTCGAGCGCTCGCGCCAGGTCGTCCAGTCGCTCGAGAGAGATGTTGGCATCCCCCGCCTCGAGCTGAGCCAAGAAGCGGGGACTAACTCCAGACCGATCTGCAAGTACCCGCTGCGTAATCCTATTTTCTTCTCGCTGAGCACGCACGCGCTGGCCGATACGGATCAAAAGCGGCCTACGGTCGCGACGCATGAGAAGCAATATAATGCATTAAGCCGATAGCCGCAATATGCATTATATCGCTTGCCAGCGAGCCCGCCGCTCAGTATCTTTAGCCATGGATTCAACCGCACCGGCCGAGCCCATTTCGTTCGAGACCCATCCGAGTCGCTACCGCCACTGGAAGATCGAGTTGCCCAAAGAGGGTAGCGGCGTGGCGCAGCTGAATCTTTCGGTGGATGAAGAGCATCCGCATCT
>PLXG01000399.1 GCA_003153195.1 Myxococcales bacterium
GTCGTCCGGCGGCGGCGGCGGCGGATCGGGCGGAACCATCTTGCTCGAAGCGCCGATCGTGAACCTCGACTCCGGATCGCTGCTCGCGCTCGGCGGCGGCGGCGGCGGCGGCGACAACGGAACCGACGGTCATCCCAACGTCGCAAACGAATTTATCAACAGCTTCGGCGGATCGGGCGGCAGTCAAGGCGGAATCGGCGGCGACGGCGCAGCGATCGGAATCGCCGCGGGCGGCGGATTTACCAGCTCGTACGGTGGCGGTGGCGGCGGTGGCGACGGACGCATCGCGATTCACGCGCGAAACCTGATCGACAGTGGCGCGCTGATCGCCAGCCCCCTCTACATCCACGGCGACATTCACACCAATCCGTAACGCACTAGACCGACATCCACTTGTGTGATCGAAAACGAAGTCTTGCGGTACTTGTCGGTCTAGCGTCAATCGACGAAGGACTCCGTCCTTCCCCCATCGTAACAAGTCCGATGGGTCCCCCATCCTGACGTCGCCGCCAGACGTCGCCGACGCGCCCGAAGGGCGCTTGCGAAGCAAGCGGTGAGCGTAGCAAACCATGCCCGTAGTAAGTGCCGCACAAACGTGCGGCCTCGCTTTGCTCGCTTGAAAAGATTTTCGAAGCGTAATCAAGGCGGCACGGCCGCCGTCGGACGCGTCTGGCGCGGCCGTGAGCAGGGGGAGGCTCCGAGACCGTGTCGAGGAGGGGGCGGCACGCCCCTTTGATCGATGTCGGTCTAGCGAGTCATTCCCAGCTCGTGCATGAGGAAGGTGTAGCCGTCGGCAGACATGGCCACTGCCTGACGAACCAAGTCGGCGCCACCGTGCCCCGAGTGCTGTTCGATGCGCAGCCAGATCGGATGCTCGCTGGCGTTGGCCGCCTGAAGCTCGGCCACCATTTTGCGAGCGTGCATCGGATCGACGCGGTCGTCGGCGTCGGCAGACATCATGAGCAGCGCGGGATACTTGGTTCCCTTTTTTACATGGTGATACGGCGAGTAAGAAAAAAGAGCCTGGAACTGCGACGCATCCTCGGCGGTGCCATATTCAGGAACCCAAGTTTTCCCACTTCCGAAGCGATGGAAGCGCACCATGTCGAGGAGCGGAACCGCGCAGATGACGGCGCGGAAAAGCTCGGGATGTTGCGTAATCGCCGCGCCCATGAGCAGTCCGCCATTTGAGCCGCCGCGAATCGCCAGGCGATCGGCGCGCGTATATTTTTCTTTGATCAGATATTGCGCCGCACCGATGAAATCGTCGAAAACGTTTTGCTTCTTGTCGAGCATTCCGGCCTGGTGCCATGCCTCGCCGTACTCTCCGCCGCCGCGCAAGTTCGGTACCGCGAAGCCGCCGCCCGCCTCCAACCATGGGTAAAGTCCCGACGAGAACGAGGGCTGCATCGACACATTGAATCCGCCGTAACCAGTGAGCAAAAACGGCGTTTTTCCGTCTTTAACCAGATCTTTCCGATGCACCAAGAACATCGAAATCTTGGTGCCGTCCTTGGACGGATACCAGACCTGCTCGACGGTGTAGGGACTGGCGTCGATGGGCAGCTTGACCTCGGCCCACAACTTGGTTTCACCCGACGGAATTTCGATCTTGAAGATCTGTCGCGCTTGGGTGAACGAGGTGAAGTCGAAATAACCCTCGGTGTCGTCGGCTTCGCCGCGAATTCCGCTCGACGCGCCTAGACCGGGAAGCGGAACATTGCGCACCAGTTTGCCATCGAGGGAATGAATTTGAATTTCGCTCGCGGCGTTGCGCAAATATAAAAGCTCGAGGTGTCCGCCGATGAGCTCGAAGTTCTCGAGGACGTCTTCGCTCGCTTGCGGAACGATCTCGATCCAGCTGGCGCGATCGAGATGTTTTACGTCGGCGCGCAACATGCGCCAGCGCGGCGCCTCGAAGTTGGTATGGATGTAAAAATGATCTTTCCACGCGAAGACATTGAACTGTGCCTTTTCTCCGACGACGAAGGGCTTCCAGTCGACGGTCTTGTCGTGCAGGTCGCGATAGTAGACGTCGGTCGCGTTCCAGCCGTGCTGTACCGAGGTGAAAAGCCAGCGACCGTCGCGCGAAATCGAAGCGCCGATGAAGGTCTCCGGATCGCTGGTCCGCGCGTGGATCAGCAGATCGCTCTTGGGATCGGTGCCGATCTTGTGAAAGCGAATCTCCGCGTGACCAGGACGGTCGGCGACGGTGATGGGCGGATGGCCCTTCGAACCGTTGGAGACGGCCGGAAGAAACGTATAGTAGAAGCCGTCGCCGCTCGGCGTCCATGACGGTTGCGCGTACTTGGCCCCCTCGATGAGGTCGACACTGCTCACCTTGCCGGTCGCAACGTCGATCAACTGCAGCGTCGCTTCGTCGGAGTTGTTGGCGCGAATTGCGTAGGCGACCTGCGTGCCCTGATAGTTCGGCACCCAAACGCCGAGCGAGACGGTGCCGTCTTTGCTCATGGTGTTGGGATCGAGCAGCACGCGCTCCGGTCCGGTCTCGCCGTCGCGATAGTAGACGATGGCCTTTTCGCGGTCGGCGTGCGTGCGTGTGTAGAAAAATCGCTGCCCGCGGTGCCAAGGTGCGGAGATGGAGTCCACATAGTAAAGCGCCTTGAGCCGCGAGGTGAGGGCATCGCGGCCGGCCATTTTTTCGAGCGCGTCGCGGGTTAGTCGATCCTGCGCCGCCATCCAGGTCTTTACTTCCGGACTGCCGGCATCTTCCAGCCATCGATAGGGATCTTCAACGGAAACACCGTGAATCACCTCTTTGATTTGCTCCCTCCGCGTCTTGGGATAGGGCATCTTTTTACTGATCTCCTTGGCAGTGGCCGCGCCGGTGAACCCGAGAACGGTGAGAGTAAGGATCAGGATCCGACTTCGCATGCACTTCTCCTTCATGCAAGTTGTAGCGATCCAACTGATTTTGCAAGATGATACAATGAGCGAACATGAGAACGTGGGGCTTTAGCGTCGCGCTGCTTGGAATGGTCGTCCTTTCGGGCTGCCCGAAGACGCAGCATTGTATGTCGGTAAGCGCCACCTCTGATCTGCTGCGCTCCGCACAGCTGGTCCACTTCGACGTCTATCCATCGGGCACGGTCTGCGTCAATGGGCTTCTCGCGGTGGGCGCGCCCGCCTTCGTGCGATCGCAATCGTTCAAGGTGAACGAAACGTTGCAGCTCGATATTCCGGCTGGGACGAGCACGCTGGTCCTCACCACCTTCTCCGATACCGCCGGACAAGTTCCGCTCGGGGAGGGTTGCGTCGAGGTGAATCTGAAGGCCGATTCGCAAACGTGTCTAGCCATGACGCTCCTGCGCGCACTGTGCTCGGCCGGTTCGCCCTGTCCATGCGACACTAACTCCGATTGTGCTGATCGTGCCCCCGTCGGCACCACGCCGCGCCCCGTCTGCGATCTCACGCAACACTCCTGTTTCGAGTGCGCGATCAACGACGACTGCGCACTCGGTCGCGTCTGTAAAAACGGTAGCTGCGTCGCAGGTTGCGATCAGCAGGCAATGCGCGGTTGCCCATCACCTTACGCGTGTTGTGCGACCACCTGCACACTCACCCGGGACGATCCGCAAAACTGCGGCGGCTGCGGACTCCCATGTAACGGATCGCAAGTGTGCTCGCGCGGTGGCTGCACCACGGCCTGCTCCGATAACGCCACCGCTTGCGGAAGCGCCTGTCACGACGTTTCCAGCAATCCGAACGCGTGCGGTGGCTGTGGCCAAACCTGCACCGGCTCACAGGTCTGCAGCAACGGCGGCTGCCACGACGGTTGTGACGTCGGACTCACCGACTGCAACGGATGGTGTCTCGACACCACCGGCAGCGCCTATGGCTGCGGCTCGTGTGACACCGTCTGCGCACCCGCACAAACCTGCCAACAGGGACAATGTAACTGCCCCACCGGCCTATCGCTCTGCGACGGGAAGTGCGTCGATCTGACCAGCGATTCGGCAAACTGTAATGCGTGCAGTGTAGTCTGCGCCAGCCCGTCGTTCTGCGTAAGCGGGCAATGCACCACCAATTGCCCGTCGGGAGAGGTTTGCAACTTCGGCCATGCGAATCAGTATTGCTACCAAAAGCAAACGGCCAACGATCCGGCCCATTGCATCGACTGCGTCACTCCGTGTGATTCGAACCATCCGTCGGTCAATGCCATCTGCAGCAGTGGTGTGTGCGGCTATCCTTGCGTGACCGGCCACCTGAGTTGCGACACCGTCCTTCATACCACTGGTAGCGACACCAACGGTTGCGAGACCGACATCTTCAACGACGTCATGAACTGTGGCGACTGCAACAACGCCTGTGCGGCGGTGCACAATGGCGTGCCCAAATGCAATGGGGGTCAGTGCGAGCTCGACCATTGTACCGGCACCTTCGCAAGTTGCGGCGGAACCTCCTGCAACATCAATCTATCGACGAGCGACGCCAACTGTGGCGTCTGTTTCCATCCCTGCCCGTCTACGGAGAGCTGCATCAACGGGCAATGTATCGTGACGGGGAGCGGCACCGGATCCGGCACCTCCGAGCCATAAGGTTCCGTCGTCAGTGGTGACGGCGCTGCATCGTAATCTCCAAGAGCACCTGCTTGTTGGCCTGCACATCGAGCGTTTTCGAGACGGTGCGGTAGCCGTGCGCGGAGACCTCGAGCTTGCGACTGCCGGGTTTCACGCTCACATCGAGCACCGCCGAATCTTTGGAAAAGATGACTCCATCGACGAGGAAGTTGGCTTTGACCTCGTTGGTCTTCACCTTCAGATGTCCGAAGCCGTCCTCGACCACCGCGGGAATCTCCGAACGTTTGGGCTCCGGAAGCGGCTGCTCGGTCGCTGAATCTTCGTCGGAATCGGGGCGATGCATGCGCTGAAAATAGAAAAAGCCACCCGCGCCGCAGATTGCCAGTAGC
>PLXG01000253.1 GCA_003153195.1 Myxococcales bacterium
CATGGACTACATCTTCCGTTGGCTGGGCGGGAAGTTTGTGCAGAACCGTCAGGCGGAGCAGCTCGCGCTGGCGGTCGACACGCCGGACACGGTGGTGGAGAACAAGTCGGCGCAGCAAGCGGCGATTGAAGTTGCGCAAGGCAAGCATCCGACCGGTGCACTAAAGGCAGGTCAGCCCGTGGTCAACATGCAAGCGACCTGGGCGCAAGAGAGCGATGCTCCTCCGTGCCACGAGTGCGGCACGATCATGGTTCGCTCGGGCGCTTGCTATAAGTGCCTGAACTGCGCCGCCACCAGCGGTTGCTCGTAAAAACCGGCTGTGCGACCCGATCGCAGCGTTGTCATTGCGCTCCGCTGCTCGCGTACCAAAACGTACGCTCCGCTGCGGTGCTCATTCCGCCTTGCGCTCGGGTCGCTCGCTCGGTTTTTATAAGTTGTAAGGATCTGGGGGGCTTTCGAGGAGCTTGATGGGTCAGCTGACGGCGTTCCGTATCAATCACCAAGAGATCGATGCACCCAAGCATGAAGCTGTTTTTGAGCTCCTTCGTCGCGCCGGATTCGTGGGCGCACTGTGGCGAAAGCCAACCGAGCATCAGTGGAGCGTGGTCGGCGAAGTCGACGGACTGGAAGTGATCGTCAGCTGTCTCGTCGGGGATCAGCAGGATGGTTTTTTCCTACAGGTTCAAAATCCCAAAGCGCGCGAGTGGCTTCTCGATTTTCTCGCCGAGAATGACTGGTGGGACGTCGAGGTCCGTGCCGAGCCGATTCACGAAGTGGCGGAACCGGCGCCGTGGATCGCACTCACCGTCGTCATCGGCGCAGTCGCGTTGTTTGGCTGGGTAGTAACCTCAATCGGCCTGCGAGGCGGCTGAAGGCCGACGATCCGACCCGCTGGCTGCGTTCGGCCGCGATCCTTCGCTTCGCTTCGGCCAACGCGAGTCGCGGCCTCACCTCACGACCTCGGCCTCAGTCACGTATAAGAATACGCGCCCTCAGCCTCTGCGCCTTGCGCCTTGCCATCGGGCCGGCTTGTCGGCCTTCTGACTTATTCATTTTTGATCTGTTCAGAATTTCAGAGACTCGTTTTCTTGAAAATTGTCTCACTACTTGACCGGCTGGTCGCCACGACCAATCATTACGCGGTCGAGGTGCTGCGTCATGGAATATCGCAATCTAGGAAATAGCGGACTCAAGGTGTCGTCGCTCTGTTTGGGCGCGATGACCTTTGGCGAAGCCGATGAGAAATCGTTCATGCACAAGATTGGCACCGATGAGAAGTCGAGCTACGCCATCTTGGATCGCGCGCTCGAGCTGGGCATCAACTTCATCGACACTGCCGACGTGTATGGACAAGATGGACTCTCCGAGCGCGTGCTCGGGGGCTGGCTGACCAAATCGCACCACCGCGACGACATCATCCTCGCCACCAAGTTTCGCTTTCGCATGTCGGATGGACCAAACGGAACCGGCGCATCTCGTCACCGCATCTTTCACGCGGTCGATGCCAGCCTGAAGAGACTCAAGACCGACCGCATCGACCTCTATCAGATTCACATGCAAGACATCGACACACCCGAAGAGGAGACGCTCGACGCGCTCGATGATCTTGTCAGACAGGGAAAAGTCCTCTACATCGGCTGCAGCAACTACGCCGGCTATCGGCTCACCGATAGTTTGTGGCTGTCGCGGACCCGACATCGCGCCGCCTATGTGTCGATGCAGATGCAGTACAGCTTGCTCAGTCGCGAGATCGAGCGCGAGCATGTATCGATCGCGCAGAAGTTTGGTTTGGGAATTCTCCCCTGGTCGCCACTGGCGGGCGGATTTTTGAGTGGAAAATATCGAAAGGATGAGTCGCCCCCGGCGGGCACGCGTCTCGATCAATGGCGCGATCGTTTGGCCTCCTTCGACAGTGACCGCAACTGGCGCATCCTTGGCGCCGTCACTGAAATCGCGCAAGAGCTAGGCGTGAAAGAGACGCAGGTCTCGTTGGCGTGGCTGCTTCGCCGTCCGCAGGTTTCTGCAGTGATCTTCGGCGCGCGGACCATCGATCAGCTCGAAGACAATGCGCGCGCCGCGGACGTGAAGTTGTCGGACGCGCAGATGAAGCGACTCACCGACGCCAGCCAATTCGAAGTCGGCTATCCCTATGACTTCATGGCGCGTGTGCAGGGTCGCTGGTAGACATGGATGAGGTAGGCCTTGACCTCGACGGCAAGGTTCGCCATAACGACTCCATGTTTCCGGCCAAAGAGATCGAAAAGTTGGTAGCTGAAGCGTTGCCTGGCGCCAAGGTGGTCGCCCGCGATCTGACCGGTGGCGCCGATCACTACGAGCTCACTGTGGTGACCGAGGTGTTCGAGGGGTTGTCGCTGATGGAGCGTCATCGAATGGTCTATGCGCCGCTGGCCGAACCGATGAAAGGCCCGATTCACGCGCTCACACTCAAGACGCAGACGCCCGCCGAAGCCAAGCGCCGTATGACGATTGCATAGAAGAAAGAGGAATCATGTCCGTTCAAGACGACATCAAAGCCAAGGTCGAGAGCAACAAGATCGTCATCTTCATGAAGGGCACGCCGTCGTTCCCACAGTGCGGATTTTCCGCGCAGATGATCGAGGTATTCAAGCGACTCGGTGCGCCGTTCGAGACCGTGAACGTGCTGACTGATCCGGCCGTGCGCGAAGGCATCAAGCAGTTCACCAACTGGCCTACCATTCCGCAGATCTTCATTGGCGGAAAATTCGTCGGTGGATGCGACATCGTGCGCGAGATGAACGCGTCGGGCGAGCTCAAGACGATGGTCGACCAACTGCAGAGCTAAAGTCTCAGTCCTCCTTCGTCCAGCGCTGCCCGTCCCAAGTCCAGGTCTCGTTGTCGGGATCTGCCGCTTCATTCACTACCCGCGTGTCGGGCTCTTCGTTCGGAAACTCATCGATGCCCGCTGAGTGTAGGCCCGCAGTATCTTCACCCGCCCTCTTGTGCAGCGTCATGACGTCACCTCTCGTAGTAGTGAGAAGCGAAACGTGTGCCAATTCGACCCTGGCGCGAGCGGGACTACTGCCTAGACCCTAAGCATGGACCCGATCGAGCTCCTGCGGGATCAGCACAAGGAAATCAGCCGCCTTTTCATCGCTGTGAAAGGCGCACAGGGCCAGGCCAAAGAGGGAGCGATCGCTCAGTTGGCCGACGCGGTGGCGGTTCACATGCTGGTGGAAGAGCGGAATCTGTACGAGCTGTTGGGACCTCGAATTGCTGAGGTAAGCGAAGTTCTCGACGAGCATCTTCTGCTCAAGCGCAAAATGGCCGAGCTTTTACAGTGCGATCCGAGCAGTCCGATTTTTGCGCTGCAATTCGAGTCCTTCCGGGCTCAGTTGATTCAGCATTTTGGCGAAGAGGAGAGAGAAATCTTTGCCATCGCGATCGGAAATTTATTTCCTGAGGAGCTCGAGGAGCTCGCCAGCTCGATGCTAGAGACCTGTCGGGATTTGGAGGGCAATGAACCAACGCGAGCGGTTCTTTCGGAACCGGCGGTGGCCGCTCCGCTGCAGTGAGCGGGCGAAGACTGTCCTAGACGCGTCGACGGCGAGAGATAATCGCGGTCAATGCGATGGCGAGCAGAATCGCCGAACCGGAGATCGGCGCGCCACCGAAATCGCAACCGCCACTGGATGCGCCGTACGTGCTGCTCGGAGTGTTGACCACCGGTGTGGTGACCGGCGACAGATCGGCGTTGCCCGATAGATCGGGATGGACTCCGCCGTCGAGGTTCGCACCGCCCAGATCGCTGCCGAGATCGGCCACTTCGCCCAGATCGGGCGTGGTCAGCGGCTGCGGTTGCGGATTGCCGAACAGAATGCCGGTCTCTGCCAGCGTCTGATAAAACGCCATGAACATCTCGTCGCGATGTGCGTGTGAGAACATGGTGGTGGCCATGAGCGAGTTCGGAACCGCGGCCGGCGTGAGCTCCCACAGCCAGTGATTTCCGACGGCGACTGGCAGCATGACCTCGCGGTCGGCGACCGAGGCGTTCAAGCTCTGATTCACTAAACGCACCTGCATGTCGTTGTAGGGAACCTTGGAGTCGACGCCCGTCAGGATGTCGTAGAAGAGCTCGTTCGACGCCGGCAAATCGCTGTTCGGGTCAGACACTTTGTCGTCCACGATGGCGCTGCGGAACGACATATAAAGAGTGTGCTGCGGCAGGGAAAGTCCGCTCGAGGCCCAGAATGCAGCCGCGGTGGGCGTGGTGAGCGACGAGATGCCGTCGAGATGTTGAAAGAAGAATTGCGAGAAGTTGGTCGCCGGCTGAACGTCGTCTTCCGCTTCCGTGAAGGTCTTGAGCTGATCGAGCGTCATGCCGAATGCGGTGGCCATCGCCGAGAGAACATTGTCTTGCGTCGGTAGCGCGGTGCCGGCGAACTTCTTACAGGCGCCCTGCGCAAACGCCGGAAGGTTCGAGCAGTCGAGCTTCGACGAGAGATCGATCACCTTGAGCATGGTGTCGCCAACCTCCGAGCCGTGTGCCGCCGAGTTCATGGTGATCACCGACGCCACGCGCGCCGCCAATTCGGGATAGGTCGCGAGCGTGGTGAGCGCGTTGGTGGAACCTTGGCTGTAGCCGAGAAAGTGCAGCGGAATCGGACCGAGCTCCGCGTCGAGCGCATCGATCTGTTTCTTGGCCTGCGCCGCGTTCTTGCTCGGCTCGACGAACGATCCACTTTCCACGCGCACCGTGCGCAGACACGGAAGTGCTTTGTTCAGCGCCTCCATCTGCTCACCCGGACGAGCGAACTCTTGACGATCGGAATTGCGAATGACGCCCGGAAAGAGGAACAGCGCTTCGGTCGGCTTGGTGCACGCCGAAGAAATCGCGGCAGTGGGCGTGAGGCCCGCGTGCGCCATCGAGAATACCGACGGGTCGTAGGCTGGATATTGATTTTTCAAAATATCGTCGACAGCCAGGCCGCTCGATTGTCCGACATTGTAGGCGAACAAGGACACTACTCGCTCTCGCAAGTAGTAGCGAACCACCGGATCGGCAACCAGCGTAGTGCGGTCTTCGGATTTCACACGCGCGGAAACTAGATCGCGCGCAGTGCTGTAAACGCTGGCGGTGAGCGCAGCGCACAGCGAATCGGTCGAGCCATTACAGACGTCGGTGAGCGCGGGCATTTTGGCGACGTCAGACAAAGGCGTAGCGCACTTGCCCAGCCACGACACCACCGGCAGACACCAAAATCCGTCGCTCTTGCCCTGCTGCGTATTGAGATCGTCGCACTCGAGCCCCAGCACCTGCTGCGCCGCGGAGAGCGAATCGCCGTCACAGCTGGCCGGCACCTGCGCGTTGCCGCCGCAGCTGTTGATCTTCGCCGCTGCTTGGCTGCACACGCTTCCGTTTGAAGTCTGTGCACAACCGCTCACCAGTGCGAGGAGTGAAAAGCCCAGGCCTAGAGCAAAGTCGAATTTGCGACGCATGAATGCCTCCGGGCTGTGGATAAGGCAATCCATGTGCCGGCTTAACTACTTGAATTTACGATCGTTATCCTGGCGGATCGGAGAGCCAGTTGGGGACTAAAAACCCCGGCTTACCAGCCAGTTGGCGAGGTCGCGGTAGGTCTGATGACAGTCGTACGAAGGGTTGGCGCCGAAGAATTGGCAGACCTCGCCGAGGTGTGGAGTTGGCAGACATCCGAGAAAGGTTCCCCAGCGCGCGGACGCGACCGTAACCATCCCGTCGTTGGCCGGCGGCGGGTTCGCCGAGTCGTTGCAGATCGCGGTCGGAACCGAGTAGAGAAGGTTGAGTGGATCGGTGATTTGATCGTAGCGGCCGATGAAGCTCGCTTCGGTTGCGGTGGCACAGTCGACGTCGCCGCGCGCGCCGTCGCTTCGTCCGGCGATCGAAAAATAGCGGACGCTCGCTGAGTCGGGATAATTTTGATTGAAGAGCGCTGCGCCCTTGGTGGTGAGCTGTTCGGTCGCCGCGCGCACGTTGGAGTCGCTCGAGACGGCGTTACCAAAAAGGTTGAGCGTGAACGCCAGCGCGTCTTGCAGCGGTCCCGCTATGTCTCCCACCGCGACGTCAGCGACGGGAGTTCCGCGGTGGCTGGTTCCGATGGTGACGACGGCGGAGATCTTATCGCCCAGCTTGCCGCCGCTATCACTCGCGGCCCAGCGACAATCGAGCCCGCCTTGCGAGTGGCAAATCAAATTTACCTTGGCCGCTTTGCTGTCGCTCAGCACCTGTCCGATGTACGTCGCCAGCTCGGCGCCACGCGCTTCCGAAGTGTTGTAGGTGTCGAGCTGCGCGGTGAAGACTTGTGCGCCGATGGCGGTGAGCGCGTCGCTTACACCGAGAAAATAATTGAGCGGTCCGATGTTTTTGTAGCCAGAAAATCCGTGCACCAAAATGATCGGATAGCGCGTGTGCACGCTTTGCGAGCTGCCCGGCGCGACGGTGGCCGGCAGCGGCTCAGCGAGCCCGCCATCGAACGCATCGGTAGCCGCCGACGGACCCGAGCATCCGGCGAGCCCAAACGCAATCGCCAGCACCAGGCCACGAACGTGCATTTTTCCCGACGGGTACAGCAATCTTGTCGATCTAACGAAGTGACGAGCAGGGTGTCAAGCAAAGGTCCCTAAGTGTGCTCAAACCCAGAGCGCGCGTGTGATCCATTCCCAGTTCTCGGGGTTGAAACCGGCATAGGGACGCAGCATCGGCAGCTCTCCCTGGCGCGAAACCTTTTGTCCTTTGATCTCAAATGGTTCTAGATGCGGATGGTCCCACATGCGCACTTCGGCCAGGCTCGCATGGTGAGCGGCGTATTGGGCCGCGCGGGTGAGCTCTTCGGCAGCGGCTGGACCTTCGGCGTGAAAGAAGACGATGAGCAGGCGGTTGTTTTTGAAATCGGACGCCCACAGTCCGAAGCTTCGGCCGGCGCGCGCGCCGCAGGCGATTGGCCGCGGACGACCAATGAGATCCGAATAGGCGCGTTCGCGCTCGAGATGCCAATCGATCTGCGCCGCCGATGGCCAGATCAAAAATAGATCGTCGGGCCTCTCCGCGGTCGCCAGCAGCTCGGAAATATCGTCGTCCACCACCGGTTCGGTGCGCGCGGCCCGCGTCGACGGCGCGAACATCCAATCGATGGCCGGCCGCGGTTCGTAGCCGAGCCGCCGGTAGATATCTTCGCCCACGTCAGAAAACAAAATGCTCCCGTGCGCCGCCGGATCATTCGCCGACAGTTGCTGGTGCAGAAGCTCGAGCATGCGCGACGCGTGCCCATTTCCGCGCAAGGACTCTTCGGTGAACACGCTGGCGATGCCGTAGGTCGAGCCCTGCGATCCGTCGAGCCGGCTGTCCATGCGGAAAGTTTCGCACGAGGACACAGTTCGCTCACCCGAGCGAAGAAGCCAAGTCGACATTCGATCTTGCGCGAACGGATGCGCGCGCAGTCGCTCTTCCCTCGCTAGAAATTGTTCCGGTGAGAGCCGCGGGTCCCAGGCGAGGTGACTCAGACGGTCCCGTTCGACCTTGTCGGCTAAACTGGCGAGGACGAGTTCCATCGAGCCGATATCGTAGCATGATAAACTTTCCCAATGTCGCAGGTTACGCTCGTTCAGATTTTCGGCACCAAGAAGTGCCAAGATTCGCGCAAGGCGGAGCGCTGGTTCAAAGAGCGGCGAATTCCAGTGTCGTTCATCGATTTGAAAGAGAAGGGCCTGTCGCCAGGCGAGCTCAAGAGCGTAGCGACGCGTGTCGGTATCGAGGCGCTCATCGATCGCGAAGGTGCGCGCTATCGCGACCGTGGCCTCAAGTTCTCGGCGCCTACTGGGTCGCGCATCGAACAGATGCTGCTCGAAGATCCGCTGCTCCTAAAGACGCCGATCGTGCGACGCGGCAAAGACGCGACCTTGGGGTTCAGCCCCGAGGCCTGGACCGCTTGGCTGGCGACGACCTGACCCCCGCGCTCGATCTGTTCGGGCTGTTCAGGCGCTGGTAATCGTCGAGCGAGCCATTCAACTTGCGAACGCTGTCTTCGGCGGCGTTTAGTTTTCGCCCAAAATAAAACAGGCTGTTGAGCGCCGACGCGGATGCGCGCGCGTTTTCCAGGTGCGGCTGCACGCCCTCTTTCGCGTGCTCGTCGAGTTTTTCGAATCGCTTCTCCAGCTCCGAAACTTTTGTTTCCACTTGATCGCGCCGCGATCGCTTGTCTTGGGAGAGAATGGTGTTACCCCACGAGTGCTTGATGCGCAGCACCGTCTTCGGCGGAATGAGTTGCGCTGCCGCCTGCACCAGTGCAAATCCGCCCGTCACCGCCATGCTGGCTGCGGTCGCGTGATCGAGGCCGACCCCTTTTTTCTGAATGGTGTCGGCGGCCCACATCGCCACATCGACGAGCCCGCCGCCTATCGCTGTCACCGCCGCGTTTCGAAATCGCTCGGCTACCGGATTTTCGAAATGTCCGATAAAGCGATCGGCCATGCTGGTGAGCACCGCCCACGCGCCGATGCCGCCAACTTTGCGCGGCGTTGCTTTCACCGGCGTAGCTCGAATTGTGGCGGTGGCGGTGTCGGTGGCGGCGGTCCGAACTTCGGTCCGGCTGTCTTCATCTCCCCGCGCGGTGACCTCGAACGAAACGAAGAGCAGGCAGACCGAGAGCGCGAGCAGGCGTTGAAGGCGCATCGGCGCCGAAGGGGAGCAAGCCCAAGGCCAATCGTAACGTATCGAAAACCGGCTGAACGTCGATCAGATCGAAGCTGCGGCCGCCGCTTTTGGTGGGGGCTGATGACTCCAGCGCTCAAATGTTTTTAGGAGGTTAGTACTCGGCCCGAAAGCTGCTTTAGCCCTCGCGCATGAAACGCACGGCGATGATCTCTCTCCTCTGGTTGGCCAATTGCGCGGGACCCGCGCCTGCACCTGCCGAATCGAATCAGCTCGCGGTCGGCTCGCTCCCGCCGCTCGGCAAGCTCAAGGATCTTCGCCAAAGTTCTCCTGACAACGCCGATGTCACCTCTTACGCGAAATCGGACGCGATTTATCCGGCGAAATCGACTGAGCTGATTGCGCTGCAGTCGCCGGTGAAGAATCAAGATCAGCGCGGGGTCTGCACCATCTTCACCACCACCGGACTGATGGAGCACCTGTACATCAAAGCGGGAATGAAAGATCCAAGCTTCTCCGAACAGTATTTGCAGTGGGCGGTGAAGGTGCAGCTCGGCGAAGGCGCTGATGCTGAGGGCTCCGACATCGGCAGCAACATTCGCGCGATCAACCACTACGGAATCGTCAACGAAATGACCTATCCGTACAACCCAAACCCTTGGACTGGCGCTGACGATCCGGATTGCGGACCGCCGGTCGTCGATGCGGGCACTGACGGTGGCGCTGATGGTGGCGTCGACGGAGGTCCCGCGGCTCCGATCGCCTATCCGACCAAGTGCTGGACCCAAGGCACGCCGTCCGATGCGGTGCAGACCGCAACCAAGTACACGCTTCCCGCTGGACGCTATCTCAATACGTCTGACATCAAGATGGAGATCAATGACCACCAGCTGGCGGTGGCGGTGTCGATCCCGATCTACTATCAGGCGTGGAATTATCCACACAACCTGCCCACCAATTGGGACGACTACTTCAAGGGAATCGTTCGCTATCCCAACGACGCCGACAAGGTGCAGAGCGAGGCCGATCCCGACGGACATGGAATCTTGATCGTCGGTTGGGATGACGATCTGGAATTTCAGCAGGTGGACAAGGACGACAAGCCCGCCGTCGACACCGATGGGAAACCGCTCATGGTGAAGGGCTATTACATCTTCAAGCNNAGCAAGAACAGTTGGGGTACCGACAACCTGGGCCGCACCAATACGCCGCAGCCAGGTTACGGCTACATCTCGCAGCAGTACATCAGCGAGTACGCGAGCGCCTTCGTGTCGGACGTTCCGAAGCTTTAAGGGGCTGCCCGCACGATCGTGCTAGACGCCAAATTAATTGGCGCTGGCTTCGAAGTCGAGCGCCAGTTTTTCGTCGGTGACCACCACTCGAACTTTCCCGCCGTTCTTGAGGCGACCGAACAGCAGCTCGTCGGCGAGCGNNTCGGCGATCCAGTCGATCGCCTGGTCCGAAAGCTCGATCGAAACTTTTTTCTCTTCCAGCTGCGCTCTCAGCTCGCCGGTCAGCTTAACCACGATCTTGCGGATGATCTCCATCGGCAGCGAGCCGAACTGCACGATCGCGTCGAGCCGATTGCGAAACTCCGGGCTGAAGGTACGCTCGACGGCCGCCTTGCCGCGCTCCGCCGAGGAGATGAAATCGGACGAGCCAAATCCCATGCCGCGCGACGACATCTCGCGCGCACCAGCGTTGGTGGTCATGATCAAAATGA
>PLXG01000120.1 GCA_003153195.1 Myxococcales bacterium
CACCGACGTAACCGGCTTCGGTCAGATTAGTCGCGTCGGCGATAGCAAACGGAACGTTGAGAATTCGCGCCAACGTTTGCGCCAGCAGGGTCTTGCCGCAACCGGTTGGACCCAGCAGCAGAATGTTCGACTTCTGCAGCTNNTTGGCGCGCTCTTGACCGATCACATACTCGTCGAGAACCGCTTTGATCTCAGCCGGCTTGGGAACCGAAGTGAGCCCGTAGGTCTGCTCTTCCTTTTCGATCTCCTCGGCGATGATGTCGTTGCACAGCCCGATGCACTCGTCGCAAATGTAGACGGTCGGACCGGCGATGAGCTTTTTGACCTCTTTCTGATTCTTTCCGCAGAAAGAACAAGAAAGGTTGCCGTGGCTATCGTCCCTACGCTTCTCCATTTTACAATTATTCCTTACTTCTTCTCGTCTTTTTCCGGCTTCTTCTTCTGAAGAATATCGTCGACCACGCCGTACTCTTTGGCCTCGACCGCCGACATGAAGAAGTCGCGCTCGGTGTCGTGCTTGACCTTGTCGATCGGATGACCAGTGTGCTTGGCCAACAGCTCGTTCATCTTGTCACGCGTCTTCAAAATCTCTTTGGCGTGAATGTCAATGTCGGTGGCCTGACCTTGGAATCCGCCGAGCGGCTGATGCAGCATGATGCGCGCGTTCGGCAAGGAGAAGCGCTTGCCCTTGGCACCCGCCGCCAAAAGCCACGCGCCCATCGACGCCGCCTGTCCCATGCAGATGGTCGCCACGTCGCAGCGAACATATTGCATGGTGTCGTAAATCATCATTCCCGCAGTGACCAATCCACCCGGCGAATTGATGTAAAGCATGATGTCCTTGTCCGGGTCTTCCGACTCGAGAAAGAGCATCTGCGCCACGATGATGTTGGCAATCTGATCGTCCACCGGGGTGCCCAAAAAGACGATGCGATCCTTCAAGAGCCGCGAGAAGATATCCCAGCCGCGCTCGCCCCGATGCGTCTGCTCGATGACGGTCGGAATGATGAAGTTCGAAGTCTCGAGCGCACTGCCGTTACTGATCTTCATATGGACTCCCCTGATGGGTGGACCGCAATTTCCCTCTTACTGATCTTTAGCACGAATTTGGGCACGCTGTAGTAGCAAGTCGAGCGTCTTCTCCTCTTTGAGCTGATGCCGCAAAGCGTCGAGCCGCCCTTCCTTCTGTAAGTCCGCTTTGAGCCTCGGCACGCTCTTATCGCGCGCCTGCGCCAACTCGGCGAGTTTCTTTTCAAACTCCGCGTCCGACGCCTCCACCTTTTCTTTGGTGGCGATGGCATCGATCAAGAAGGCCGCCGACACTTCGTCGTGGGCGGTCTCGCGCAGATCGTCCCGCATGCGACGCTCGTCGAGGTTGGCGTTTCGCGGATCGACGCCGCGCATCGCCAACTGCATCTTCGAACGCTGAATCATCACGTCGAGCTGACGTTCGATCAGTGCCGGAGCCACCGCGAATTTGTTTCGCTTGATGAGCTCTTTGATCAGATCGCGCTTCACCTCCTGCTCGATCTCTTTTTCATCTTCGGCCACCAGCTTCAAGCGCAGCTTCTCTTTCAAGTCGGCCAGCGTGTCGGCTTCGCCGGTGTCCTTGGCGAACTCGTCGTCGAGGGCCGGCACCTGCTTCTCACGCGCTTCCTTAATGGTAACCTTAAGTCGCGCGGTGACTTGCGCCACCTCTTTTCCTTCTTGCTTGGCCTCCGCGTTCGGATCGGGAAAGGTGACCGTGATCTCATGGTCGACCGCGTTCAGCGGCGCGCCGCGCAGCGCGTTCGAAATGCCCGGGAGTGGCTCGCGCGGATCGCCTTCTGGAGCGCCGAGATCGACCATGACGCCGTCTTTTTCGACCTTCTGCGCCCCGATCGTGCCTTTGACGCTGAGAACCGCTACGTCGCTCGGACGCAAAATCGCCGGCTCGCGACCTTCGATGACCTTATACTCGGTGAGCTCGTCGCGCTTGTGCTCGACCGCCGCCTGCACCTGCTCGTCGGTCACTTTGGGCGCACGCTTGGAAACTTCGACGCCAAAATAATCCTTCGGCTCGACTTCGCTGCGCACTTCCACCCGCGCTGAATATTGAAATGGCTGACCTTTGGTCAGGCGCGCATCGTCCACCACCGGCTCTGCCACCGGCTGAATGTCGTGCTGATGGGCAGCGGCGAGGAAACTCTCCTGCACCAGCTTCTGCACCACGTCGCGCTCCACCTGCTGGCTAAACATCTTTTCTAAGATGGGCCGCGGGACTTTGCCTTTGCGGAAACCCTTGAGCGACACCCCTCGCGACAGATCGCGATAGGCCTCGTCCAGCTTCTGCGAGACGTACATCCACGGAATTTCTACGCCAACTTTCTTTTCAACCGCTGAGACCGCTTCGACTTTGACCTGCATGATTCGACCTGTCCGCTGAAGGGAAGCAGCCGTTTTTGCACGCGTCCGACCCATGGTCAAGGACCAAAGAATTTCTCGAATACCGTGACGGAAATGTCGTGGCTGACCCAATATCCGACGACCTCTTGTCAGCAAACGTCGCGAAATCACAATCGGCGAGCGTGAGCACGAGAAATGCTACGGACGTCACCACTTTTGGAGGAGGACGGGGATGCGGAGAGCTAGCTTTGTTCTAGTTTTGTCTCTTTTGTCGGCGTGCGACAAGGACGGCGACGGGGTAGTGCCCCCGGACATCGAAGGCAATCAGCTCGATTTTGGATTTTTTGACGAGCCTGGCAATCAGCCGACCTTCGGTCAGACCGTCAGTCAAACGAGCGCGCCGCCGCCGATCTCGGGTGGCACCCTGCTCATGCTCAAAGACGGTCGCACCGCCATCGCCGCCGATCCGGATCGCGATCGGGTCTTCGTCGTCAACCTCGATACTGCCATCTCGGCCGAGGTGGTATTGCAAGATGGCGACGAGCCGGGGCGCAGCGTCGAAGACGGCTCGGGACATGTCCACGTCGTCCTCCGTCGCGGAGCCGCGGTCCTCGATCTCGATCCCACGACTGGGACGATCTTGGGACGACGAAATGTCTGCCCTGCGCCGCGTGGAATCGCATACCAAGCGACGGGCGATCTGCTCCATGTCGCCTGCGCTGGCGGCGAGCTGGTCTCGCTTCCTGCCGCTGGTGGCGACATCACGCGTAGCTTCATGCTCGAGCGCGATCTGCGAGATGTGGTGGTGGTCAACGATCAATTGCGGGTTTCGAAATTCCGCTCGGCGGAGGTGTTGATCGTAAATTCCATCGGGCAAATCGCCGATCGCCTCACGCCCGCCCAGTTCAACGGTTCGTTCTCATCGTTCGCCCCAGCGATCGCTTGGCGCACGCTGGCGCTTCCGACCGGTGAGCTGATCATGGTGCATCAGCGCGGAAACTCGAGTGGCGTCGAGACCACCCAAGGTGGATATGGCGGCCAAGGCCCCTGCGATGGAATCGTGCAAGGAACCGTGTCGCTCCTCGTTCCTGGTCAGACTCCGACGGCAGGCAGTGCCGTCGATCAGGCCGTTCTACCAGTCGACGTGGCGATCTCTCCCGACGCGAGCACGGTGGCGATGCTGGCCGCGGGCAATTCGCATATTCCTGGGATGCCCCTCGTCTTCGAGATGGCGGTGTCCGATCTGCGAAGAGATGAAAATGGCGACTGCATGCAAGACCAAAACACGATCAACGGGAACATCACCAGCTCTGGAGAGCCCGTCGCGATCGCTTACACCGCGAAGGGAAGCGTGGTGGTGCAATCGCGAGAACCGGCCCAGCTCCAAATCTACGACACATTGATCAGTGTGCCGGTGACCATCTCGCTCTCGAACACCAGCCGCGCCGACACCGGCCACGCCATCTTTCATAGCAACTCGGGTGCATCGGTGGCGTGCGCATCGTGTCACGCCGAGGGCGGCGAAGACGGTCGTACCTGGACCTTCATCTCCAACGGATTCAGCAGCGATGAAGTTTCTGCGGAGGACGGGCCGCGTCGAACGCAATCTCTGCGCGGCGGAATTCTCGGAACCGAGCCCTTTCATTGGGAAGGTGATCAGAAAAATCTGGGCATGCTGATGCAGCAGGTGTTCGTCGGTCGCATGTCCGGTCCAAACGTCGCGGACGATCAGCTGCACGCGCTCTCGTCCTGGATCGATTCGATTCCACTGATACCGAACTCGCCACCGGCGGATACGGCGGCGGTCGCGCGCGGCCAGGCGCTATTCGAAGATTCGAGCATCGGCTGCACTGGCTGCCATTCGGGCGCCAAGCTCACCGATAATATCTCGGTCGACGTCGGTACCGGCAGCGCTTTTCAGGTGCCATCGCTGCGTGGAGTCGGATATCGCTCACCGTTCATGCATGACGGTTGTGCCACCACGCTGACCGATCGCTTCGGCGGCTGCGGCGGAACCAATCACGGCAACACCGCCTCACTCACGAGCAACAACATCGCCGATCTCGTCTCGTATCTGCAGACTCTTTAGCGCAGCAGCTTCCGAATCTCGTCCTTGGCTTCGTGTAGCGTCTCGACAATTTCACCGCGGCGAAGTGCGCGACGCTCGGCCCGCCTCCGTTCATCTCCACCGCCAGGTTCGGCGGCACGATAATCTGCACGCCGCCCATACAGGCCGTGACGTGAATCTCGGTCACACCCGGCGCCAGATTGGCTTCGCGAAAGTCGAGCACCCCGCCGCCCATGACCGCTAGAATTTTTGTCTGACGCGCAGGCGTCCACGCTCCGCGGCGCATCACGCCGCCCAGTACCGCCATCATCTTCTGACTGTCGCGTTGCACCAGCGCAGTCGGCGCCACCTTGGCGAGCGCGATCGCCGACCCCGACGACGGTTCAACCGCCAGATCCGAAATCAGCTCTTCGATGACCGCCAGCGAGCTCGCCTGATGGGCGACCGTCAACCGGCGTTCGAACTCTTCGAGATCCAAATCGTCATGGGCAAAGGCGTCGGAGAGTCGCGCGATGGCCCGTTCGCGCGCGTCCCTCACCGCCACCAAGCTAGTCCGTGAATCGGCCATTTCTAATCCTATCGGTCGACGATCCGCCGCGCTAGCTGCGTTGCTGCGCGACCTCCGCCTCGTCATGGGCACAGAGCCCACTCCTCAGCCTCGCCCGCTTGCGTCTTGCTAGCACGACGGCTTGTCGACCTCGCTGTTTCACTGGTGGGGTGTCCCTAAGTGCTGGTGGGTGTCCCTAATTGTTTAGCGCGCCCGCCAAAATCCACTTCTTGATCCCTTGCAACTGCGCGTCCGGCAGATGCGGACTGTCACTCGACGGCATGCTCCCGCCGTATCCATCGGTGGCGGAAGCATCGAGAGGCAAGTTGAGCTTGATCCACATCAAGCTGTTGTCCGGGTCGCCCGGCTTCACCCGCACTTTTCCCTCCGACATCGCCTGCATGTTCACCGCCGGTGCGTTCACCAATGCCTGATAGGGAAACTTACTGAGATCGAGGTGGTTGGCGACCGACGCACCATCGGTGGAGTGGCAAGTGCTGAAGGCAGCGCAGGTTGGCTGCAAGATCTGATCGTTGATCTCGGTGAAGGTAGTTGGCTGGCTGGGCGACGAGGGACAACCGCTCGCTAGCAGCAGCGCCGCCGAAAGACCGATGCGCTTGAGCTTGGTTTGCCGAGAAAGCCGCTTCCACGCCGCCTCTCGCTTGAGTGCATCCGATCGATCGCGCGCGGGTTCAGTGTGCACGACTCGAACCGGCAAACGTCCACGTGTGTACTTCACTTGTCCTCCGGCGTGCGCCTTCAGGCGCCGCACAAGGTCGTTGGTGATTCCACAGTAAAGGCTACGATCACGACACGCCAAAAGATAAATGAGCCAACTCGATTTTTCGTTCGGTTTCGCCTTCGAATTCGCCTTCGGTTTTAGTTGGCTCGCTTTTGACTTCGGTCGCATTGACCTCGCTTTCGGTTCGATGATAACGTACCTTCCGTTCCACATGCGAATAGAGACTGAGCGAAAGCTGTTTGTCTGCATCCGCGTCGATAACAAGATGCGCGATCAGCTCGAGCATTGCGCTGCCCGCGACAAGATGTACTTCGACGGGTCCAATCCACAATATTTGCAGGTCATTCGCTCGGTGGAAGAGGCGTTCATCGGCAAGATCGTCGACGCTGGCGCAGCAGCCGCATCGATGGACGATCTCAAGCGCAACATCTTCAGCATCTTGACCAAGGTCGCGCCTGGTCGCCATCGCGACGACGCCATCAAAGTGTTCGCGCTCGACGACGGAGACCCACCGCCGCTTCCGCCCAAAGAGGGCGAAGGCGAAACGAACGACGGTTCGTATACCTACTAGAGCGCATCTCATAAATCCGGNNTTAAGGGAGGAGCAACGAAGCGAGCTAGCGAGTGTCGAATTCTTCGATCCCACGCAAGCCACGTGGGCTTCGGCGCCTTCATTGCCGATCCCAGTGGCATCGCTCGCGGCGACCGCGACCTGCGGCCGAATTTTCGTTTTCGGCGGCGACAGCGGGATGCTTGAGAAAACGGTGCAGGTGTTCGATCCTGCCAGCGGCAAATGGCAGTTCAGCCAGTAGCCACCTTCGTGCCGAATGTTTGCCGTTGACCTGACCCCGCCCCGCGAAGTACTAAATTGGCACTCAGGGCTCGTAGCTCAGTTGGATAGAGTGTCGGACTTCGAATCCGAATGCCGGGGGTTCGAATCCCTCCGAGCCCACCAATTTTTCGCCCACTTGAAACCGCGCGCGTTTCGAACTTAGTTAGGGCTTGACGTCATCCATGCGAGAAGGCATAAACCGCCTTGGTTTCACGGGCCCATAGCTCAATTGGTAGAGCAGCGGACTCTTAATCCGTTTGTTGTAAGTTCAATTCTTACTGGGCTCACTAAAAGTTTTTACCAAAACGTTTTGCCAAAAAGTTTTACCAAGTCCTGCCGAGGTCTCCCTTAAAAGCGCGCAGCTTCCTCGACGCCACCTGCCGGTGGCGGTCCGGTCAACTCTTGGTCGGACATCTTTTGAAACTCTTCCAAGCTCTGAACTGAGACGCCGACCAGCTCCACGCGATCGTTTGCCGCATGAATCAGCTTCGCAACCATGTTGTTCGAAGTGTGCGAACGCGAGATGCCGAGCAGGTGAAATAGCCCTTCGCCCGGTCCCACCTCGGCGCTTGGAAGCCACTCGACACAGTTCTTCGTCTTCGGGGTCGGGTTCGGATAGGACCTCGGCGCGAGGTAGCTGTTCTTTAGGTAGGCGAGTTTTTCGTCGAGCCGAGCGACGACCATTCGCCCACCGGGGCCGTGATAGCGCCAGGTACCGTTCGGAGCGGGAGTTTGGTGTGGTCCGACGCGCGGATCGGTGCCGTTGTGATTGAGGCCGTCCCAAAACAGAGTGTCTTTGGCTTGGACTGCGAGCGCGAGGTGATTGTCGACCTGTCCGTTTGGAAACGCGGGACTGTAGCGGAGGATGACGGCGCCGTTTTTTTCCGTGAAGAGCTCGTGGAACTCTTCAAAAGTTGAGGGAAGAACCGGAACGAAGACACGGTTGACGCGACGCTGTTCCGGGCCGGTGACGACCACTCTCGGCGCCGTTCCGGCCCTCGCGGTATAGGCCTGAGCAAGCTCGACCAGATGCGATGGCTGAGCCTGTACGGAGCCCGCGCATAACAGTGTGGCGATCACTGCGCTCGAAATGAGCTTAACGCTAAAACGCTGATCTCCCATCGTACGCGTTAAGAGCAACTTACGTGCCAGCCAATACCCCTTTCGCAAGGCTCATTAAGCTGATTTTACAGGGGTATTTACGATCGTTTCCAGATGACGCGGCCCTTTGACCCCACCTCCGTGGATAGCGAACACGCCGACTGCGGTAACAACAGTGGGTTCTCCAACACAATTCAGGGGCCGTTGATCTCCACGTACGAACCAGGCTATGCCATTCGTTGCAGTGCGAATNNCGAATCTTGGCCCTACTTTCGAGCCTTTGGTTACTGGCTGGTTGCGCTCAAACCGGCGTGGCCGGCACCGGTCCACTTGCCAGCACCGCTGCGGATGGCGGCGCCGATGGCGGACCGAGCTCGCACAATTCGTGCGACGGCGTGCAGTGCCAAGACGCGCCCTCGCCGTTTTGTATCGACGACACGACCCTGCGAAAATTCTCCGCCACCGGAACCTGTAACGGCGGCGAGTGCAGTTACGATCACACCGACACCACCTGCCAAAATGGATGCGCGCTGGGCGCGTGCAAAGGTCTCGACGCCTGTAGCGGCATCAGCTGCGTAACGCCCTCGAGCCCCACCTGCGTCGACCCGATGACTTTGCGAACCTACGCCAGTTCGGGGACCTGCTCGCAAGGAACGTGCAGTTACACCAGCACTTCGACGGTCTGCTCGACTGGTTGCGTGAGCGGCGCATGCATCGGCGATCCGTGCGCCGGCAAAACCTGCAACCAGCCGCCGGCGGCGACCTGCACCGATGCGAACACCCGGCGAACCTATGCCGCCACCGGCACCTGTGCGGGTGGAAGCTGTTCCTATACGTCGAGCGACATGAGCTGCGCGAGCGGCTGCACGTCCGGCGTTTGCAACAACAGCGATCCATGCTCGGGCGTGACCTGCAATCAACCGCCCGCGCCGTCGTGCCTGTCGAGCACCAAACGGCGCAGCTACAACGCCAGCGGAACGTGCGCCAGCGGAACGTGTACCTACACGTCCGTCGACACCACCTGCACTGGAACCTGCTCGGCCGGCGCCTGCACCGGCGATCCGTGCGCGGGCGTGGTCTGTAATCAACCGCCCGCCGATTCCTGCGTCGGCTCAGGTAGCACGTCAGCCGCGCGAACCTTCGACGCCACTGGAACGTGCGGTGCCGGAGCGTGCACCTATTCGTACGGCGATCAGAGTTGCGCCAACGGCTGCACCAACGGAATGTGCAACCTCATCTGTCTCAAGAACGACGAAGTGTGTAGCACCAGCCACGATTGCTGCTCCGACTGGTGCTGGGAAGGCATCTGCACTACCGGCGCGTGCGTCTCCGCCGGCAAAGCCTGCGATGTCGGACGCGACTGCTGCTCGGGAAAATGTACCGCCTCGGGCAAGTGCTCGACCGACGACAAATGTACCACCGACGGCGCCTACTGCAGCGCTGGCACGGACTGTTGCTCGGGAAAATGTACCGACGGACAATGCGTGCGCGAAGACTGCACGCCGTCTTATAGCGACTGCACTTATGATGTCGAGTGTTGTACTAACTACTGCTACATCGACGGCACCTGCTACTAAACGCGCTCACGCGCGATCCAGTCGGCCTGATCGCGGCGTACATCCTCGCTTCCTCGGTCACGTACATAGTGCGTACGCTCCCTCGGGCGCGGCGCTCACCATCGATCACTTCTTTCTCCTGTTTAATTTTCCATCGGCAAGCACGCCCATGAGGATCTGTCAGTGTGAGCGACGATTGGTCCACTGGAACGTACACGAAGGGTTGCTCGCGACACCGTCGGGCTGCGGCGTTGCTGATCGATCCGCGCAAAGCTGCTACCGCAACATCGTCGCTGCGAATGAATCTCCCCGCCGCCTCCAACTCCGACGACGTTTTGAATACCTGTGTCATCCGCCCCGCTGGCGTCGTGCCAACCGCCGAGAGGATCTCTACCGCTCGATTCGTTCGTCGGACGTCGTTCAACCAGGCTCGACCAACCTCCTGTGAAGCCCATTTCGCCACGCTCACTACATCTTGCATCTCAAGAGAGGATCATTGAAGTACCCCTGAGACAAAAAATGTGATGGATGGTGAGCGCGCTGCGGGTGTGCGCCACGCTCAGTCTCGACTGGCTCGCGCTTCTTGAAATCGGCAGTTCAAGGTCCGCCGTATTATTCGTAGCGCAGGACGTCCGGTCTATTCGTAGCGGAGGCCTTCTACGGGTTGTAGGCGGGAGGCTTTGATCGCGGGATAGAGGCCGAAGAAGATTCCGACCGACAACGAGACGCCGAGCCCGACGAGGATCGCCCAGAACGGCGTCTCCGCGGGAAGCGCCTGAAAAACGCGCTTGACGATCGCCGGCACGGCGACGCCGATGACGACGCCGATCGCGCCCCCGAAAATGGAGAGGGTCGTCGCTTCCGTCAGGAACTGGAGGACGATGTCCCGCCGGAAGGCACCCACCGCCTTGCGAACCCCGATCTCCCGCGTGCGCTCCGTGACGGAGACCAGCATGATGTTCATCACGCCGACGCCGCCAATTCCTAATGTGAGCGTGCCAATGAAAGTCAGCAGTACCTGCAATCCGATGGTGAGTGCGTCAATCACCGGACGAAATTCGTCGCGTCCAAACATCTGAATCGCCTTCGGATCGGTTGGCGAGAACTGTTGTCTCGTCGCGACTGCCGCGAGCACCTGCGCCATGGCCTTCTTTTCAAATTGCGGCGCTATGGGTGCGAAAATCAACACTTGCGCAGCGCGCGTATTCCAGAGATCGCCGGCCGCGGAATAGGGAATCCAGACTGAGTCGTCATCGCTGCTGAAATAATTGCTGAGCTGAATCTTGCGCGCCATAACGCCAATCACGGTAAAGTGCACGCCTCCGATGGTTACGGTTTCGCCCACGGCGGGACGGCCGCTGAACAGTTGCT
>PLXG01000052.1 GCA_003153195.1 Myxococcales bacterium
GCACACCGACCTCACCTCCTCGTGCCTGGCCGAGCTCTCCGGAATCGATGCGGACTGCCTCGACGATGAGGCACTCGATCACCTTGGAGTTCGGCTCCATCCGATCCTTCAGAATCTGCCCGCGGGCGCGCGCCTTCAATTCTTGCACGAGACCGATGGCAACGTTCGGGACACCATCGAAGGGTACCGAGCGTCGGGTGCTGCGAGCCCGCTCGGCACGCCGGGCCGTTGGCTGGTGGAACTCAAAGCCAACTACCTTTCCGGGCTGAGCGGCCTTCGCCGAAGTCGGCTACTTCTGTCCGTCTCGTTGCCCGGGCCGAGCCGCCCCCCTCTCGTCGGGCCGCCGGTCAACATTGCGCGAAAAGCGCTTCGAGCCGATCACGACGAGCGTCTGAGGAAGATCTCCGCGGTATTTGAACAGGTGCGTTCCGGATTCGAAGCGGCGCGTGTGCGCGTGCGTCCGCTCGGCAAGACGGAGCTGCGCCGCGAGATCTATCAGCGTCTCAATCCGACGCGGAAGCGCGCGATTCCAGATCCGTTCGAAGCGCCAGTGACGGCGCGCGGGCGACGTTCCTACGTCGAACCTCAGTCGGCGCGGGAGCAGGTGATCTTTTCAGGCATCCGCGAGTCTGAGCGCGATCTCCTGCTCGACGGTCAGCGCATGCGCGTCCTGACCCTCAAGACGCTTCCCGACCCGACGAACATCACCCTTATTGAACCGCTCCTTGTAGCCCTCCGCTTTCACTGTCGCGTCGCGTTTGCGGTCGAAACACTCGATTCGCAGGCGGCCCTCGACGAGCTCAAGCAAAGGCGCGACCAATCCCACGCGCTCGCAAATTTTCGCGAGAAACGGAACCAGGAGGCGGAAGCGCAAGAACAAGCCATCGTCGAACTGATTGAGAAGATCCTCGAATCGACTCTTCGAATGACGCGTGTGGCATTGACCGTTGTTCTGAGCGTGGACGCACAACGGCACGACGCTCGAGTCGAACTCGATCGGCAGGAGGCCGAGGTTCTTCGGACCGCAGCTGCGATGCCGGGTGCACAAATGCAGGTCGACGAGTTCTGCCAGCTTCCGGAATTTCTCGCGACCCTGCCGGGCAACGCCGGTCGGAGCCGAAGGTGGCGCGTCTGCACATCGGAAAACGCGGTCGATCTGTTTCCGGTCTGGCAGCCCTTTGTCGGCAGCAAACAGCCACTCGTCGTGCTCGAAAACACCCGGAACAATCTCGTTGGCCTAAGTCCGTTCGATTCACTTCTCGACAATCCAAACGCGTTTGTCGCCGGGGCCTCTGGATCTGGAAAGAGCGTCTGGACGAACGTGCTCCTGTTCAATGCGCTGGCGGCCGGAGCGAAAATCCTCATCGTCGACAGAGGCGGATCGTATCAACGGCTCATCGAGATTTTTTCTGGCCAATATTTCACGGTCGGTCTCGATGGGGAGGCGCCGTGTCGTCTAAACCTCTTCTTCGACCCCAAGGACGTGGTGCGCGAAGATGGCACGCTCGAACAAACGCGGCATCAGCTCATGTGCGCGGTCGTCGAGCGGATGGCCTGTGACGCCCTGCGCCCCGAACTCGGCCACGCGGAACGCGCCACCATCAGTCTTGCGATTGCCGAGACCTACCGGCGCGCGGCGAACGCGACGCCGATCTTGTCCGATCTGCTCACCACCCTGAGGCAGATGACCGGGAGCGAGGACGCCGCAGTCGCGCACGATTTGGCGGCGCGTCTTCGCATCTGGACGGAAGGACCCGCGGCCAAGATTCTGAACGGCCCTTCGACCATTTCCCTCACGGCTGACTGCGCGGCCTTCGACTTGAAGGGACTCGAGTCCCAGAAGGATCTCCAGTCGATCGTCATGCTGATCCTCTCGGGGATCATTTGGAACCTGGTCATGCGCGACCGGACCGAAGCCAAGATGATCGTGTTCGACGAGGTGTGGCAGCTCCTCTCGTCGCCGTCGAGCGCGCGGATCATCGAAGAGCTTTATCGAACGGCCCGCAAATACCGGGCGTCGATCCTGACGATCTCGCAGTCGGTCGACGACTTCGCTGGCTCGAGCATCGCGTCCGCGCTCATGGGCAACTCGGCGACGACGTATCTTCTTCGTCACGGTCGAAACCACGAGCAGATCGGAAAGCAATTCCAGCTCAACGAGCGCGAGCTCTACCATTTTCAACGCCTCGAGATGAGGCGGTACGAGTTCACCGAGATCCTCGTACTCCACGGCCAGCAACACTTCGTCGGTCGCGTTGTCCTCTCGCCGCTCGAATACTGGATGACCACGAGCGATCCGAGCGACATCGCGCTCGAACAGGCGATCAAAGAACAGTATCCAAATCGATCGCTCTTCGCGCGGCTCTGCGTGCTCTCGGAAAAATATCCAAAGGGCGCAGCAAAAGCGGCCGCGCTGTCTCGCCGAAAAGAATCCGAGTTCGCTCCAACCACTGCACCAGCCGGAGGCTGAACATGAAGACGCGATGGATCGTTACCGTCATTGTCACGCTGTCGTGTTTGGTCTTTGCCGGACCCGTGTTCGCATCGATGTTCGGCGAAGAGAACACCACGCTCGCGAGCATTTTGAGCGAACTCATCAGCTCGGGAACGACGCTCTCCGACGTGAGCCATACCGCCGACCAAATGGCGGGGACGGTTCGCGATGTCTCGAACCTCTATCAGAAGGCGAACGCCGCAATCGACCGCGTCCGCAATTATTCCTTTGACGAATTTCTCTCCGATCTCAAGAACGACTTCAGCCGGGAGTACCCCGGATTCGTTCGGCTCGAAGACGCCACCGCGAACTTCGATCGCTGGCAAGACACGCGCAGCACGAGTCCGGTCACCGCGTACCGCGCGATCTCCGCCGTCGCTGCGGACATTTCACAGCCGCTCAGAGACGACCTAAACGCGAACCGAACCAACATCGATCGCGAGCTCGTGCTCGCGTCGCAAGCCGCTACGGGCTTCGCTACAGCACAAACCGCAGACGAGGTGAACGATTCGATCAGCAAACGAATCGCGGGTCTCTCCGACGAGGCGCAGAGTGCGTCACCAGGCCGCGCGCAACAGCTCACCGCGCAGGCCACGTTCATCTTGCTCGCTCAGCAGAGCCAGATGATGCGGCTCCTTAGTCAGATGGTGCGCGCAGATAGCGCGGGGACGGCCGTCGAGTACGGAAGGAGCATTTCTGCGCGCAACGCTATCTATGCGCAGTCGGACGCCCTGACCGAACTAGAGGTGGGCGCGGTCTCGGCGACGGCCCTCGTCGATTTCGGTGCCGAATGAACGCGGACACGGATGTCGTCGGCAATCTGCTCGGTCAGTGCGCCAAGCTCATGGCGACGGCCGCGCACAATGTTCCGGATGCTGCGGTCGCCCTGGCGAAGCAGCTCGTCACGGTGGCCGACAAGACTGATCAGATGGCGCAGTTCGCGCTTCTTCCCCTGTGCCTCGCGCTGTTCATCCTTCACGAGAACTACCGAGCGGCGACCGAAGGGAACACGTTTCGCGTCACCTATGTGCTCGGCCGCACCGCGGCGGTGATCGCGCTCGTCCTCGGATATTCGAAAGTGTGCGGCCTTCTCACGTTGACCGGCGGTCATTGGATGAGCGGGAGCGATCTTTTAAGTGGGCTCGAACAAACGAAGAACACGGTCGGCGATACGTGGGCCAAGTTCGGCAATTTGTCGGATTGGCCGAAGTTCGCGCTGATCCTGTTGGTCTCGCTCCTTCTCTTGTGCTCGCTTCTCTTTGCGTACGTTGCCGGACTCTTACTCTCGCTCATTCAGGGCGCCGTGCTCGCCGTCCTTCTGATTCTCGGAAAGCCCTGCATCATTGCCTCGCTGGTCCCGGGAGTCGGCGTCGGAGGTTCGTGGGCGCGCGCACTCGCGCA
>PLXG01000179.1 GCA_003153195.1 Myxococcales bacterium
TGTAAGCGATTCCCCACTGCTTAAAAAACAGCGGCACGTTCTGCGCGATGCACTGATCGCGGACTTCGCGCGCCCAGAGCGGCCGCATGTTGCGCGCGCCTGGCCCGGATTCACCGCCGAGAATGACCCACGAAATCCCGGTCAAATCCATCGGTCCGACCGGGCCGATCAAAGGCTCGATCGACAGAAAGCGGATCTTCGCCGGCACGTCTCGCAGCGTAACAATGCGGTGCACGCAGTCAGCGCGCTCGACCGTGGCGCCTATCCACATATTCGAGGGAATTGGCAAGCCGCTGCGCGCGAGCCACGGCGCGATATTTTCCGGTCGTTTGGTCAGCACCTGATATTGGTGCCGCGTGGATCGCATGACCCCGAGCGCGTCGAGTCGCCACTCATCGAGCGCCTCCGGATGGAAAAAGTCCGACATCGAATTGACGAAGATCAGCGACGGCTTTTTGATCTTGAACGGTTTGCGGAACTGCGCCTCGCTGGCGCGATTGACGCGACCGGTCCAGACCGGCGACTTGTTCACCACCTTGACCACGCCCTGGTAGCTCGGCTGGCCGAACTCCTGCAGCCGCAGCGCCGTGCGCATCGCGTAGCAGTTCGTGCATCCGGCCGTGTGGATCGTGCAGCCGACAAAGGGATTCCAGGTGTGCTCAGTCCATTCGATCCCCGTGGTGCGCTTAGATTTTTCTGTCGTCATTGTGCTAGGCTCCATGTCGTTTAGGTAACTCGAAAGCCGCGCTGGCCTCCACCAGTCGCGGCTATTTTTTTCCCTCGAATCAGGATCAGTTCAGATCCCGACGCGCCGCCGCCGGCGCTTCCAGCTTCTTGCCGTTGATCGCCTGCAGGACCGCGGCGATCCGCAGATCCCGCTCATCGATGACCGCCTGCATCGACTTTTTCACATCGTCGCCCTTGGTCTCGGCCATCGCCTTTTTCTGCCGCGTCTGCGTCGCCTTGAGCGCCGCCAAGGTGCCCTCGAGACCGCGACCGATCAGCGCCATGGTCTGCGCCGGCATCTGCTCTTCGGCTTTGGCACCGATCGGCATCACGATAAAGAGCGCGCCCGGCTCGCCCAAAAACGTGATGACCACCGGAGTCTTTTCTCCCTCGCCGACGAATGGCGTCAGACCCTTGCACTCGAATTTTGCACCAATCACCGCCGCTTGCTTGACGTACTCCGCCGCCAAGCTGTTGCCCGAGAGCGCGGCGCGTTCGCCGCCGGTCAGCACCGAGCCGGCCGCCTCGATCACCTTCTGATACTCGGGGAACTTGCCGTCGACTACGCGCATCCGGAAGGTCGCGAAATCTTCGCGATCCTTGACGATCGCGTAGCCATGTCCAGGCGCGTAGCCGATCTGCACCAGGTCGGAGACTTCATCGTCGGGACCGGACTTCGTTTTCGCAAGCACGCCGAGCGCCAGGGCGAGCTCGTCGCGCGGCAGGATCACGCCCGCCGTCAGCCAGTTGTTCAGCACCTGGTCTTTTTCGGCCGGCGTCGAATGCAGGAGCAGCGTGTGCCCGTTGGTCGCGACCGCGCGGATTTCCTTCTGGTGCGAGATCAGGTACACGCCCACCAGATTCGCGCGCACTTCCTTTTTCGGCGCGACCATCAAACAGGCCTCGAGCACCGAGCGGCGAAACGTGAGCCAGGAAATATCCTTCGGCGATTCGACCACCTTCTTGCCCTCCACGACCGACGACGCCGGCGCCGGCAGCGCCTTCATGGTCGGCGGTAGCAGTCCGCCTTGGATCTCCAGCAGCCGCGCCTTGAGGCTCGCGACTTCGTTGCGCGATTCGGCAAAATGCTTGACGCGAATCTGGAACTCGTCTCGCAGCGCGCTCGCCGCCGACTTCGTTTGCACCAGCCGCCAATCGTCGATGACGTCCAGGCCTTTGGCGCGGATATCCTCGTACGCTTTGAGGTCGCCCGCGTTGCGGCGGTCGGCTGACTCCAGCATTTTCAGCAGTTCCTCGACCTTAGTAAACGAGCCGAGCGAACGGACCACGCCCGCAAGGTCCGCAGGCCTGATGGCGAAATCGTTCTGGATATCGGCCAGGTCTTTCGCGGTGAACTTCGCCCGGATCGCCGCCGCCTTCACGGCAATAGGATCGGGCTTCGGCGCTTTGGCCGACTTCTGTTTTGTCGATTTCATAGGTAACTCGTCGTTTTTTATCGATGCGAAATCCGCATCCCGCAGCACCCTCGAAAAGCCGAAGGCGCTGCAGGCTGCTTACATCCGGCTCTTACTCGGATCGGCCGCGTTCACGTGTGGCGCGATGCTCAGCGCGCCCGAGTCGCTGTCGACGTATTGAAAGATCGACACCGTCCAGCCGTCGCGCTCCCAGGTTCGCACCTGGTCGCGAAACTGCGCGCCGAACCCGTTCTGCATGGGCAGCGTGCCGGACGTCGTCGGCTTGCCCCACTTGCGCGTCGCCGCCGCCGCGATCGTGTCGAACTGGTAAGGCTTAAATTCGACGTCGATTCGCTGCACCGTTCCGTCGGCCGCGATCGTGACTTTGGAAAAGACCGTGAGCCCTTCGAGCTCGGTGGCTCCGGTCGGCTCGTCGACGCCGAGCGCGGCCAGCTTGCCCGGGGAGTTCCACTCGCCGAGCGTCACGCCCTTGAAGTCAAGGGCCATCGCCGGTTGCACCGCGAGCAGCGCAACCAAAACCGAAATACGTATGTTCATGTCAACTCACTCCGCCTGGATTTGGACAAAAAGGGGTAACGTCAGGTTGTCGGCCGTCGGCGCGACTTCCCGAGGGACGTACGTCCACACGACCGGTGGCTGGATGAGCGACGCGCCCAGGTCGAGATCCAATTGCTGCATTTCCTGAATGCGGGCATGGAGCTCGATCAGCTTGCGAATCGACGTGTACGCGGTGTCACACATGAAATTCCTCCTTGTTGGCGGCCATCCCGCAGCACCCTCGAAAGCCGGAGGGCGCTGCGGGCTGCGTTCACGCCTTGGTGTAGACGTTCAGCGCGACAGAAACGTCGCCGACCTTGATCGCGCCGCGCGTGCTCGCGACGATGATCGTTTTCCCGCTCGAGCTCGGCCCGAATCGCTTGCTCAAGTCGATCGTGATCGTGAGGCTATTGCCGCTCACTTTCGTGGTGACGTTGTCCATAGGTAACTCCATCTTTTTTCCGATGCGAAATCCGCATCCCGCAGCACCCTCGAANNGCGGCGGTCGGCTTCACCGACTTGACGGCGACGGTGGATTTGGCTGAGGTCTTGACGGTCTTTTTGCTGCTTTTCATGTGGGACTCCGGTTTAGGTAGATAGTGCTTGTTCCGAGGTAAGATAATAGCAGCAAAAAGAAATGAAAACGTGTGCTAAATCAACAATCTAGCTATTTCTGCTGCTTTTATTTGGCGTTGGGATTCTTTACCCCTGGGAAGGGCGCCGTGTGGGACTTTTGTCAGCTGCTAGAATCCGCCGAAAACCGCCTGGGACGCTCTGAGGCGGCACTTTGCCGATGGGGCGTTGGGTTGGTATGCCCGGCATGCCGAACGCCGTTTAAA
>PLXG01000078.1 GCA_003153195.1 Myxococcales bacterium
GTGCTCGATTTCGGAATCGCCAAGATCTTTGCGCCCGATCATCAGGACTCCATCGGGATCAGTGTTCAAGGCGAAGTGTTTGGAACGCCCAACTATATGGCGCCCGAAACGATCGAAGGCAAAGAGAGCAATCCACTGCTCGACATCTATGCATTTGGTTGCATCGCGTACGAGATCCTGACCGGAGCGCCACCGTTTGTCGGGCGACAGATCGAAGTGCTCCACGCCCACGTCACCCAGATGCCCCAGACATTGAAAGAGGCCTTCCCACTCGGAAATTATTCACCAGCGGTTGAAGAGATCGTGCGCCGCTGTTTGGAAAAGCTGCCCGAGAAGCGATTTCAAACTGCGGTGGAACTGTTGGCTGCGATTCGTGCCGCGGCGAGCTCGGTCGACGTCATCGAGGCGGTGGGACTCGATGCCTCAATCGGAGAGGAGGAGCAGACTCGGATCCAAGAGACGAGGTATGAGCCGTCTGATCTCGGACTCGAGGACATTGTCTCATTGCGAAGACAGTACCAGGGCACCGTGTGTGAAGTGGCAGAGGCTATACTCGACCAAGGAACTCTGGACGTCGATCTCGTGGTTGCGCTGGCAGAAGCGAAAGCGCGGGAGGTCGATCTCAATCGCGTCGATCGCGAGAGGGTCAATGTTCAGCTGCGCTTCGAGGAGCTAGATCAGTTCGTTCGCACCCGTGAAGGATCGCTCCGGTTCACCATCGGCGAGCTTCAGTTCGCGCGCGAACAGGCGAAGGTCGGCGGAAAACCAGCGGTCGAGAACCTGGAACAGAGACTGGCCGCCTTCGAGCGAGAGTTGCTCGAGCTGCGCGCCGATTATGAGCGAAAGATCGAGGCGCTCGATAAGGCCGCGATCGAATTGGCCGCCCAGGCCGCGTCTGCCGAGGATCGCGCCCGAGATGCATTTTTGAGACTGTCCGATCTCGTAGACGCGGCTGCGAAACAGGGAATGTGCGACGAGCTGATTCCATCCTTGGCGCAATTGCGCAAGGCGCGGAAGGGACTGGGCAGTTAGATTTCGCGCTAGAAACAGGAGGCGAACGGACGATTGAGGAGAACTCCTACGACGCCGACTCCGTAGCCGAAAGCGAGATCGGGAGCGTTGTCGGCATTGAAATCGGCCACGACTACGTTCTCGACAGTTTCGATCGACAATTCGACCGCGGCGAACTGAAATGTTCCGTCCCCGTTCCCCAGCATGACCGAGAATTGGAATTCGTCACCGACGATGATCAGGTCGAGCTTGCCATCGCGGTTGAGATCGGTCACCGCGATCGATAAGACCTGATTTCTTCCTGTTAGAAGCTGTTCAGTCTGGGTCTGAAAGGTTCCGTCTCCATTGCCTATAATGACGTGAACTAGTTGGTGGTATCCGTCTCCCAAGACAAGATCTTGCTTCCCGTCGCCGTCAAAATCGCCGCTGGTGATCACGGTCGCCTGAAGAATATTGATCGAGTTTGATTGGGCAGCAAGGTGACGTGTGACAAGAACGTAAGATTTCCCGCGAGTTGTGCGGAAATTTCGTGAACTCCCGGCATCAGGTTGAACGTGTGATCAAGCGGCGAAGGGCCGACCGATCGACCGTCGACAACGACTTCGGCATTCGCCGCTCGGCAGTGCAACTCGACGTGCGCGATGCGTTTTTCGAGAACCGCGATTTTAGCTTGCGCGAAGCCGCGCGCGTCTGCGGGCGCCTCGCTTGCGCTAGGCAAAAAGATTTCGAACGCTTCGATCGCCTCGACATCTCGCCCCAGATCGGTGAGCACCCGGGCAATGTTGAACTGTAAGTTGGGGGGAGGGGAATTGCGCGTACGCCTCGCGAAAATGATCGAGTGCTGGCAGGTAGTCGCCTCGTTCCCACTCGCCTGCTCCGACGTCGCGCAGCCGTTCGGCCTCGAGCTTTTTTTTCGAATTTTCACCGTTCGTCTGGGCCCAGACCGGCGTCGAAAGAAGCGTCAAGAGCAGGAGGAATCTCATAGATCGAGCATCCCTCCTTTTTTCTTCGCGTCAGGCGCAGGTGGAGTGGACGACTGTTCCCCCTTTGGAGTCGGATGGGTTTCCGTGAGACGTCGTTTGGCCACCTTCCTTGGCATCGCAGGGGACATGGATGTAGGTGCTGTCGCGACGCTGGCGACCGGCACTTTCGCAGGAGGCGGAGACGTTGGCACGACTGCTTCCGGTGCGGAAATTGAGCGCACAATTTTCGCGTCGGGCTTCGCGTCGGGCTTCGCGTCGGGCTTCGCGTCGGGCGCTTGAGTCGCAGCGGCCTTTGTTGGCGAGCGATGCGTCGAACGCGACAAAATCCCGATCGCGGTTGCCAACGCCATCCCCACTCCGACGCCGATCCAGATCAGCGCCGGACGCTTTCTCGAAGCGCGCACCAACTCTTGCTGCGCGGGCGTCGTCGCAAGCAATTGGATGGGCGCCACTTGGAGCGCGGAGACGGTTCGCGCCGAGACGGAGGACGGCAATTCGGCCGCGCCGGTCAAGGCCGCGCGCAACTCCTCGCGGAGTTGTACTGCCGTCGGACGTAGCGACGCATCGCGCGACAGTATTTTGTCCAAAAGCGTAACAAGTTCCGGCGGCGAATCGGTTCGGATCGGTAAGATCGGATCGGGAACGCCATAGCAAATTCGGTACATCACTCGCGGCGTGCTCGGTGCAGCAAACGCGCGCTTGGCGGTCGCCATTTCATAGAGAATCGCGCCCATCGCCCACACGTCCGCGGCGGGTCCCACTTCGGCCACGCGTCCGTCAGCCTGCTCTGGAGACATATACGCGGGCGTACCGATCACTCGATCGGCGACAGTGATGGTTCGGCTCTCGGCGGAACGAATTTTGGATACGCCGAAATCGAGCAGCTTGGCACATTCTTCCCCAGAGTCGTCGACGGCCAGGAAGATGTTCTCCGGTTTCAAGTCGCGGTGAACGATGCCGTGATCGTGCGCGGCCGCCAGCGCGGAGAGAACCTGATCGGCGATCTTGGCGACGCTCGCCCAAGGGAGCGGACCGCGATTTTTCAATCGAGCAGCCAGATCTTCTCCGTGCAAAAGCTCCATCACCATGCAGGGAGATCCGTCGGTGAGCCGCTCGATATCGATGACTTCGACCACGTTGGGATGACGAAGACGAGCTACGATGTCGGCTTCGCGCTGAAAGCGAGTCATCGCTTCCGCATTTTGAGAGAGCTGCTCGGTGAGAACCTTCATCGCGAACGAGCGGCCAAGCTTGAGGTGCCGCACTTCGAAGATTGCGCCCATGCCCCCTTGTCCAATTTGGCGCAGGATCTGATAGCGGCCGGCGACCACCTGTCCAATCACTCGTCCTTGGTCCTGAATCGCTCCCGACAAAGTCAATTCCCCGTCGCGTATTATACAGGAGATTCCGGGGACTATGGAAAAGCTCGGAAGCTTATGACTTTTCTCGAGCGTCCCCACCGAACGTCGAAAGCGATTGTTAATTTCGATTCATTCCGATCGAGCTGGCTTTCCCGATGAGTCGCACGCTCGGAATATTGCGGGCCGTTTCAATTCGAAAAAAAGTCTCACGTGAGAAAATAATCGGTCAAAAAAATTGACCCCGACGATCCGCGGCTGAAAATGGTGAAACGCTGAGTCGGCTAAAGTCGCACGTGAGACTCGGCGCAAAGGAGAGGACACACATGGCGCTTTTGGAGTTTGACGACGAGCCCGCTAACCGAGCCCGCATCAAGGTGATCGGAGTCGGCGGTGGTGGTGGCAATGCGATCAACACGATGATCGAATCGCGCCTGGAGGGTGTCGATTATATTGCCGCGAACACCGACGTGCAGGCGCTCGAAGCGAACCTGGCGCCGATGAAGATTCCGCTCGGCCCGACCTTGACCAAAGGTCTCGGTGCCGGCGCCAATCCGGACATTGGTCGCACCGCGGCGCTGGAAGATCTCAATCGATTGACCGAAGTGCTGGCCAACGCCGACATGGTGTTCGTCACCGCCNNTCACCGCCGGCATGGGTGGCGGAACGGGAACCGGCGCGGCGCCGATCATCGCGCAGATCGCCCGCGAATGTGGCGCGCTCACCGTCGGTGTGGTGACCAAGCCGTTTGGCTTCGAAGGCAAGAAACGCCGCAAGCAGGCGGAAGAGGGCATCGCCACGCTGCAAGAGTGTGTCGATACGCTCATCACGATTCCGAACGATCGCTTGCTCTCGATCGCCGGTCAAAAGACCACCATGCTCGACGCCTTCCGCAAGGC
>PLXG01000099.1 GCA_003153195.1 Myxococcales bacterium
ACTTCGACGTGCGACGCGACATTCCCTACTCGATCTATCCCAAGCTCAAGTTCGGCGTCGCCGTCGGCAAAGGCGAAATGGGCACGGTCGGCGACTGTTGGGATCGATACTGGGTACGCGTCGAGGAATGGCGCGAATCGGTCAAGATGCTGCGTCAGTGCATGGAGCAGATCGAATCGACGCCCAAAGAATTTTGGATTCAACCGAAGAAGCTAAAACCCAAGGGCGACGCCATGGCACGCGTGGAAGCAGCGCGGGGCGACATGAGCGTCTACGTGGTCGGCGACGGCACCGCCAACGCCTATCGCGCGCGCTTTCGCACCGGATCGTTCAACGCCATGGGCCTGATTCGCGAAAAATCGCGCGGGCTGATGGTGGCCGACCTGGTCGCGCTCATCGCCTCGCTCGACATCGTTGCTCCGGAGATCGATAGATGATTGGTTCGTATTCCAAACTCGTCGCGCTGATCGGATTTTCTCTGAGCGCCTCGGCGCAGGCAGCGGAAATTCGAGATGTTCGCCCGACGATGGTTTCACGTGGCGACAAGATGGTGATCGAGGCCGAGCCCGATCATCCGTTTACCGTCGGTGCGCCTACGGTGGTCAGCTTCGACACCGTGCAGACTCGCTCTGGCGCGATCGTGCTACCGGCGCGCGCAGTGGGACCCACGCGCGTCGTGCTCGATGTGGATGAGGCGTTCGAGCTGCAGCTCGGTCATCAGCACTATCGGACCCTCAGCAACGTCAGCGTCACGCAGACCGTCGGCGCGCAGACAGTGGTTTACAAGAATGATCCGCGCGATCAGTACGATCTCGATCTGTTTCCCTACAACCTGCAGCGTGTGGCCAACGGGGGCGGCGGACACGCCATCAAGCGACTGCTGACGTTTCTCCACTTGGCGCCGCAGTCGCTGACCTCGTGGCTAGGGTTGACCGTGGAGCCGGTGGTGGGCGGCCTGAAAGTCGCCGACCTGCAGGTGCGTTTCGACAAGAATGATCTTCTGGCCCGCTTCGATCAGCCTCCTCTCGACGGCAAGATCACCAAAGAAGAGGCCAAGGTCGGTCAGCCCGACGGACTTTCGACGGCAGAGTTCAACAAGCTCGATGCCAACCACGACGGGGTCATCACGCTGCTCGAGCTCGAAGATCAAGAGGGCGAAGCGGGTCTGGCGGCCAACGCCGGCATCAAGCTCGGCGACACCATTTTGACCGCCGACGCCAAGCCGGTCGGGACCGAAGAAAATCTGGAAGACGCGTGGAAAGCCGGCAGCGATCGCGTGCACATGACCATCAAGCGTCTCGACGGACGAGAGGTCACCTTCGACCTGCCGCGCGCCGGTGCGCCGAGCCCGCTGCCGTCGTGGATTGTGTGGGCCATCGTGCTCATGCTGGTAGCAACGGTGGTTGCCTTGCCGGTCCCGATCATCGCCGGTCTGGTCGTAGTTTGGGAACGAAAAATCTCCGCTTACATGCAGTCGCGCATCGGACCCAATCGCGTCGGACCGAACGGTTGGCTGCAGTGGCTCGCCGACGGACTCAAGCTGATCATGAAAGAGGACATCATTCCCACCGAAGCGGATCCGATCCTCTTCAAGATGTCTCCGTATCTGGCGTTCATCGGTGTCTTTCTCACCTTCATCATCATTCCGTTTTCGCACTACATGATCGTGTCGGACCTGAACATCGGCCTACTCTTTTTGCTCTCGGTTACGTCGCTGGTGGTGGTCTCGATCATCATGGGCGGCTGGTCGTCGAACTCCAAGTGGGCGCTGCTTGGCGGCATGCGATCGGCGGCGCAAATCATCAGCTACGAGCTCCCGGCTTCGGTGGCGCTGCTCTCGATCGTCACCATTACCGGCTCGCTGTCGACGCAGCGAATCGTCGATGCCCAGGGCGGCATGCCCTACAACTGGTTCGTCTTCCGCAATCCGTTCACCTTCGTGGCCTTCTTCATTTGGTTCATCTCGGCGCTGGCCGAAGGCAACCGGACTCCGTTTGACTTGCCAGAGGCCGAGTCCGAGTTGGTGTCTGGTTACAACACCGAGTACTCCGGCTTCCGCTTCTCGCTCTACCCGATGGTCGAGTGGGTGAACCTCTTCATCATCGGCGCCGTCGGCTCGACCCTGTTCCTGGGCGGCGCGCGCTTGCCGATGGTCTGGCTGGCCCGCCAAGAGCACCACCTGATCTTCGACCTGCTCGGCGCCGTCGTCTTCCTGGCCAAGGACATCTTCTTCATTTTCGTCATCATCTGGATCCGCTGGACTCTGCCGCGCTTCCGCGTCGATCAGATGATGAACCTGTGCTGGAAATACTTCATTCCGGCCTCGTTCGTTTGCCTGGTCGGAACCATCGCCTACACCTGGCTTGTGCCGGAAATCATTCAATCCGTGGTCAAAGTGGCCATGTTCGCCGTTTTCGGTCTGGGCCTGGGTGCCTGGTTCATGAGCCGAGTCTGGTATAATAAGAAGCGATATTCCGATCTGGTTTTGAACCAGGCGCTCGGAAAGTCGAATTTATAAAATGGCCCAAAACAAAAATATTTCAGGCAATCGCAGCTACTTCGGCAACATCATCGCCGCGGCCAAAACCACGGCCGAAGGCTTGGCGGTCACGCTTGCCCAGTCGCAACGGCGCGCCACCACCGTGCAATATCCCGATCGCACCGCGGTCCCGGTGGTCGATTCGCTGCCCGAGCGCTATCGAGGATTCCTCGAAGTCGACATGGACATCTGCACCGCCTGCAAAGCGTGCGAGCGCGACTGTCCCATCAACGTCATCGCCATCGACATTGAAAAAGTCGAAGACACACGCGTGATGACCCGCTTCGACATCGACATGGGCAAGTGCATGTACTGCGGCATCTGCGTCGAGTCCTGTCCCACCGATGCCAAGGCGCCCGGCGATCTCGAGCAGACCAAGTGCATTCGCATGACCCGCGAGTTCGAAGGCGCGACCTCGACCTTCCCATCGCTCACCTTCCGCTTCATTCGACCGGGCGACTATGTCGTTCCGTTCAAGCCGAAAAAAGGCGTGGTCGAACCGACCAAGCGTCGTGGCGAGATCGCGCGCGAGACCCGTAAAAAAGGCGCCGAGTACAACTCGATCGCCTTCAACTGGTCGCTGCAAAACGGCGCGGTCGGTGCGAAAAAAGGCGGCGCCGCCGACGTGGTCAAAGAAGAGGTCATTCTCAAGCGCGCGCAGGAGCTCGAGCCGCTGGTCAAAGCGGCTGGCAACGACGTCAAAAAAGTCGAAAATCTGCTTTATGACCAAGCGCTGGCGCAGACCGATTGCGAAGCCTGCGGCTGGCCCACTTGCCGCGCCTACGCCGATGCGATGATCGAAGGCAAAGATGCCGAGCTCTTCAAGTGCGAGCCAGGCGGACCGCAGTCGACCCGCGACATGANNTCCGAAAGTAACCGTCCGGAGGTGGTGGAACCTTGTGGGTGCGATGCGTTCGTCCCTGATCCGGTTCACGGCGCTGCTGGTTGCCTCGTGTACGGTTGCTTGCGTCGATCGGCCGCTGCCGATTCCCACCGACGGCGGAGGAGGTGACGCCGCCCCGAGCTGCAAACTCCCCACCCCCCTGTGCGTGCAGTCGTGCTCTGGCGGCGCCTCGTTCGGCAACGCCACCTGTAACGGCGAAGCGTGGAGCTGCACCATCGGAATACTGTCGACTATGTGCAAAGGGATTGTCTGCTGGGGCAGCGCGCCTCGAGCGGAAGTGTGCGGCGCGAGCGGATGGGAGTGTCGTCCGGCCACCGATGACTACGAGCTTTGCCCGGCGCTCATGTGCAGTACCTGCAACGCGTTCGGCGGATCGGTCACGGTCGATGGATGCGCCTGCACCTGCGTGGGCGATCAGGTGGTTTGCCAACACGCGTTCCCGCAGTAAATTTTCGAATTAAGCTGCAGAGATTCCTTGAAAATTTCCGCCAATCCGTCTACGTTTCTTGCGGTCAAAAAAACCGCGGAGACCTCGCGTGGATCTGCTCGCTCAGCTGCAACCAGGAACACTTTTTTTCTATCTTCTTTCGGCCGTGGTGGTGATTTCGGCGGCCGGTGTCGCACTCGCGCCCAACATTCTCTATTCGGCGTTCGCGCTGCTCGGAACGCTGGCGGGGGTGGCCGGACTCTATCTTTACCTGGGCGCTGATTTTCTCGGAATCGCACAGCTGCTCATCTACGTCGGCGGCATTTTGGTTTTGATCTTGTTCGCTGTGCTTCTCACCAATCGCATCGGTGAGATGAACATCACCAATATCTCGACAGGTCTCATGGTCGGCGCACCGGCGGCGATCGCGGTGATTGCGCTGGTCTCGCGCGTGGCGATGCAGACGCAATGGCCGGAAGTCGAAGGCGTGGCCGCACCGACGACGCAGCGACTCGGTGACGCGTTCTTGCGCGAGTATCTGATGCCGTTCGAATTCGTGTCGCTGGTGCTCCTGTTGGCGCTGGTCGGCGCGATGATCGTCGCGCGACGCGCCGCCAAAGAAGGGGACCGCCGCGTGAAGCAGGCGCAAAAAGGAATGCCTGAAATTCTCGACACCGTGCGCGTCCCGATGATGGAGTTTGGCGACGAGCCGACTCGGGTGCCGGAATGATCTTCGCAATCGGGCTGCAGCATTTTCTGATCGTCTCGGCGATTCTCTTTGGATTCGGTCTGCTCACCGTCGCTACCCGCCGCAATGCGGTGGCGATCTTGATGGGCGTGGAGCTGATTCTGAACGCGGCCGCGCTCAACTTCGTCGCCTTTTCGCACTATGTCGAAGGCGGCGTGGGCGGCCAGGTGTTCGCGCTGTTCATCATCGTTTTAGCGGCGGCTGAAGCGGCGATCGCGCTCGNNCCAACGACACGTCGACGCTGAGAGACTAATGGAAAACTTTAGCGCGGCCTTAACGCAGGTTCATCCCTGGAGCTTGATTCGCCTCTTGCCGCTGTTTCCGTTCATCGGCGCGGTCATCAATGGCCTCTTCGGGAAAAAGATCCAAGACAAGTTCGGCAAGTCCGCGGTTCATTCCATCGCCATTGGCGTCATGGGTTGCGCGGCGGTGGTGGCCATTTTCGCGTTCGTGACGCTGCTCGGTCTGCCGGCGCACGAGCGCTATCTCCACGACACTGTTTTCCCGATGATCCACATCGGCGTGTTCCAAGTCGACATGGCCTTCGCCATCGATCCGCTCTCAGGAATGATGGCGCTCATCATCACCCTCATCGGCACCGGCATTCACGTCTACTCGACGGGATACATGTCGGAAGAGCCGGCCTACTGGCGATTCTTCTGTTACCTGAACCTGTTCGTGTTCTCGATGATGCTGCTGGTTTTGGGCGACAGCTTCATCATCATGTTCTTCGGTTGGGAAGGCGTCGGTCTATGCAGCTACCTGCTGATCGGCTTCTGGTACACCGAGAAGAAGAACGCGTCGGCCGGCATGAAGGCGTTCGTGGTCAACCGCGTCGGTGACTGGGGATTCATCACCGGTCTGTTCCTGCTGTTCTGGGGGCTCGGCGGCGTGTGGACTTCGCAAGGCTATGTGGCGTCGCACGCGCGGACGGTCAAGGTCGCAATGTTGGAAGAGCCAACCGGCGGCGAAGGCGGCGAGCACGAAGCGGCTGGCGAGCACAAAGCGGCACATCACGAAGGCGCCCACTCAATCGGTGGCGAGCGCGAAGAAGTTACATTCGGTCCGACGGTGAATTTCCGCGAGCTGCACAATCAGCTGGCGGTCACTGGATCAAACGGCGAACGACCGATGGTCGACGAGCTAGTGAACAAAGAGGTGTGGGGCATTCCGCTGGTGTTCCTCATCTGCCTCTGCTTCTTCATTGGTGCCACCGGTAAGTCGGCGCAGATTCCGCTCTACGTCTGGTTGCCCGACGCAATGGCGGGTCCGACGCCGGTCTCGGCACTGATTCACGCCGCCACCATGGTGACCGCCGGNNCCGCCGGCGTCTACATGATCGCGCGACTCAACTTCCTGTTCGTGCTTTCGCCGGGCGCGATGACCATCGTGGCATGCGTCGGTGCGGCTACTGCGCTGTTCGCCGCCACCATCGGTCTGTTTCAATACGACATCAAAAAAGTTCTCGCCTACTCAACGGTGTCGCAACTCGGCTTTATGTTCATCGGCGTCGGTGTCGGCGCCTATTGGGCCGGCGCGTTTCATCTTCTGACCCACGCCTGCTTCAAAGCCTGTCTGTTCCTCGGATCGGGATCGGTGATCCACGGAATGCACGCGCTCACCCATCATCGTGAGCACGAAGCGCACGGCGCGCACGGCCACGGTGGACACGACGAAATCGAAGAGCACGGCAAGCACGGCGATGACGAGCACAAGCCGCGCGATCTGCGCCTCGAAGCCGATCCGTTCGATCCGCAAGACATGCGCAACATGGGCGGCCTGGCTGCGCTCATGCCGAAAACTCGGCTCACCTATCTCATCGCCTGCATCGCCATCGCCGGATTTCCGATCGCCGCCGGCTTCTACTCCAAAGACGAAATTTTGTGGAAGGCGTTCAGCAACAACTCGACGCTGATCCCGGGATCGGTGATTTGGCTGGTCGGACTGATCGCCGCCACCTGCACCTCGTTCTACATGTTCCGCTCCTACTACATGACCTTCTATTACAAAGCGCCGTCGGAAGAGCACAAGGCGCACGTGCACGAGTCGCCGATCAACATCACCGGCGTGCTCATGTTCCTGGCGGCGGCCAGCATCATCATCGGACCGCTGCTCGGTTGGCCGGCGCTGTTTGGCGGCGAGCACAATCCGTTCTCGCTGGAGAAATGGCTCGACCCGGTAACCAACTTGTCGGCGCACTATTTGTCGGGCGCGCGCGCGTTCACTGAAAATCACACGCTCGAGCTGGTCTTCATGTGTCTGTCGATCGGTGTGGCGACGGCGGGTTGGCTGGTCGCGCGCATGATGTACAAAGACGGCAAGGCGTGGGAATCGCGCTTGGCCGAGATGAAGTCGAACTGGGCCGGCGTGCACCGACTGGTCTACGAAAAATATCGCGTCGATGAGCTCTATCGCGCCACGTTCATTCGCGGATTTGAAGCTTCGGCGCGCGCGATGTCATGGTTCGACGGTCACATCATCGATTGGGTGGTGAACGCGATGGGAACGCTGTCGCGCGGCGCGGCTTGGATCGGCGCGACCATCGACAAGTATCTGGTCGACGGCGCGGTCAATGGCGTCGCGTCGTTGTTCATAGAGAGCGGTCGTCGAGTTCGTCGCGTACAAACCGGACGCGTGAACAACTACGTGCTCGCGGTAGTGGTGGGAGTCGTCATTTTGGTGGTCATTACTTCGCTCGTTTGAGGAGAGAACTTTCGATGAAGCGGACTTCCGTACTGTTTGCATTTCTATGCGCCTCTGCGCTCGCCAGCGCCGACGAAGCCAAGCCTGCAGCAGCGCCGGTCGCGGCGGTAGCACCCGCAGCGGCGGCGGACTTCGGGAGCGCCAATATCGCGCTCTCGCCGCGGCTTTCAGTCTCGCCCAAGTCGATCGAATTCCCGGAAAGCGGCGGCGATCAGACGGTGACCATCACCAACGATGGCAACGCGCCGCTCGAAGTGAAGCGCGTCTCGGTAGTGCAAGAGCAGCCGGTCTTTTTGGCCAGCGATTTGACCAAGACGCTGCAGCCGAATGAATCGGCGAGTGTCACCGTCACCTACAAGCCCGATGGCAAGCACAAGCAGTCGTTCGGCGGACTGCAGATCTACTCGAACGATCTGCACGCGGCGGAAAATCCGCACGATCCGGCGTCGGCGCACGTGACTGGCGTCGGCCTGCGCGCCGGAACGTCGTGGCTGCTCACCGCCATGATCTTCTTCCCGCTCATCGGCGCGGCCATTTTGCTTCTACCCTTCTTCAAGCCCGAGCACGCCAAGTGGATCGCGCTCGCCGCCGCCTCGGTTCCGATGGGCCTCGCGGTCTATCTCTACACTGTCTACGATCGCACCTTCGCATTCGCCAGCGGCAACGCCGGGCTGCAGTTCATTCATCGCGCAGTTTGGATTCCGTCCTTCAACGTCGAGTACTACGTCGGCATCGACGGCCTCTCGGTCACCATGGTCATTCTCACCGCGCTGGTTTCGCTGATTGCCATCGGCGCCTCGTGGAGTATCTCCAAGCAGCTCAAGGGTTACTTCGCGCTCTTTCTGCTCCTCGAAACCGGAATGATGGGCACCTTCTGCTCCATCGACTTCTTCCTCTTCTACGTGTTCTGGGAGCTCATGCTTTTGCCGATGTACTTCCTCATCGGTATCTGGGGCGGTCCGCGCAAAGAGTACGCCGCCATCAAATTCTTCCTCTACACCTTGGCCGGCTCGGTGCTGATGCTGCTCGCCATCATCGCGCTCTACTACAACAGCAGCGCCACCGTGCTCGCCGACGGCACGCCCGCCAAGCACACCTTCGACATCATGAAGCTGGCCTATCTCAACAACGGCTTCACGCACATCCCGCCACTGCTTGGCATCGAGTTCACCAAGCTGGTCTGGGTGGGCCTCTTCATCGGCTTCGCCATCAAGATTCCAATGTTCCCGTTCCACACTTGGCTTCCCGACGCGCACGTCGAAGCACCAACGGCGATCTCGGTCATTCTGGCCGGCGTGCTCCTCAAGATGGGCACCTACGGAATCATGCGCATCAACTTCGCGATTCTACCGACGGCTACCGAGTGGGCCGGATTCGCCATGGCCACCTTCGGCACCATCAACATTCTGTACGGCGCGTTCTGCGCATTCGCACAGAAAGATCTCAAGAAATTGGTCGCGTACTCGTCGGTCTCGCACATGGGCTACTGCCTGGTGGGCATGGCCGCGTTCACCCAGAATGGCTTCAACGGCGCGATGATGCAGATGTTCAATCACGGCACCATCACCTCCATGCTGTTTATTTTGGTCGGCGTGATCTACGACCGCGCCCATACCCGCGAGATCGACAAGTTCGGCGGAATGGCCACGCAGATGCCGCGCTACGCCGCGTTCTTCGGCTTCGCGTTCATGGCGTCGCTGGGTCTGCCCGGACTCTCGGGATTCATCGGTGAAGCGCTGGTCTTCTTGGGCGCGTTCCCGACCTACAAGATCATCACCATCTTGGCGGCGACCGGCGTCATCTTCACCGCCGCCTATCACCTGTGGGCGCTGCAGCGCATTCAGCTCGGCAAGTGGAACGATGCGCAGTGGAAGGACAAGACCATCTTCCCTGACCTCACCATGCGCGAAACGCTAACGCTAGTGCCGATGGCGGCGATTGTGCTCCTGCTCGGATTTTACCCGATGCCGATTCTGCAGATGATCGGCCCCGGCCTAAATGATCTTCTGAACCACTGGGGCCATGTCACCGGCCACCTCGCGGCGGGATCGCTCGCGGTGATGCCGTAATCATGCGATCGGCTCTTCTCTGTGCCATCACGCTGCTCTCGGTGCCCAAAACGGCGCACGCCGAAGTGCTATGGCGCGATCCAATTTCGATAAAAAATGAAAAACGTTCAGACGCACACCAACTGAAAACGATGGGTGCGATCCTGATCAGTGTCGGCTCCGCACTCAATCTCGGGGCATTCGGTACCGCGATCGATGCTCGTTACAAATCCTGCCCAACCTGCACATTCCTGCAGCACGAGGAGGGCTGGGTCGCGCTCGGAATGGGCGTCGTCAGCGCCGGAATGATCGCCGGCGGAATCGTCAGTTATATCTTGGGTGGAAAGCGGATGGAGAGGCTGTGGCGACCCAGTGTTCTGTTCACGCCGTCGGGCGGCGCAGTGACGCTCAGCTACGCCTTTTAGGAGAAGACCGTGCTCGACAACGTCCAAAGTCTTTCGCACTTTTTGCCGGAAACGATTCTCAGCGTAACCATTTTGGCGCTGCTCTTGGTCGATCTGATCGTCGGCAAACCGAATCTGAAACGCAGCGCCATGATCGCTTCGGTCGGCCTCGGCGCTACGCTCTTGGCGGTGATTGGCGGTTGGAGCTCATCGCGCGCGTTCGGCTTGTTCGGTGGTTTGATGGCGCACGATCCGATGGGCGACTTTTTCAAAATCTTCTTCATCGTGACCACCTTCTTCGTCGGACTGGCTGCCACGCGCGCGCGCGACGCGGTCGACTACAGCGCCGGCCCAGAGAAGGACACCGAGTCGGCCGAGTTCTATGCACTCATGCTGACCACCACGCTCGGCATGTTTCTGATGGCAACCTCGACCGACCTTTTGACCGCGTTCTTGTCGCTCGAGACCGTTTCGATCATGAGCTACATCCTGTCCGGATTTCGTCGGCGCAATCGTCAATCGGCCGAAGCCAGCCTCAAGTACGTCATCTATGGTGGCGTGGCGTCGGGCGTGATGCTGTACGGCATGTCGCTGCTCTACGGCGCGGCCGGATCGACCAGCTTCTCGGCGGTGCGCGTGGCGGTCGCCGGATCGTCGAGCTCGATGGTGGTGATGGCGGTGATCCTGTGCCTGGCTGGATTCGGCTACAAGATCGCGGCGGTGCCGTTTCACATGTGGTGTCCGGACGTTTATCAAGGCGCGCCCACACCGGTCACCGCGTTTCTGTCGGTGGGACCCAAGGCGGCGGGCTTTGCGCTGCTGATTCGTTTCTTCACCGGCTGCATTCCGTCGAGCGTCGGCAGCGGGCTCGACGCATCGAATCCCTGGCCCCTTTTGCTCGGCATCATCGCCTGCGCCACCATGACGCTGGGAAATCTAGCCGCACTGGTGCAGTCGAACTTGAAGCGTCTGTTCGCCTACTCGTCGATCGCACATGCTGGATATTTGCTGCTCGGCCTCACTGCCGCCAGCGCCGGCGGCACCAGTGTGCACGAAGGTAATCTGGCCATCACCGTCTACCTCGTCACCTATCTGTTCATGAACATCGGCGCCTTCGTGGTGATCATGGCCATGAGCGACGCTGGACTCGGCGAAGAGCTGCTCGACTATCGCGGGCTCGGCAAGCGCGCGCCGCTGGCCGCGTTCTGTATGGCGGTATTTTTGGTTTCGCTGGCGGGTTTGCCGCCGATGGCCGGCTTCGTCGGTAAGTTCTATGTGTTTTACGCGCTCATCGCCAAGGGCGGAACGCTCATGGTCACCATCGCCATCATCGGCGTCTTGAACAGCGCGGTTTCGCTCTACTACTACGCGCGAATTTTGCGAGCGATGTATCTCGAACAGCCGCCGGAAGGCGCCGCGCCGCTGACGCTGTCGCGCGTGCACACGGCCACCATCTCGATCATGGCGGTGCCGACGCTGGTGATGATCCTCATGTGGACTCCGCTGGTCGATTTCATCAATCGTTCGCTTCTTCAGTGGTTGCCCACCACCGTCACCGTCATCCACGCCGCACTGCCATAGGTCACTCTCTAGGGTCGTAAACTATTTGAATAACTAGTTTTTTTGAGCGTCCCGCGAAAACCGCATATTGACTCCATGGGCAAAAACCAATCTGCGCGGTTCATCTAAAAAGCGTCAACATTTCAACGGCTTTGCATAGTAGAGCGTGACCTCTTTGCGTGGTAGAGAGTGACTGCATGGACCCTCTTTTTCGAGTCGGATTGGTTCAGATGCGCTGCGGCACCAATCGACAGGTAAACCTCGATCGCGCGCTAGATTTTGTCAGACAAGCCGTCAAACAAGGCGCGCAGATCGTCTGCCTGCCGGAGCTGTTTTGCTCGCAATATTTTTGTCAGAAGGAAGACACCGCACTCTTCGATCTAGCGGAATCGATTCCCGGACCGTCGAGTGATGCGCTGAGCAAGCTGGCCAAAGAGCTCGGCATCGTCATCATCGGCTCGCTGTTCGAACGGCGCACGGCCGGCGTGTATCACAACACCGCCACGGTGCATGATGCCAGCGGCGAGCTGGCCGGCATCTATCGCAAGATGCACATTNNGTGCTGTTCTATCCGACGGCGATCGGCTGGCATCCCAAAGAAAAGGCGCAGTACGGTGCGCAACAGGCCGACGCGTGGCACACCATTCAGCGCTCACACGCCATCGCCAACGGACTCTACGTGGTGGCGGTCAATCGCATCGGACATGAAACACCGGCCGGCGGCGACGGCATCGAATTTTTTGGCGGTTCGTTTGTCGCCGATCCCTCGGGCGTGGTGCTGAAAGAGGCATCACGCGACAAAGAAGAAGTGATCGTCGTCGAGTGCGATCGCCGTCGCATCGAAGACACTCGCCGCAATTGGCCCTTCTTCCGCGATCGACGCATCGACGCCTACGGCGACCTCACCAAACGCTTCTCCAAGTGATGCGCGCATCACGAATGCCGGCAGAGTGGGAGCTCCACGCCGCCACCTGGATCGCTTGGCCACATGAAAAGCTCGACTGGCCGGGCAAGTTCGAAAACATTCAATGGGTGTACGGAGAGTTTGTTCGGCATGTGGTGCCGGGCGAACGGGTTCGCATTCTCGTCGACAACGCCGCGCATGAACGTGCCGCCACTTCAGTTTTGCAGCGCACCGGCGTCGATCTGAAACGAGTCGACTTTTTTCGCGCGCGCACCGACCGCAGCTGGACCCGCGATTTCTGTCCGATCTTCGTGAAGCGCGGCAAACAGCTGACCATCAGCAACTGGAAGTTCAACGGCTGGGCAAAATATCCCAACCACAAGCTCGACGACGCAATTCCCGATCAGATTGCTCGGCGCCGAAAAATTCCGCAAATCAAACCAATCGTCGACGGACGACGCGTGGTGCTGGAAGGTGGCTCCATCGACGTGAACGGCTGCGGCACGCTGCTCACCACTGAAGAATGTCTACTCAGCCCGATTCAAGCTCGCAATCCTCAGCTCACGCGCGCGCAAATTGAAACTGCGCTTTGCGAAAATCTGGGCGTTCGAAAAATTCTCTGGCTCAAAGATGGCATCGTCGGGGATGACACGCACGGCCATGTCGACGATCTAGCGCGCTTCACCGACGCGCGTACGGTGGTATGCGTTTCCGAATCGAATCGACGCGACGCCAACCATGCCAAGCTGGCCGAGAACCTTCGCCGCCTGCGACGGATGACCAATGAGTCGGACGAAAAGCTGCGCGTAGTCGAGCTTCCCATGCCGGCACCGCTGCTGTTCGACGGACTTCGCCTGCCCGCCAGCTACGCCAACTTCTACATCACCAACGCCGCCGTGCTGATGCCCACCTTCAACGACTCCAACGATTCGGTCGCGCTCGGAATTCTGCGGTCACTCTTTCCCAAGCGAAAAGTGATCGGCATTCATGCCGTCGATCTGGTGTGGGGGCTCGGCACGCTGCACTGCATGACGCAACAGGAGCCGGCGTGATTCGCGCCAAGCAGCTCAAGCTGATCGAATCGCACGTCAAAAAGCTGCGCACCTGCGCCATGTGCCCAGAGATGTTCGGGCCGGTGGTGAGCGGTGGGCCTGTCGTCTCCGAGATCATTCTGGTCGGTCAAGCGCCCGGGGACAAAGAGCCGAAGCTCGGTCGTCCCTTCGCCTGGACCGCCGGAAAAAATCTCTTCAAATGGATGGCCTCTATTGGCGTCGACGAGCCGACCTTTCGCGCGAGCGTCTACATGGCCGCGGTCTGTCGCTGCTTTCCGGGAAAAAATCCCAAAGGCGGCGATCGCGTTCCATCCGATCCGGAAATCGAAAACTGCAGCGGTTGGATGGAAAAAGAAATTCAGCTGCTCGAACCCAAGCTTATCATCCCGGTGGGCAAGCTTGCCATTTCGCAGTTTTTGCCCGACGCGCCGCTGGTGGAAACCATCGGTCAGCAGCCGCGCATCGAGAAATACGGCGTGAAGTTCGACATCGTTCCGCTGCCGCACCCGTCAGGCGCCTCAACCTGGTATCACACCGATCCCGGCAAGAGCCTCACTCGGCACGCATTGGCGCTGATCGCCAAACATCCCAGCTGGAAAAAAATCTCCAGCGCCGACTGAACACGAGCGCGTGACTAGTCTTCGTCTTCGTCTTTGTGCGGACCCACGCTGTTGTTGATCAAGTTGTAGGCCTTGAGATAGGTGGCTGAATTGTCGGGCACGATCTTGAGCACCATTCGCCAATAGCTCTTGGCCTGCGTCAGGTTGCTCTTCTGCACATTGAGCCCTTTGTTGGTGAGCTCGACCGCTTTTCCTTCGAGCTGCTTGAGAACGCCACCGTCGCCAGTGCCCATCTTTTGTCCTTCGCGCGCGGCGCGGAATGCCTCGTCGAGCTTGCCCTGCTGAAACGCCTGCTGCGCCCACGAATTCTGCGCCTTGCCCAACTTTCCGCGAATGTACGGCGCTTGCACGCCGCGGCTCACCTTGGCGTCGAGATTGAACGCGGTCTGATAATCTTTCACCGCTTGATCGGGACTCTTTTGCTCTTCGCCTTGCGCGCGGTCGAGCGTGGACTTGAGCTGCTTCAGGTCATTGGCCGCTTCATTCAGTCGCTGCGCCTGTTTTCCACTTTGCGTTTTGGCGTCCTGGCGAAGCGCCGACTCGGCGGTCGCAAAATCTTTTCCGCGATAGGCCACCATCGCTACGCGCGACTCGATCAGCGCGCCACCTCCCTTGGAAATCTTCTCCTCTTTCAAGGGAGGAAGAGGCGCCAAATCGACTTCCTTGTGTTTCTTGGAAACAGTCGTCTCGGACTGCTTCACGAACACCGGTGTCGACGGCGTAGTGGGCGTGGTGTTTTTTTGCGGATGTGAGAGCAGATCACGCGCTTCGCGGCTCTCGGGATCGTATCTGAGCGCGTCGTTCAACTGATCGCTCGCCGCTTTCGGATCGGTCGACATCGTGCGGCGGGCCAAATCGATCAGCTCTACCGAAGCGGCCTGTGCATTTTTCTTGTAGAGCACCATGGCCGAATCATGGCGAACGCTGATCGACTCCACCGACGACAGCGCCTTCTCCGCATCGACGTAATGCTGCGCCGCCAGCGACTTCTGTGCACTGTCCATCGCGTTTTTGGCGTTCACCTCGGTGTCACATTGTCTGACATACCGCTTGGCTTCGGCCGATTCCGGCTCGAGCTTGGCAGCCTCGGCGAAGCTCAGTCGCGCCTGCGCGTAGTCTCCCGTGGCAAACTGTCTCAGGCCCTGCCGATAGGCCTGCTCCGCGTCGCTGGCCACCACTTGCGGCTTCACGAAGAAGAATCGATTCACCACGATTCCCATCCCGACGAACAGCATCACCGCCATGGCGCCGAAGATGGCGATCTGCTTCACGCGCGTGTCGACCAGCTTGAAGGCAAACTCGAGCGCGCCGCGATCGGTCGAGCTGGTCGGCAACGGCGCCACCGGATTGGAAATCGCGTCGGAAGGAGTGGCGTCGGGAGACTCGGAAGCCGCGGCCTGCGCCGCCAAGCTCGCCGCCCTTACCGGCGGAGCAGAAGTCGCCGGCTTCATCTGCGGCGGCATAGTATTCGCCGCGTTGGCCGCAGGCGGCCGAGTCGATGACACCAACGGAGCCGCGCTGGCGAGCGGTTTGGATGCGCCGTGATCGAATCGCATCAAGGTGTTGCCGAGCTCGATCTGATCGCCGTCGTTCAGAAGCACGGTGTCGACCTTTTGACTGTTGAGCAGCGTGCCATTTCCCGACCCGAGATCACGTAAGCGATAGCGACTGCCCTCACGTAAAATGGTGACGTGACGACGCGAGATCGCGATATCCGCGAGAACCAGATCTTGGTCGGTACCGCGGCCGATGCGAGTCTCCGCCCGCGTCAGCTCGAAAAGCTTCCCGCGGTCGTTCCCACCTATGACGTGCAAAACTGCCGCTTCGGCCATTTCCTGAGCGACAAGTTTAGCACCGACGACAGTCTGTCGCTATGCTATATAAACGTCCGTATGATTGACGAAATCGCCATCGCCGACCATCTCGGGCTACCTCGCTTTCCGTCTAAAATCGTCGCGGTCGGGCTGAACTATCGCGCCCACGCGCAGGAGATGGGCAAAGCGCTCCCGGAAGAGCCGCTGCTTTTTTTGAAGGCGCCCAGCGGAATCGTCGAAAACGGCACACCCATTGAACGACCGCGCGGCTATGAGCGAACCGATTTCGAGGGCGAGCTCGGGGTGGTGATCGGTCGAACGGCGCGGCGACTTCGAGAAGAAGAGGCGCTCGATTATGTCTTCGGCTACACCATCGTGAACGACGTGACCGTGCGCGACCTACAGAAAAAAGACGTGCAATACACGCGCGCCAAAGGCTTCGACACCTTTTGTCCGATCGGCCCACGCATCGTCTCCGGGCTGGATCCAACGAACCTCAAGCTGCAAACGCGTTTGAACGGCGCGGTGAAGCAAGACTCGTCGACGCACGATCTGATCTTTTCGGTGCCCAAGCTGATCGCGTTCATCTCGTCCGTCATGACTCTTTTGCCCGGCGACATCATCTCGACCGGAACTCCGCCTGGCGTCGGGCCGATCGCGCCGGGAGATGTGGTGGAGATCGAAATCGAAGGCATCGGCGTGCTGCGCAATCCCGTCGTCGAGGCTCAATCATGAAGATCGAACTGGCCAGTCGCATTCGCGCGCTTCCACCCTATTTGTTCGCTGATATAGACCGGCAGAAGCGTGAAAAAGCGATCGAGCTGAAGAAGAGCGGCTCCGATCTGATCGATCTCGGCATCGGCGATCCTGACCTGCCGACGCCGGCTCACATCGTGGCTGCCATGCAGAAAGCAGCCGCCGAGCCGCGCTACCATCGCTATCCTTCTTATGAAGGCATGCAAGGTTTTCGTGACGCCGCGGTCGGTTGGTACAAATCGCGCTTTGGAGTTTCACTCGACGCCAACAAAGAATGTTGCGCGCTCATCGGATCGAAGGAAGGCATCGCGCATTTCCCCGTCGCGTTCTGCGATCCGGGCGACTTGGTGCTGGTGCCCGATCCGGGATATCCGGTTTACGCGACGTGGACGCGCTTCGTGGGCGGCGAGGTCTATCCTATGCCGCTCCGTCGAGAAAATGGATTTTTGCCCGATCTCGACGCCATTCCGGCCGATGTCGCCAAGCGCGCCAAGATGATGTGGATCAACTATCCCAACAATCCCACCGCTGCGCTGGCCTCGCCCGATTTTTACCAGCGCGTGGTCGCGTTCGCGCAGAAGAACAACATCATCGTCGCCTCCGACGTCGCCTATTCGGAAATCTATTTCGGCAAAGAGGCGCCGCGATCGTTTTTGGAAGTTCCCGGCGCGAGGGAAGTCGGCATCGAGTTTCAATCGCTCTCCAAAACCTACAACATGACCGGCTGGCGCATCGGCTGGGTCTGTGGAAATGCCGAGATGATCAAAGGACTGGCGACAATCAAGGACAGTGTCGATTCCGGCGCTTTCCAGGCGATTCAGGAAGCCGGCATTGCCGCGCTCCAAGACGCCGCTTCCGGGAAATTCGTGAAAGACATGCGCGTGCTCTATAAACGCCGCCGCGATCTGTTTGTGAACGCGATGACCAAAGCCGGCTGGACTATGGCCAAACCATCGGCCACCTTTTATGTGTGGGCGCGCACGCCGAAAGGATTTACCTCTTCGGAGACTTCTGGCAAGCTGCTGGAAGACGTGGGCGTGGTCTGCACGCCGGGCGTCGGATTTGGACCGAGCGGCGAAGGCTATGTGCGCTTCGCGCTTTCCGTCGAGGAAAAGCGCATGATGGAAGCCGTTGAACGGATCAGGAAAGTGAAATGGACAACGTAAGGGCAGGCCCCCGTGCCTGCCCGCCATCCCGTGTCGTCCCGCCATCCGATCCAAATCGCGGGCGGCCACGGGGGGCCGCCCTTACGGAGGTTTTTATTGGTTTAGGGTCGAATATGGGAAACCGCAAACACAACATTCTTCGCGCCGTAGAGATGTTGAGCCGGACCAAAGGGATAGAAGTGAGTGTGCTTTCTACCTTGGTTGAAACAAAACCCGTAGGTACGCTGCCGAATCAACCCGACTTTTTAAATGGTGTAATAGAAATAGAAACGGCGCTATCTCCCATTGAGCTTCTTGATGCATTACTTTCCATCGAAGCCCGGCTGGGGCGGGTTCGGGCCGAGCGTTGGGGGCCCCGAACTATCGATCTGGATATTCTGCTCTACGGAAATAAAACGATCAAGCACCCTCGGTTGACCATTCCGCATCCTGAAATTCAAAACCGGCCCTTTGTTCAGGCGGGTTTAAGGGAACTCTCCGCGCATGGATAAGGTTACCGTATTGGCGGTCCAGGAGATGAAGCGCCTGCGAAAAAAGATCGTCGCGCTCACGAGCGACGACCTGACGACCACGCAGCTGCTGAATGAAGCCGGCGTCGACATCGTCCTCGTCGGAGATTCTCTGGGCATGGTGAAGCTGGGGTATGCGTCCACATTGCCCGTGACCGTCGACGACATGGCCTATCACACGAAGATTGTCGCGCGCGGCAATAGTCGGTCTCTGCTGGTAACGGATATGCCTTTCTTGTCCTATCAAGCCTCGATCTCTGAGGCTATCCGGAACTCCGGCCGGATGCTCAAGGCGGGAGCGGAAGCGGTCAAGATTGAAGGCGGTAAAGAAATGGTTTCGGTGATCCGAGCTCTGCGCCGCACCGGCATCCCCGTGATGGGCCATCTCGGAATGACGCCGCAATCCGTTAATCTGTTCGGCGGATATAAAGTGCAGGGCCGTAAGAAAGCGCAGTGGGCCAAGATTCTGG
>PLXG01000307.1 GCA_003153195.1 Myxococcales bacterium
TGCCCCCAACCTTGCCCCGACGCCTGAGACGTTCCGCGCCGTTTGAGGTCGGATCCGGATCGAGAAAAATCAAAACCGGCAATGGCCGTCGAAGGCATCGGGGCAAATCTGTGGGCAGGGACGCTGACGACGGCTAAGAACGCGCCTGGAATTCTGCTTCCCAACGCTGTCCACAGATTTAGAGTGGAGCTCGTCCCCGAGGCCGTTTCGCACTAACGGTCGCGCCAGCAAGAATAATCGCGACGAAATCTCAGCGCAGGTCAGCAAATCCCAGCGAAACCGTCAGCCCTGGTCGTCGACCAGTCGGCCCTTCTCGGCGATTTCCGCGATCAACCGGTCGAGCGCGGCGAAAATCGCGCTGTTCCGATCTTGCTCGTGCGCCTTTAAATTCTGCGCGTACTCCGGCGCCCTCTCGAGGAATCGTCCCAGGGCCTCTGGACCGATCTCGCGGTGGTATTCGCCGTATCCCAATTTTTGCAGGTAGAGCGCGTTGAGCGTTTGCTCGAATTGTCCCTTGAGCGGCACCGAATACATCGGCTTGCCGAGATAGACGGCTTCGCCCATCAGCGAAAATCCGCCGCCGGCCAGCACCGCGCGCGCCGACGCCAAGTCACGCACGAAGCCGTCCTCGGAAAACCCTTTGAGGGTGACGTTGCCTTCGACTTCATCGCTGGTGAGCCCGCGCTTGGCGCCATAGACATGAAAAGTGCCCGGCAACTTTCGTAGCGCCGGCACCAGCTCGCGAAAGCTCTCCGACGTTTGATAGACCAGCACGTGCTCGCCATTCGAGCGCGGAGCATCGAGCACCGCCTCGCGCAAAATAGGCGGAAAAAGACTGGTGTGCTCTTTGCGTGTGGGCGGAAAAAAGAAGGTGGTGATGAGATAATGATCGCAGCGCGGCAGCTTGGCTTTGACGAACGCGCGCGCCCCGCGAAAGCTGGCCAACTCGTCGTGCGGAATCTTCACCTCGAGCTGGCAACGATTGAGGATCTGCATGTTGTCGATGCTCAAGATCGGCAACTCATACTTCTTGGCGAAAAAGTAGGCGAAGCTCTCGAAGTCGGAGATCACCAGCTCGGGACGAAAATCCTCGCCGATGCGATGAAACATTTCGTAGTTGTCGGCATAAGCCGGAACTTTCTTGATGAACTCCCAAGCGGTGCGCGCGCGTTTCACGCGATTGTCTTGGTAGGACAAGTTGAGTCCGGCAATCTCGTGAATGGTGAGCTGGGGAAATGCCGCGCGCAAAAATGCATGCGCTCGCCCCGACACCACCACCTCGACCTGATGGCGCTCGACCAGGTGTTTGAGAATCACACGGCTGCGAGTGGCGTGGCCCATGCCCTCGCCGACGACACCATAGAGAATGCGCATGGAGAAATGTCGTTCTTACGGCGCGGGCGGCGCGGGCGGTTTGCCCGAAGCGATGGTCTTCACAATCGCGCTCAACAGCCCCGCGGGACCCGCCTTGCTCGATGAAATGAACGGCGCCGAAAACGGCCCCGGGGCGTCGTGCTCAGCCCAGATCACCACTTGGTCGATGCGCTCTGGACGAACTTCGCCGCGAATTTTCTTCAGCGCCGCTTCGATGACGTCCTTGGTCTCGGTTCCACTCAGCACCAGCACCACCAGATGCGCGGGTTTGACCACCTCGCTCAAACGATCGTTTCCAATACCGTCGAATCCGAGGAACTCGATGCGCAACGAGCAGTCACCCGCCGAGGTGTGCGCTTTCACTTTCGTGACCGGAGAGCCGAACATCCACACCGGCGCTTCCGGCGATTGATCGTCGGTGGCGAGCGGCTCTTTGGCATGTTCCGCAGCGTGGATCGCGCGCATGAGCCCCTGAGTCGGCGTACCGGTCAGACCCACGATCGCGACGTTCGATACCAACTCGTGCGAGTCGACCAGCGGGATGCCATAGCGATCACTTTTGGTGGGCGCACCAGCCGGCGCCTTCTTAGGCTGCGCGCTGGCGATGCCACCTAGAAGAAGCAGTACCATCAGTCCTCGAATTGCCATGCCCTCACCTCCGTTGCAGCCTATCACGAAAAATCGAAGAGTCTCTTTTCACCCGCGCCATGACCTTCGAAGCGGATCGTTCGCGTCGTTTCGTCATCGCGCGAAAAGAGAATCTCGATGCGATCGGCCGGCTTGTGATCGGCGAAGCGATCGAACCACTCCACCGCCGCCACTCCGCCGCTCTCCAAATATTCTCGTAGGCCGATTTCGTCGAGCTCGAGCCCGTCGCGCAGGCGGTATAGATCGATGTGATAGAGGGTGAGCCGCCCCGAGTGCTCGTTCACCAACGTGAAGGTGGGGCTACCGATGCGACGCTCGCGATCGATTCCCAACCCGCGCGCCAGTCCCTGGACGAAACAGGTCTTGCCGGCGCCGAGCTCACCTTGCAGCGCCAGCACATCGCCGGCGATCAAGATTCGGCCGAGCCGTTCGCCGAGCGCCTGCGTTTCTTCGAGAGAATGTGTGACGAATTCCATGAATTCGAAGCGGCGTCTAAAGCGGCTTGAGCGTTTCGAAGTGCGTGAGTCCTATAAACGCGCGATAGCGCGCTTCGATCTCCTCGTGCTTCAGATCCTGCAGTCGATCGAGAGAGAACGCCTCGACCGAGAACGATGCCATCACCGATCCGTAATACATCGCGCGCCGGATCGACTCGGCCGACAAATTGCCCACCTTCGCGAGATATCCCATGAAGCCACCGGCGAAGGTATCGCCCGCACCGGTCGGATCGGAGACGGTCTCGAGCGGGTAGGCCGGCGCGGCAAAAACTTTGTCCTCGTGAAACAAGAGCGCACCCGAATCACCACGTTTTACGATCACCGTCTTCGGTCCCTGCTTGATGATTGCCTTGGCTGCCAGCGACAGATTGTGCTCGCCGGAGATCTGGCGCGCCTCTTCGTCGTTCACGAACAAGAGATCGATCTTGGACAGCACATGGCCGAGATCTTTGCGGGCGGTGTCGATCCAAAGATTCATGGTGTCCATGGCGATGAGCTTGGGCTTTTTCACCTGCTCGAGGACCGACAGCTGCAGCGTTGGCAAGATGTTGCCGAGGAAGAGCAGGTCGGGCGACTGCCAGGCCGACGGAAGCTTGGGATTGAACTCGGCGAAGACGTTCAGCTGCGTGTCGAGCGTGGTGCGCGACGACAAATCGTCGGAGTAACGTCCGCTCCAGCGAAAGGTCTTCCCTTTGGCCCGCTCCAGCCCATCGAGTGCGACACCTTTTTTGGCGAATAGATCGGTGTGCTCTCTCGGAAAATCTTCGCCTACCACCGCCACCAGCTTGACCGGCGCGAAATAGGAAGCCGCTACCGAAAAGAACGACGCCGATCCGCCCAGCACATCCTGGCGCGTCTCGCGTTTGGTCGGCGGTCCCGCTTCGATGGTATCGAGCGCAACCGAGCCCACTACCACCAAAGAGCTGATTTTATCTGAGCTCATTTACCGGTCCCCCAATATCTGCTCATCAAAAGTCCAAGTCGCTGGCGCGCCGCGGGCGAAATCGCATCGGGCGCGGTCATGACGGCGTGCTCGAGCGCGTCTTTACATTCACAGTTGCGTTCGACGGGAACTTGCTCGGCGACATTCTTGACGATCTGCTTGGCGAGCGCGACGTTGTTCCGAATGGTCTCGAGCACGTGATCGACTCTCACCGCCTCTTCGGTCTCTCGCCAGCAATCATAATCGGTCGACAGCGCCATGGTCGCGTAGCAAATCTCCGCTTCGCGCGCGAGCTTGGCTTCGGGCAGATTGGTCATGCCGATGATCGACGCGCCCCACGAGCGATACATGCGCGACTCGGCTCGCGTCGAGAACAGCGGACCTTCCATGACCACGTAGGTTCCGCCCTTGTGAACGGTAGCGCCGGCGCGTTTGGCACCGTCATGAATATGGTTCGCCAACGGGCCGCAGATCGGATCGGCGAACGTGACATGCGCCGCGATGCCGTCGCCAAAAAAAGTGCCGGCGCGCTGCCTAGTTCGATCGATGAACTGATCGGGCACCACGATGTGACCGGGATGAATCTCTTCCCGCAGCGATCCGACCGCCGACACCGAGAGGATCCACTCGACACCGAGCTGCTTCATGCCGTGGATGTTGGCGCGAAAGTTAATCTC
>PLXG01000438.1 GCA_003153195.1 Myxococcales bacterium
GTGTCGGTGCTCGTGTCCGTTTTGCCGGTGCCCGGTCCGGTTCCGCAACTGGCCCCCCAGCTCGCCGAAGCGGTCGCTGTTGCTACGCAGCCACAGGCGATGATCGACCGACCTGGGTTCATAGGGTCGGGAGACAGGCCAGACAGCGTGCAATTGACATCGGCGCTTCCGGTACAGGGGGGCGGAAAGCAGGACTTGGTTGGGCATGCTCCTTGGCAACTGAACGATGCGCACTGTGCGGGTTCGCGGTTTTCACAGCTAGTCATGGCTTGTCCCGAGGCGTCATCCCTCGCTTCAGTTGCCACGATGGAGTTGTCACATTGGGTTTGGAGATCCGTCGTTCGGGGTGGGTTGCAGGGCCCGGCAGTGGGGCAACTGTAGATGATGAAATCCTTCCCTGCCAACCCCTTCCCGTTGGCTTGCAGGGTGACTGAACCGCCGCAATTGAGTGTCAACGCCTCAGCCTGCGTGTCCGTGGCGGCTTGATCGACCTGACCGTTACAGGCGGCGATCGAGAGTAGCGCCGCCCCTGCAAACAGCGTCCAATACTGACCGAGCGCACCCATGGAGATCTGACGAATGATCGAAATGTTCATTTTTCCCTCCAGTCCTGGTATTCAGCAGGTCCCGTGCCGCACGGCGCCTACGTCCAACCACAGGAAAACCCTTTTCGAGACTCCGCCCCCATGGGGGTAGGCACCCGAAGCGCAGTATCAGACTGCCGTCGGGGCTCGTCTCCGCATCGCCTCATTACAGTTATTGTCCGTCGGTGCGCTCTTCGGCGCCTGCGGGAGCTGGGCCTCGATCTAGCCATCGCCGTTGGCACGACGCAGACAACTATCCGCTCGCCACGGGGCTCGTGCCTTAGCGCAAGGACATCGACGTCCATGTCTGGCCAACGACCCGTGCCCGCCGCCAGGAACCTGCAACGAGCTAAACGGAACGCTGACCTGCATCTGCCTTTTTGGCTCCGGCTGATAGGCCGAAAGCACGCGCTGGGTCTTCGCCGCTACTGGCAGCGGTCGAGCCAAGTGCTGAGGACGACGGTCACCGTATTGCCTAATGCCGTCGGCGGGCTGAGCGGGCCGATGGCAACCGCAAAGTCGAGCTTGCCGTCCCTGTTGAAGTCGCCCACGCAGACGGACTTCGGTCTTCCACCAGTGAAATAGCTCACACCCGAAACAAAAGTTCCGTCGCCCTCACCGAGGAGCACACTGATGCTCCCATCGTTCGCGTTTGCAGTCGCCAGGTCGAGCTTGCCATCCCCATTGAGGTCGCGAGCCGCTATGGACCAAGGGGAGCTGGCGGCGGAGCTCACTGCGGGAGCGAACGTTCCATCCGCCTTGCCGATGAGTACGCTGACGGTCCCATCACCGGAGTTTGCAATCGCGAGATCGATCTTGCCGTCCATATTGAAGTCACCCGCGGACACTGACATGGGGTTTACGCCCACCACGTACTCTGCCGTCAGAACAAACGCTCCGTCTCCCCCGCCAAGCAGCACGCTGACGCTGCCGGCACTCGAGTTTGCGGTTGCCAGATCGAGCTGGCCATCGCCATTGAAGTCACTTGCAACCACCGATTTCGGATTGACTCCAATTTGATACTCCGTCGTCGGTGCGAAGGTCCCATCGCCTAAGCCGAGGAGCACGCTGAGGGTGGCGCCATTGAAACTTGCGGCGACCAGGTCCAGCGCCCCATCGCCGTTGAAGTCGCCGACTGTCATCGACGACGGAAGGGAATAAAGGAAATAGGTCGCCGCGTTATCGAAGGTCCCATCTCCTTTACCAATCAGCACGCTGACGGTCCGATCGGCGTTTGCCGTCGCTAGATCGAGCACAGCGTCGCCGTTGAAGTCGCCGGCAGCCACCGACGCGGGACTCACGCCAACTGCGTATTCCACCGGCGGAGCGAAAGTTCCGCCTGTGCTCCCAAGGCGCACTCCCACAGTTCCACTGCTTGCGCTCGCCAAGTCGAGCTCACCGTCGCCGTTGAAGTCACCTGTGACTAAAGAGACCGGGGCGGGCTCCGGGTAGTTCACCGCCGCCACCACCGTTCCGTCGCCTTGGCCGAGGAGCATGCTGACGCTACCGTCATCGGTGTTTGCGGTCGCCAAGTCGAGCTTGCCATCCCCGTTGAAGTCTGCCGCAGTCACGCAATTGGGGTTCGTCCCGACGGAGTAGGTCAACTCCTCGGCGCCAAACTTTCCCCCGCCTTTGCCGAGGAGCACACTGAGGCTGCGGGAACCCGAGTTGGCGATTGCCAAGTCGAGCTTGCCATCGCCATTGAGATCGCCCGCCGCGACCGACGAGGGGGCTGCGCCGACAGAGTAGAGGGCGTCGAGAACAAAAGTTCCATTTCCCGCGCCGAGAAGCACACTGACATCGCCAGAGCCATTTGCAGCTGCCAGGTCGAGCTTGTTATCGCCATCGAAGTCGGACGTGGCTAGCGAGACAGGAAACGAAGAAAACGATTGGGTCAGTGGATTCTGAAACGTAGCGTCTCCATTACCGAGGAGTACGCTAATACTTGCGTCACCCGTGTTTGCATCCGCCAAGTCGAGCTTGCCATCGCCGTTGAAGTCGCCCACCACCACCGACCGCGGGTTTGAGCCCACGAAGTAGTCGGCTCCCTTCACAAAGGTTCCATCTCCAGCGCCTCGATGCACACTGATCGTGCCGCTATTGTTTGCGGTCGCCAGGTCGAGATTGCCATCGCCGTTGAAGTCGCCCGCAGCGAGCGAATAGGGGATCTCCCCGAAGAGGTAGATCGCCTTCGCGACGAAAGTTCCATCCCCGGTGCCGATCAGCACGCTGATGCTCCCCCCGCTGCTGTTTGCGGTCGCCAGATCGAGTTTGTTATCGCCGTTGAAGTCGCCTGCGATCACCGACGCGGGCTGCGCCCCAAGAAAATAGGTCGCGGCGGGGATCACGGTTCCATCGCCCGTGCCGAGAAGAATTCGAACGAAACCGCCGCTGTTTGCGGTTGCCAGGTCGAGCTTACCGTCGCCGTTGAAGTCGCGGGCGATCACAGAATCGGGATTTGCGCCGACCGGAAGCTCCGGCGCAACCAACAAGTTGAACTGGTTCGCGATGCTCAGATTCTCGTAGCTTGCCGGTGTACCGGCGTGCGAACCAACCGATGGAGTCAGACGAAGGGTCACACTCGCCGAACGAAGCAGCTCAAGATCGCTCTCCCAGAGCAGCGAGTGTGGAGCACCGGCGGGCGACGACGATAGTCCGCTCTGCGCGAGCTCGGGCAATTCGCGGAATCTTCCCGTCCCATCGTCGTACTCGAACTTGACATCGACGGGCTGAGAGTCTGGCTGAACGACCGCATAGTGGATGAGCACGCAGCTGGACCCTGATGTCACGGACGCCGACAAAGCTGTGATTGCCACTTCAGGAATGAAGGTCACCTGCGTGGTGAGCGCTTTTCCCTCTGCGAGCGTGGCGGTGATCGACTTCATCTCCGCACTCGTCGAGCTAAGCGCAGCGATCAGTCTTCCCTGATCATCAGTGGTTCCCATCTCCGGGCTGAGCGAGTTTTGACTGCCGGTCGCTGTGAATGTGACGACCACGCCTGGCAGCGGATCGCCTTGAGCGTCGTTGACGGTGACCTGGATGGTGGAAGCGGCGACGCCGTCAGCGATCGCGTTGTCGGTCGCATCGAGCCGCGACAGGTCGACGTTGATGGCATCAGGGAGCGTGATCTTCGTGAGCGTGAGCTCGATGTTTGCGCAGCTCTGGCTGAGGGTCACTCTTCCGTTGCCCGCCGCCAGCGGCGTCTCTCCCTTCACTGCCATCACGAAAAAATCGACTGTGTCGCCAGCCCGGTAGCGTGGCTTCCCCGAGTCGTCCTTACCGAGATCGAGCTCGACCAGTGTGCCGGAGACAATACCATCGGCAACGGTTGCCGAAGAGACCGCGTTCACGCCAACCGCGGCGTTCAGACGGTCCACACCGCGGAGGTCGAGGTCGCGCGAAAAGTTGATCGTGACCCACATCGTTCCCGATCGGCACTCAGTTGAGCACGCGCTCGCCGCGCTCGCGAGGAGCAAAAGTGGTAGCCAGGTTTCGACTCTCATCTAATGCGTATCCATCACGGCTTCGTGAGACTCATGGAAGCATCGGTATGAATCGTAATTGGGTGCGGCGATTGGACTCCGTAATGCACGCCGAGAGCGATCGCGGTCGCGGAAGCTGCGGCCGCGCTTCCAAGGATGGTCCAGAACCACCAGCGCTTCTTGATTGGCGTGGAAGCGACACCGACCTTGTGCAGCTGGAGCCGAATTTCGATCGTCTCGCCGGGGCGAGGTGAGGCCACCGCGAGCCCAGGAGCATAGCCGGCGAGCTCGGCTGAAACCTGATGCGCGCGGGGATCTACGCGCACGTTCTGGGTGAGCGGCGCCTTGCCGATAATTCTGCCGTCGACGGTGATCTGGGCGCCCCCGATCGAGCACGAGATCGAAAGCCGAGCAATGCGTTTTTCCAGCACCGCGATCTTCGCCTTGGCGATGCCGCGCGCCTTCTCTGGAGCGTCGGTCGCTTTGGCCATGAACTCTTCGAAGGCTTCGAGGGCCTCTAGATCGCGTCCGAGGTCACTCAGCGCACGACCCATGTTGTAGCGAAGGTTGGGCGATGGAAAGATAGAATAGGCTTTTTCGAAGTCCGCTAGCGCGCTCAGATACTCGCCGGACTCCCACGCCGCGCTCCCCTGGACGGACAGCTTGCTGGCTTCCGCTCTGCGCGTTGGGTCCGCCGCCTCATCGGCACGTGCAGTCAGCGCAATCAGCAACAGGGCGCTGGCGAAGACAAGCAGTCTCATGGAGCGAGCAACTCGTCTTGATGGCGATTGGATTGGGACGTAGGCGGCGATCCTTTCGGCAGCGCGACCTTGGGCTCAGCAGGAACCGCGCGCGAAAGCTCCTGATCGCGCGACGATCTATGTTTCATTGCCTTCACTCTCGGCACAGCGTTACGGTCCGGTCGTGGAGTCGTTTCCAACGGAGGTGCGAGGACTTCCGCGGGTGGCGTCGGCTGCGTCGGCGGCTGCGGCTCCTGCACGGCGAGTGCGTCTGCTTCCGCGGTCGGTTGGGGTGCTACCGCGCGGCTGCGATCCATTCGAATCCAGCCAGCGCCCACGGTGATGAGCGCGATCAAGACCACCGCAGTACCGACGGCAACAGCCAAGCGACGGTGGGAAGGTGTGCCGGTCTTTGGGGCGACCCTACGGGTTCCGGGCGGCGCGCCGGAGATCTCCGCCCCCGCGACTGTTTCCATCGGTGCGAGCAGAGTGGCGGTTCCCGTGAGTGACACGAGGTCGACGCTCACACCTTCCTCTGGGAACGAAGCCTCCGATACATGCGTACGTGCCTGAACCAATTCCGCGAGCTTGGCCGCCGTGAATGCCGGATACCGATGTGCGAGGTGAAGCGAAAGAGCCTGGTGCATCTCGGCTGCGGAGGCGTAGCGTTCGCTGCGCCGCGGTTGAAGCGCACGCTTTAGGATCTGAGTGAGCTCCTGATCAATCTCGGGACGTTTGTTTGCGAGAGTCTCCACCTGCACTTGCCCCCCCGTTGGCGGGGCGCCAACAAGGGCAACGTAGAGTGTCATTCCCAGCGAGTAGATGTCGGCGCGCTGATCGACGTNNAATCTCCGGCGCAATGTATCCAGGCGTTCCAGCGCGGAATTGGTTTCCGGGCGCTTGAGCAACGAGAGAGCGCGCGATGCCAAAGTCGGCCAGCTTCACCTCACCCTCCCGAGACAGCAGGATGTTCTGTGGGGTCACGTCGCCGTGAATCAGCCAGAGCGCGCGGCCGTGGGCATCCCGGCGACGGTGCGCGTAGTCGAGGGCCTGGGAGATCTCCTTGGCGATGTGGACGGCGGCGGGCAAAGGCATCGTGGCATCATCGCTGCGCGCGAGCAGCGTTTTCAGATCGCATCCGTCGACGTACTCCATGACGATGANNCGAGATCGAGCACCTGGCAGATGTTGGCGTGCGTCAGCTGAAAGACCAGCCTCGCCTCGGCGGTTATTTGCTCGAGCGCGGTAGCACTGGTCACGTCTTTGCGGAGCAATTGCTTGAGCGCGACCGGCCTTTTACCAGCGGGCGTCACCATCGTTCCGAGGTGCACCACGCCCATGCCACCTTGGCCAAGGCGTTGATGGACCAGATACTTCGAGCCCGCGTCCAGCAT
>PLXG01000310.1 GCA_003153195.1 Myxococcales bacterium
TGCAGATGCCGATCGGCGCCGAGGACAAGTTCTCGGGCGTGGTCGATCTCATCAAGATGCGCGCCTTCTACTTCGACGGCGACAACGGAGAAGATCTTCGCGAAGAAGAGATTCCGGCGGAGCTCAAGGCCGATGCCGTGCAGGCGCGTCACGACCTGATCGAAAAGGCGGCCGAGTTCGACGACGAGATCGCCGAGAAATTCCTCGACGGCAAAGAGATCGACAACGCCAAGCTCAAGCACGTCATTCGTCGCGCCACCATCGAGCTCAAAGCGACGCCGGTGTTCTGCGGGTCCGCGCTCAAGAACAAGGGCGTGCAGCTGCTCCTCGACGGCGTGGTCGATTACCTGCCGAACCCGACCGAAGTCACCAACGAAGCGCATGATCAGCTCAAGAACGAAGAGAAGATCATCCTGGAGAGCACCCCCGACAAGCCGTTCGTCGCGCTCGCCTTCAAGTTGGAAGACGGTCGTTACGGTCAGCTCACCTACATGCGTATTTACCAAGGCAAAGTTTCCAAGGGCGACTTCGTCTTCAACTGCTCGTCGGGCAACAAGAAGGTCAAGGTTCCGCGTCTCGTTCGTATGCACTCGAACGAAATGAAGGACATCACCACCGCGTCGGCCGGCGACATCGTCGCGTTCTTCGGCGTCGAGTGCGCATCGGGCGACACGTTCACCGACGGACAGACGTCGGTCACCATGACCTCGATGCACGTGCCGGACGCCGTCATCTCCTTGGCCGTTGCGCCGAAAGAGAAGGACGGTCAGGTCAACTTCTCCAAAGCGCTCAACCGCTTCACCAAAGAAGATCCGACCCTGCGCGTTCATCGCGATGAAGAGTCGGCGCAGACCATCATCTCGGGAATGGGCGAGCTCCATCTCGACATCTACATCGAGCGCATGAAGCGCGAGTACAACTGCGAAGTCGTGACCGGCAAGCCGCAGGTCGCGTATCGCGAAACCATCACCAAGCGCGGCGAGTTCAGCTACACCCACAAGAAACAGACCGGTGGTAAAGGTCAATACGCGAAGGTCATGGGCTTCATCGAACCGCTTCCGTCGGATGCGATCGAAACCTACGAGTTCGTCGACGACACCGTCGGCGGTTCGATTCCGCGCGAGTTCATCTCGTCGTGTGAAAAGGGATTCAAAGAGGCGGTCAGCAAGGGAACGCTCATCGGATTCCCAGTCGTCGGTGTTCGTATCGTCGTCAACGACGGTGCGTCGCACGCAGTCGACTCGTCGGAGCAGGCGTTCAAGACCGCGTCGATCATGGGATTCCGCGACGCTTATCAGGACGCAAAGCCGACCATCCTCGAGCCGATCATGAAGGTCGAAGTTCAGGCGCCCGAGGAGTTCCAAGGTTCGGTCATGGGCCAGATCAATCAGCGCCGCGGCGTCATCATCGGCTCGGAGAACACCGAAGGCTACGTCATCGCCACCGCCGAAGTTCCGCTCAACGCGATGTTCGGTTACTCGACCGACCTTCGCTCGGGAACGCAGGGTAAGGGCGAGTTCACCATGGAATTCCTCAAGTACTCGCCGGTTCCCAAGCAGGAGCAGGAAGTGCTGATGTCGGAATACCAGAAGAAAAAAGCCGCCGAAAAGTGATCCCTCTCCTACCCTCCATCTAACTAAAATCCCATCTCTTTTTAACCTAACCGCGCGATCTGTAAATCGCCGCACCCGCATATCTGCGATCTGCGCGGTTACTCTAATTTTCGTCCTTATTCTGAAGAGATAGATCCCTAGAGAGGGATCACAAAGTTATTTCGAAACGGACGCCTTCGGGCAGGTTGCGAACGGTTAGCGTTCCACCGTGTGCTTCGACCACCAGGCGGCAAAAATACAAGCCGAGTCCTCGATTTCCCGCGCGGTGGTTGTGCGCGCCGTTTTCCACCGCGCCGTATTTCTCGAACAATCGGCTGACCAGCGAATCGGGAATTTTCGGACCGTTGTTCTCGATAAACACATAAGTCGAAGTAGTACCGTCGCTAATCCGCTTTTCCGCGCCGATCCGCACGCGACCACCATCGGGAACATAGCGAAGCGAGTTGTTGATGATGTTCTCGAGCACGCGCTGGAACAGCGGACCGTCGAGCTGCGCGGGCAGCGTTCCTTCGACCTGCGACACCAAAGTGACTTTTCGTCGTGCCGCGATGTGCCGCAACGGCCTCGCCACCGCTCCGATCATCGCCGTTAGATTCATTTCTGTTTTGGCGAGCGCGAGCCGTCCTTCTTCTGCGCGCGCGATGTCGAGCAAGTCGACGATCATCATGAGTAGGCGATCGGTCGCGCCGATCGCCTCGTGCAAAATCTCTTGTCTCTCCTCGAAGGGAAGATCGTCGGACTCCGCCAGCAGTCCCAAATCGGCGCGAACAATGCTGAGCGGATTTTTGAGATCGTGAACGAGCAGCATGGTGAGCCGCTCTTTCAGAGTGGCTAGCTCTTCGACCGTGGGCGTCTTGCGACGTTGCCGCGCGGGATCCGACGCCTCGGTCGCTCGACTCACCAGCTTCACCAGCGCATCACGTTCGGCCGGCAATACAATGTACTCGAGCGCACCTTTTCGATAGGCATCGCGAGCCGCCTCGACCCGCGCCTCCGAGTCCACGACCACTAGCGGCATCGGGGTTACACCCGGCGGAAAGCGATCCACCGCAGCCGTGTCAGCCACCACCAAATCGACAGAAGGATCTTTAGATTCAATAAGTTTCGCGGTGCACATGATCGGCTGATGGCCCGCGCTGATGAGCAGCTCCCGCGTAGCCGCAGTCAACTCACTGCTAGCCATTTCGATAATATGGACACGAGCCACGCACTCTCAATGTACCACGAGCGGTACTTCGGCCGAAAGGACGGAGTGCACTTCTACTGTAATTTTACCCAGTTCGCGCGGGATCCGCCTGCAATCGCGGGCTCTTCGCCCGGCTTGTCTGCCGCTAAAATATAATCGGCGCGGCGATTTTGCGGCTCGTCGGTGTTGTCGGGCGTCGGCACCTTGAGCGCCTCTTCACCCAATCCGGCGTAGGAAATTCCGATCTTCAAACCCTGTCCGACAAAATAGGCGCTGATCGATTTTGCGCGCGCGAGTGACAGCTTGCGATTGTCGTCCGGCTTGCCCACCGTGTCGGTGTGTCCGGCCACGAATAATCGCAACGCCAGCTTGGGATCGACGCGCTTGATCTTGTCTGACACTTTGCTGATCTGCGCGTAGCTCGTCTCGAGCTTTTTGATCTCACTCGACTCGATGTCTGACTTTCCCGAAGCAAAGACTATCTCTTCGTGCGGAACCTGGACCGACCACGGAGTCAGCTCAACGCGAGTCGAAAGTCCCTCCGCCGAGATCGCGCGCAGCTCGAGCCGAAATACGGTTGCGTGTTCGCGCCCAGCCGTCGGCGTCCACGAAATGGTCAGCCAATTTCCCGGCGCTTCGCGCGCATATTCCGCGGTGCTCTCGGCGATCAGCTCGCCGTCGTCGCCCATCACCCGCAACTCCGCTTTTCCCGCTGGACGCGAAAGTTGAAACTGCAGGCTGTGCCTGTCGAGATCGATCTTCTCCCGACGATAAGTGACGTGCAGATCGCCGACGGTTCCAGTTTCGAATTTGAGCTCGTTGCGAAATTCAGATCCATCCGCAGCGCTCAGTACCAGCACTCCATGCCAGTGAAAATGTCCGCCATCTTGATCGCCAAACGCGAGTGTCACCAATTTTCCCGCTGGAGATTTTCCGCCGCGTTCAGTGAAGGTCTTGTTGTCTTCTTCACGCGTGAGCTCGAGATCAGCCGACGCGATGGCCACACGCGACTTATAAGTAATGGACGGCCGCTCGCCGGGCTTGAGTTGGTTCCTGAGCGTAACCGCAATGGGAGTGTTTTGTGCCGACGAGGAATGCTCCATCACCAGCGCAGTGATTGGAAATATCAGGAGAATCAGGGCGGCGCGCATGTGCTAGTATCTTACTCACGTTCGCTAGGGGGCGAAACGGTTTCGACGGGGGTGAACTTCAAGGGTGTGTCGCGTGCCAAGGATTCTAGTGACCTCGTAAATCCCGCTAGAACGTAGAAACGCGAACGATAACGCGTACGCTCTCGCTGCTTAATAAGCAGGTCTGAGGCCGCTGAACCGAGGAGCGCTCACGTACTCGGGAAGGCGCCATTTTAGTGGGCTAGCGGCCGTCGAAAGTTTCTCGCGACGGAGGCGAAAACTCAGGAGAGACTAGCTACTAGCAGGGCCCGTCGGCGGGCACAGCTGGATGCGAAATTAAATCCGCCGAACACGCACGTAGGGGCCACTTTGAAGCATCTTCGGACCCGGGTTCGACTCCCGGCGCCTCCACTATTTTTCTTTTGTGATTTTGACATGTTGCAAGCAGTAGATCCAAGGGTAGATCCAAATCCGACTGGTCGGCCATAGCTCCAGGGAG
>PLXG01000293.1 GCA_003153195.1 Myxococcales bacterium
ACGCCGGAAGAGGTGGCGATGTTCCGCACCCATCCGGCCAAGGGCAAAAGAATTTTGGAGCCGATTCCGTCGATGATGGAGCTCATTCCGGGCGCGTGGTGCCATCATGAAAATTGGGACGGCTCCGGCTATCCGCAGGGACTGATGGGCGACAACATTCCGCTCCCCGGCCGTGTGGTCGCCATCGCCGACACCTACGACGCAATGACCTCCGATCGCGCCTATCGAAAAGCGCTGCCGCACGACGTCGCAATCGCCGAGCTCGAACGATGCTCGGGCGCGCAATTTGACGCCGAGCTCGTGGTGATCTTCAATCGTAAGATCGAAGAATACCGGCAAGAGCAAATCGCCGCCGGCATCGAAATACCTCGCTGATCCCTCTCCTGCCTCGCAACTGATTGTTTCTTAAAAACTATTTAGCCCAACCGCGCGTTTTGTTTTTTTCGATAGCCACCTGCGTGGCGAATCGCGCGGTTACCTCAAATTTACATTTAAAAATCAGCCCTTGAATAGGTAGAGCGTGAGCTCATTGATTTTCGCGGGGAGTCGAGCGAGGATGCGCGCCATGATGACGAAGACGAGCTTAGTCGGTGTTTTTTTTATAGCGGGCGCGGTGCTCTCGGGCTGCGACGACAACAAGGTTGTGTGCAATCCGCTCACCACGAATTGTGCGGTGGATCTCGGAGTCGATCTGCAGAACGCCGACCTCGGCGACGGCGGCTGCAGCGACATGGGCTGCTTGAACGGCGCCATCACTGCGCGGACTTCGGGCACCACCAAAAATCTCACCGCCGTGACCTACAACAACACCGGCAAATTCGTCGCCGTCGGTGACACAGGCATCCTGCTCACGTCTTCGGACGGCATCAACTGGACGCTCGGCACCGACACCGGCCAGAGCTTCACCTCGATCACCAACGACGGCAGTACCTACGTCGCGGTCACCGCCGACGCAACCAACGGCATCTTCTCGTCGACCGATCTGACCCAAGCGTGGGATCACAGCTCGAGCGGAATCGGCAAACGAGTCTACAGCACCGCCAAAGGCAGCGTATGGGTCGGCATCGGCGCGCAAGGCGAAGCGGTCACCTCGCTCGACGGACATGACTGGTCGGAAGCGTCGAACGGACAGGTTGGCGGCAATCCCGATCTCTACTCCATCTATCACCTGGGCACGAGCTCGGACCCGAACATCGACATGTTCCTCGCCGTCGGTGCGCTCGGCGCCGTCGCCATCGGTTCGTACGACATCACGCACGGTACGTTGAGCTGGGGCACCAGCACGCAGTCGGCGCAACCGCTCGACGGAATCGCCTACAACGGATCGAACTATGTGGTGGTTTCGCAAGATCACACCACGCAGACCTACACCGACATTCTCACCTCGCCGAACGGCACCGCCTGGACCAAGCAATCGTCGGGAACACAGCTCGGCCTCGCCGGCGTAGCGTGGACCGGTCACGTCCTAATCGCCGTCGGTAAAACGGGCGGAGTGTTCCTCTCCAACAACGGTCAAACGTGGCAGAATCGCACCACCGGCAGCGCCAACTTCCGCTCGGTGAACGCCGACGGACCGCGGGTTGTGATCGTCGGTGAAGGCGGCGCGATCTACACCTACGAGAAGTAGTTGCACTCGACATTCGGCCTAACGCCTGAGGTGTTCGGCCAACTCACTCAGCTGGATCAACTCCGCGCGGTAGCCGTGCGGATCTTCCCCTCGGCCGGCGCGCGCGAGCTCGAGCTCTTGCTTCCATGTGGTACTGCCCGAATGTTTCGATGCGCGTAGCAGCATGCCGAACTCCGCAGCGGCAGCAGCAAGCTTGAAGTCGGTCGACGCGGAGTTGAAGGTGCGCGCGTCGTCGGCAACGACAAAGGACGACAGCTGGCTGGTTTCGCCGGCCGGCGGTTTGTAGCGAATCTTCACCGTGCACAACTCACTACCACCGGTGGTCACCGTCGGTGCGGTCACTCGATATTTGAGTGGATCGACCTTGGGTAGATCGATCTCGACGCCCACCGGAACGATCTCGTAGAGCGCGGTCACGGTGTGGCCGGCGCCGATGTCACCCGCGTCGATCTTGTCGTTGTTGAAATCCTCGTCCCGCAACTGTCGATTCTCATAGCCGACTTGGCGATAGGCTTTCACCAGGGCGGGATTAAACTCGATCTGCAACTTCACATCTTTGGCGATGGTGATGAGCGTTCCGGTCATCTGCTCCACCAGCACTTTGCGCCCTTCCTGCAGCGTATCGATATAGGCGTAGTTTCCGTTGCCCTTGTCGGCCAGCTTCTCCATGGTCGAGTCCTTGACGTTGCCCATGCCGAAGCCGAGCACGCTCAAATAGACGCCGGCATCTCGCTTCTCCTCTATCAGCCGTACGAGCGATCCTTCATCGGTGACGCCGACGTTGAAATCTCCGTCGGTGGCGAGAATGACGCGATTCGATCCATTCTTGACGAAGTTCTTCGACGCCAATCGATAGGCGAGCTGGATTCCTTGGGCACCGTTGGTCGAACCGCCTGCTTCCAACCGTTCTAGCGCCGCTAAAATCGTGGTCTGCTGATCTCCGCGCGTCGGTGGCAGGACTACGCCCGAAGTTCCCGCATACACCACCATCGAAACGTGATCACGCTCATCGAGCGAACGGACCAACATCGCCAGCGACCGCTTGAGCAGTGGAAGCTTATTGTCGGGCATCATCGATCCCGAGACATCGATGAGGAAGACCAGGTTCGACGCCGGCCGTTTGGCGGCCTCGATCTCGCGCCCTTTTAGCCCGATGCGCACGAGCCGATGTTTGGGCGCCCACGGACAATCGGCGACCTCGACGTTGGCGGCGAACGGCTCCGACTTGGGTGCCGCGTAGTTGTACGGGAAATAGTTGATCAGCTCCTCCACTCGGACCGCGTCGACGGGAGGCAACGCGCCCGAATGCAAGATGCGGCGCACGTTGGCGTAGGATGCAGTGTCGACGTCGACGGAAAACGTCGAAAGTGGTGCGACCTGTGGCGAGCGAAAATCGTTCTCCTCCTGGTGTGCGTAGGCCTCGGTGTTCCAGTGCTCATCGGGCGCCATCTTCACTCCCGCGAGCCCAGCTCCGAATGCGACCGCTCCCGCTGCAGAGCGGACACCAACCGTGCCCATCATCCCGCCCGCACCGCCGCCTTTTCCTTTCAGTGACTGAAACAGGCCCATCTTGCCTGCACTTTTTTCTGTAGCCGTCCAGTTGGAGTTGCCGAGAGCATTTTCCTTCGCTGGCGTGGCAGCGGGTGGCGGATCCGCGGGAGAGAGAGAGGGAACGATGACGCTCACCGCCCGATCGACTTCGGGCGCGGACGCAGGCGCCGAGCTGACTTCTGGCGTGCGGTTGCACGCCCAAAAAGAGAGAGAACAGAGCAGAAAAGACAGATCTCTCCGGACGAACGAATGCGATCGCATTCCCATCTGCGCACCTCAAAAGTTGTGACGATTGTTTTGAATTAGACGCCACCCACGGCGAAAAGTTCTTCGAGCCTTAAAAACAGGTGCAATCAATTGTTTTTTAACCATTTTTATCGATCCTTTTCGACTGACAACAGCGCGGCTTGATGCTAAAAACTCGGCCACATGTCAGAGCTAGAATCGCAGCGACTTCCGATCAACATCGAGGACGAAATGAAGTCCTCGTTCATGGACTACGCGATGAGCGTCATCATC
>PLXG01000207.1:0-4769 GCA_003153195.1 Myxococcales bacterium
ATCGACGAGCCGACCATCTCGATGCAGTTCATCGCCAACAACGGTCCGTTCGTCGGCATCGACGGAAAATACGTCACCACCCGAAACATTCGCGATCGGCTTTTCAAGGAGCTCAAGGCCAACGTCGCGCTGCGCGTGGAAGACACCGATCAGCCGGATGTTTTCAAAGTCTCGGGTCGCGGCGAGCTCCATCTTTCGGTGCTCATCGAGACCATGCGCCGCGAAGGCTTCGAGTTGCTCGTCTCCCGTCCGACCGTGATCGAGAAGATCGTNNAGATGGAGCCGTACGAAGAGGTCACCATCGACGTCGATCAAGAATACGCCGGCGCGGTCATCGAGAAGCTCGGATCGCGTGGCGGTCGCATGACTGAAATGGCGCAAGCGGGCGGAAATCGCACGCGCATCGAGTACGTCTGTCCGTCGCGTGGGCTCATCGGTTATCGCTCGGAGTTTTTGACCGACACCCGCGGCACAGGCGTGCTCAACCACGTGTTCAAGGAGTACGGGCCGTACGTCGGTCCGCTCAAGGGTCGTCCGAACGGAGTGCTCATCGTCGACTCACCAGGCGAGACCAACGCCTACGGTCTGTTCCATCTTCAAGATCGCGGATCGTTCTTCCTCGGACCGCAGCTCAAGGTCTACGGCGGGCAGATCGCCGGCGTTCACACGCGCGACAACGATCTGATCATCAATCCGTGCAAGAAGAAGGCACTCAACAACATCCGCACCACCGCCGCCGATGAAAAGTTGGTGTTGGCGCCGCCGCGATCGCTCACGCTCGAGGAAGCGCTCGAGTTCATCAACGACGACGAGCTGGTAGAAGTGACGCCGATGGCGATTCGTTTGCGAAAGCGCGTGCTCGATCACAATCTGCGGAAAGCCGCCGAGAAGAAGTCGGGCTCGGGGCAATTCGCCGATATGGTCGAGTCGTAGTTTTCCGCGCAGTTCCTTTCGTCGGACAAATACTGCATATTCGTGCACGGTGAAAGCCGTTCCCGTCGCACTTCTATTGATCTCGATATCGTCCGCCGCACCGTCGATCTATCTACCCATGCTGTCGACACCTTGGGATACCTATACGCCGTCTCGGCTTTGACGGTCGTGGGCGGGAACGTGTTTGCGGTGGGGCAGGAGCAGGCGATGATGAATCACTATTTATTCAAACTGTCTTCCGACGGCAGCACACACACACAGTTTTTCACTCAAAACTTCTCCGGCAATGAAACTTTGACCACCGACGGTAGCAATATTTACGTTGGTGACTCGGAGCATCTCTGGAAGGTCGATCCGAGCGGCACGGGTACTCAGATCTTCGGAGCTGACCAACAGTCCGGAGTTCTCCTCGGTCCCAGCCCCGTCGCCGGCGTGAACGCGATCGGTGGGCTCAGCTACGCCGACGGTTACGGCCTCTTGCTGACCGATCTCTCCGAAGATTCGGTTCTGCGCTACAAGTAGGGTTGCTAGGCGTGACCTAGAATTTTCTCTTTCTCTTTCTGAAACTCTTCTTCCGTCAGCGTGCCTTTTTCCCGAAGCGACTGCAGTCGCTCCAGGTCGGACACTCGACCGTTCTGATCGACTTTCTGCGATGCGGTGCGAAACAGCGCCTTGAGATTGTCCATCCATGCGTCCCACACCGAGCTCTCTTCGCGTCCGTAGATGACGATGGTGTCGGGCACTAGATCGTGCAGTGCTTGCTTGCGTTGCGTGAACAGTGCCAGTCCGTAGGGAAGAAAGGCCAGCGCCGCGGAGACCAGCTTGATGAGAAAACGAGTCAGCGCAGTGCCGAACGAGATGCGTCGACCCGACAGATCGGTCACCTGAATGCCCATCCAATGTTTTCCCAGCGTCGCTTTTACCGTCGAGCTTTCCAATACCGGCGCGTAAAGCAGCGCGATGAGCGCGGCTGGAATCACGTGACCAGTCAGCGCGCACGGAATGGTCAAGAGCGCTGCGTCGATTACGAACGCAACGAAGCGCCGCGAGATTGAGCCGTAGTGAATCTCAACATTATTCATGACGAATGCTCCCGTTTTGAAGTCGCACTTTCAGCGCCAGTGCGTCGGACTTGTCTGACGAAACAAAGTTGTCGACGTTGCCGTTTCCGACAGAGAGGGCGTAATGATAAGCCTGGTCTTCGTCGGGATCGATGGTGACCTGGCCGTTCGACAGATCGGCATCGAGCTCGAAGTGCGGCTCGTCCAACGCAATTTTGCCGTTTGCGCCGGTGAGCTTGAGATGCGCGCTCTTAGGAATCGAGAGTTTGCAATTCACTCCAGAAAACCCACTCAGATCGAATTTAAAGCCGGCGTCGGACTTGGTCCATTCGGGCGTCGCGGCATTTCCCGACGCTTTGCAATCCCAGTCGATCGAATTGCCTTCGGCGGAATCAAACGAAAGGTTTCCGTTGGAGAATTGAATGACCAATTTCCCGTCGGCAGGAAGGTCGGCCTTGCCGACGAATTTCTTCGCCCATCCGTCCCCGAAATTGTATCGCGCCACTGATAGATTTTTTTTGCCGTCGATGTCGATGAGCCCACCGAACATCTTGACGTGATCGTTTTTTTCGTCGACCTGAAGCAGTGGATGAAATTTCCAAACCAGCGCGCCGACAAAAATGAGAAAGAGCGCAAAGGTGCCGAGGCATCCCACCACTAGCCATTTGACGATCGGACTGATGGGCGGCTTGACCGGCGCCTTGCCGCGCTCGATGAGATACCGATTGGCCACCACTTCCGGTGTGCCCAGCGCCGAGAGCACGCTGGAGAGTCCCTGACTGGGATCGCGATCGAGCGCCGACAGCACGTGACTCTTCATCTCGGTGACGATGTCCGCGCGTTCGCTGACCGGTAGCGGTTTGAGCGCGCGCTCGAGCGCCGACAAATAGTTTTCCAACTGTGGATCGACAGGCATGTTCAACTCCCTTTTCGTTCTGGACGCGACAGCGTCTGAAATACCGAAACCAATTGTTCGAACTCGTGCGCCATCTCATCGAGCAGCGCGTTTCCCGACTTGGTGAGCGAATAGAATTTGCGCGGATGGCCTTTGAGATTTTCGGTCTCCCAAAGCGAGCTCAGAACGCCATCGGTGGTCATTCGATTGAGCAGCGGATAGAGCGTGCCCTCTTTGATCTCCAGGCCGGTCTGCGCCAAGCGTTCCAGCAGATCGAAACCATAGAGGCGCCCGTGCTGACGAATCAGCAGCAGGATGCAGAGCTCGAGATAGCCTTTGCGAATCTGCGTGCGCCAATTGTCGTTCGCGGGAGCCATCTCGGCAGCATACATAGCAATACATAGTAAGATGCGTCAACTGGTTTTTGTTGATTTGCATCGATCGTGCAAGTGATTTAAAAGTATGTACTTTCAAAGGGAGAACTTGATGAAGCGCTGCGTGCAACTCTCGTTGGGACTGTTTTTGATGCTCGGTGGCGGAGTCGCTTTTGCCGAAGATCAGCACATCCAAGCCGGCCAGTGGCAGGTCACTTCAGACAGCGAGATGGAGGGAATGNNTCCCGCAAACGGTGAGCCGCTGCGTGACGCCGGACGAAGCAAAAGATCTGAAGAAGGTCTCCGAGCATTCGTCCACCGATTGCGAAACCAAAAAGATGAAGATCGGCGGCAACAAGGTGAGCTTCTCGCTCACCTGCCATAAGCACGGCGGCGTGCAATTGGGCAGCGGCGAGTTTGTCTATCAGAAGGCGAGCTATGAAGGCACGCTGCATCTCGAGATCGACAATCCGCGCATCGGCAAGCGCAAGATCACCACGCACATCAGCGGCAAACGAATCGGCGACTGCACGTAGCGCTCGACGGCAATCGCGGGTCGTCGTGCACGATTACCGTTCCTGGCGATGCCATACGTCATATGATAACTTTTTCGAATGCGAATCTTCGTCCTGTGCGGGCGACGGTGAGAAATCGGCTTTGGTCGGTTGTCGTGCTGTGGATTCTAGCCGGCTCGGTGGCGCTGGCGGCCGTTTCTCCCGAAGAAGAACAAGTGAAGCTGGCCAAGATCCATTTCGCGGCGGGGGTGGCTTACTACAATCAAGAGCGCTTCGTTAAAGCGATCGAAGAATTCAAGGAAGCCTATCGCGTCTCGCACCGGATCCCGATCCTCTTCAATATCGCCCGCTGTTACGAGCTTCTCGGAAACACCGGCGAAGCGCTCTCCTGGCTTCATCAATACCAAAGCCTACTGCCTCCCGATGCAGCCGCCGATCGTGCGGAGGTCGAAGAGCATCTCGGCAAGATCGAGATCCAAAAAGAGGATGCTCGGCCGAACGAGCAGGCCGCTCCCGTCCCACCGGCGAAACCAGAGCTGGCTCCTCCGGTCCTGCCTCCTCCGCAGCTGCCGAAAGATATTTTGGTTCCGGTGAGCGCGCGTCCGAAACCGGTACTTTCGCGCGCATACAAGAGACGACAGCTGGCAGGATTCGTCCTCGGCGGGGTTGGAGCGGTGGCGCTGATCTCGGCAATCGGCACGGGGGCAACGGCGCAGTCTTTACACGATTCGCTCACGCATACCTGTCCGAGTCAGGCCTGCCCTTCCGCCTCTGCGAACGACATCCACGAGATGCAGCGCCTGGCCGTGAGTACTGATGTGCTGCTGGCCGTGGGGATCGGCGCGGTCGCCACTAGCGCAATCTTGTTTGTCATCAACTGGCGCCAGCCAAGATTCTTTCGGAACTCCGATTCCCACATCGGCGTTCAGGCGGCGTGGTGACATCTCGTAGCTGTTTGCTTCTGGCCGTGCTCGCGTGGCTGGCTGGTTGT
>PLXG01000207.1:4805-13861 GCA_003153195.1 Myxococcales bacterium
CGACCTGACCGTTCCACCCGACCTAAGCGTTCCAATCGACCTGACCGTTCCACCCGACCTAAGCGTTCCAATCGACCTGACCATTCCACCCGACCTGACCGTTCCGTTCGATCTCGCTTTCGTCGGCAACTGGCAGACCAAACAGCCGCAAACGGCGCTGGCCTATCATTCCGCCGCTGCGATTGGCACCCTGATGTATACGTTCGCCGGCGAGACTGCTGCGAGCGGCACGATCAACAACGCGCTGTCCGTCTACGACTCGAGCGGCAATTCGTGGAGCACTCCCACCGTCGCCGGGCCGCCGTCTGCGCGGATCAACGCGAGTGCAGTCGTCCTCGGTGGCAAGATTTACATTTTCGGTGGAAGAACGAACACCTTTCCGTACATGTTCTTGAGCGATCTATGGGCGTTCGATCCGAGCGGCAGCGGCTCATGGCACCAGCTCAGCCCCACCGGCACCGGTCCGGTCGGGCTAACTTCGCACAGCGCGGTCGCAATCGCCGGCAAGATGTACATCTTCGGCGGCGCGCAGTCCGGCTTTGCTCTCACCAACCAACTGTTCGTCTACGATCCGGCGTTGGGCGACGGAAGCTGGATGCAGATCTCCGCTTCCGGTGCGCCATCCGCTCGCAGCACTCACTCCGCAGTCGCGGATGGAACCAAGATGTATGTCTTCGGCGGTTACGATGGGAATCTTGGCGACGCGGCCAGTGGAAGCCTGAACGATCTTTACGTCTTCGAGACGCAGACGGGTGCGTGGAGTCAAGCGACGCCGGCCGGCACACTTCCGCCCGAGCGCAGGGGCCATTCCGCCGTCGTCATGAATACCGGAATGTATGTCTTCGCGGGAACTCACAGCGGCTTGGCCGTCCTATCTGATCTGTGGCGATACGATTTCGTCGCCAATCAATGGAGCCAACCGATGCCGACGGGCTCGCCCGCGGGCCGTCAGGGCCACACCGCAGTGGTGATGAGCGGACAGATGTGGATCTTCGGAGGCGTGGATTCGAGCTCAATTCCGAAATCGGATCTCCAAGCCTATACCCCTTGAATTCAACCACGCAGGATGTCGGTTTCGTCGGTGATCAGCAGCGGAAATTCCGGCCGAGTGATAAAGATGGCGGTGGTCTCGGCGCCGGCTCGCTCGACCTGTCCGATGACCGCGATGGTTTCGTCGACCGGAATCGCCACCTCCATGTAGCGCAGCGAATCGCTCTTCTCGAGCCCGTGCATGGCCAAGAACGCGTCGATGAGCGGACCGCCTTGCGTCACCGGGCCACTCTTCATGTTCACGTCGCGCAAGATGGCGAAGTGCCCCGGTGGTCTGACCATCGCGCGACCGGTGTGATCGGCGACCAGGAACGCAGCGTTGCTCTCGTCGCGCAGAATCTCCGCGCCGGTCTGGACACGGGAGATCTCGATGCGATAGTAGACGCACGAACGCGCGCTGATGGGCGCGGTGAGCCCTTCCCCGAACGGCAGCACCCGTCCGACAATTTTGGCGAGCGTTCCGCCGCGTACGTTACACACCTCGCGACGGGAGACCGAGCGCCATTTGCGATTTCGGCGCGCGCTCGGGCGTAGGAACATTCCCATCAGGACGGAGGCGGCGAGAGCGACTGCGATGGTGGCGAAAAGAATCGGATCGACGGGCATCGAAGCTTCGGCGCTTAGCTACCGAGGAGCGCGCTGCTGGCGGTCTCCACCAACCAGCCGGGCAGAATACCGATGAGCAGCGTGCCGATCACGGCCAAGACCAGTGCGGCGGTGACACTGCGCGACTGAAGCGGTGAGCTCTCGCGCGCCGGTTCGCGGAAGTACATGGTGGTGACCACGCGCAGGTAGTAGTAGACGCTTACGACACTGTTGAGCACCGCGATGACCACCAGCCAGGTGAGATCGGCGCGCCCGAGCGCGGCGCGGAAGAGATAGAACTTTCCGAAGAAGCCCGCCGTCGGGGGAACGCCACCGAGTGAGAGCATGAAGATGGTCATCGCCAACGCGGCCGCCGGATGTTTCGCTGCCAGTCCTGCCCAATCGTCGAGCTGCAGGCGCTCATCGCCGTGACGTCCCAACCACGCCACCACACCGAACGCGCCCATGGTGGTGAAGGTATAGGCCGCGAGATAATAGAGAAGCGGACCGCGCGCCTCGTTGCCGACGGTGGCAGTAGCGATGAGGCCGATCAGCAGATAACCGGCGTGTGAGACCGAGGAGTAGGCAAGTAGTCGTTTGATATTTTCCTGACGAAGCGCGGCGAGATTTCCAAACGTCATGGTGATCACCGCCACCCACTTGAGGATGCTCACCCAACCGGTCGAGCCGAGCGCGAGCTCCGAGCGGCTGAATGCGGTGCCGCACATGCGAATCAGAATCACGAACGCCGCCGCCTTTACGCCCGCTGCCATGAAACCGGTGACGGGGGTGGGCGCACCTTCGTAGGCGTCGGGCGCCCACATATGAAATGGAACTGCGGCGATCTTGAAGGCGAAGGCGGTCAATACCAACAGAAGACCGATGATGAAGATCGGCTCGACGTAAGCGCCTTTGGAGTTGGCGATCGCTTGCAGGCTGGTCGATCCCACCGCGCCGTAGATGAGCGCCATTCCATAGAGCAGCACGGCGCTGGCGACCGATCCCACCAGGAAATATTTCATGGCGCCTTCGGAAGACTTGGGTGAGCGGCGCCACGATCCGGTGAGCACGTAGACCGCCAGGCTCATGATCTCGAGACCGAGAAAAATAGAGACCATGTCGCTGGCCGCCGCCAAGATCATCATGCCGGCGGTGGCGAACACGATGAGCGCGTAAAACTCACCGAATTCGAAGCGATGCTCCTGCATGTAGGCGCCGGCGAGCAGAGCGGTGAGACCACAGGCGGTGAGAAAGATCGCGTTCGCGAATAGACTCAAGCGATCGATCTCGAGCATTCCGCTCATGATCGAATGTCCGCCTTCACCTACTTGCGACCAGACCGAAACGTCGGCGGCGATCGAAGCGAGCACCACCAGCACCGTCATGGGAACCAGATATGCGCGCGAACGTCCGGTCGAGAATGCCTCCATCAGCAGAAGGAGCAGGCCGCCCACCACCAGAACTAGAATGGGAAGCGCGTAAGAAAGATCGCCGAGTTCGAAGCTCATCGTCCGGTCTCCGTGACGTGGACGATTTTTGCAACGTCGCCCGACGCTTCTTGCTTCGCTTTGAACTCAGCAATAGTGCGCTGCACTGCGGGATCGATGCCCGTCAAGAAGGTGGATGGATAAATGCCGAGCCAGAAGGCCATCACCACCATCGGAATGAAGATGACCACTTCGCGTGCGGAGAGATCTTTTAGGTCGCGATTGCGCGCGTTTGACAGCGGACCGAACATGACTCTCTGAAACAGATAGAGCATGTACACCGCCGACAAAATGACGCCGGTGGTGGCGAGAAATGCGTAGAGCGTGGTGTGGTGCGGGACCATGAGCGGAAGTCCCGCCGCCGCCCACGATTTGCTGGCGGTGAACGAGCCGAGCAGAATCAAAAACTCACCGACGAAACCGGAGAGGGCCGGCAGACCCACCGAGGCCAGCGTGATGATGAGAAAGATGGCGAAGAAGCGCGGCATGATGGTGGCGATTCCGCCGTACTCGTCGAGCTTGCGGGTGTGTCGACGTTCATAGAGCGCGCCGATACAGAGGAACAGGCCGCCGGTGGAGATTCCGTGCGCCAGCATCTGGTAGACGGCGCCGTCGACCGACTTGGCGTTCCACATGGCCAGGCCCAGCACCACGAACGCGAGATGCGCGACCGATGAATAGGCGATCATCTTCTTGATGTCGGTCTGCGCGAACGCCACCAGCGATCCGTAAATGATGCCGATCACCGACAGCGTCGCTAGATAGGGCGCACACACCACGAACGCGTGCGGGAACAGCGGGATCGCATAACGTAGCAGTCCGTAGGTGCCGAACTTGAGCATGACTGCCGCCAGAAGCACAGAACCGGCGGTGGGCGCTTCGACGTGCGCGTCGGGAAGCCAGGTGTGAAACGGAAACAGCGGAACCTTGATACAGAACGCCAAGGCGAAGGCGAGAAAACAGTAGAGCTCTTCGTGTCGACCGAGCGCGACCTTGGAGAGCGCGAAGTAGTCGAAGCTCCACACCTGGGTGAGCTCGTGGTGTTTCACGTACAGATACAGGATCGCGACGATCATGAGCAGCGAGCCCACCATCGTATAGAGCACGAACTTGATGGCGGCGTAGAGCCGTCGATCGCCGCCCCAAATTCCGATGATGAAGTACATCGGAATCAACATGATTTCCCAGAAGACGTAGAACAGGAACATGTCGAGCGCGAGGAAGGTGCCGATCATTCCCGCTTCCAGCACCAGCACCGCGACCATGAACTCGCGCACCTTTTTGGTGATGCTGGAGTAGGTAGAGAGCAGCACGATCGGCATGAGGAAGGTGGTGAGCATCACCAGCCACAGTGAAATGCCGTCGACGCCCATGTGATAGTGAATGCCGAGTTTGGGAACCCATTCGGAGTCCACGACGTGGTTGAAACCGCCGGTGTCGAAATCAGGAAGCAGACGCAGCGACCAGAAGAAGGTGGCGAGCGCGGTTCCGAGCGCAATGCCGCGATGCAACCCCTCTTCTTCGCGCGGAATGAAAAGTAAGCAGAGCGCGCCAGCGATGGGAAGAAAGGTGAGGATTGTCAGAATCATCGGACCACCACCGTTTCCGATCGTGAAGCTGTCGTCTGCCAGCGCGAGTCGGTGGTTTCGAGACGAATTTTGTAGGTGCCCGACGAGGCGTACTGATGTTTGAGTCCCCTCGGATGCGCGGAGTCGGCGTCGCTCTCTTGTCCGTCGCCCCACTCGACCTTGAAGCGGACGTTGGTGGTGTAGGCATCGTTTTGCGGAACCGCGGTGACCGCGTGTCCGTCTTGATCGACGTGAAACTGGGCCGCGTGCGCCGCGCTGTAGTGGGTCGAGACGCGTAGGATGAGCGCCATGCCTACCAGGACGCCGACCACGTAGCGCTGTGCGTCTCCGTTTTGAAGATATTTTACCGACTTGCCGAATCCGTTCACGATCGCCGCGGTTCCGCCGACGAACAGTTTGTCGATGATGATCTCATCGAAGAACTTCCACAAGATACGCGAGAGGCCGCGCAGCGGGCGAACCACCACCGCGTTGTAGAACTCATCGACGTAATATTTGTTGAACACCACGCGATAGAGCCGCGGGAAGGTGGCGACGAAGTTCTTGGCACGTACGCCATCGTCTTTGAGGAAGAAGATGTAGGCGCTGCCGATGCCGGCCACCGATACCGCGGTGGCGACGAACGCGAAGCCGAGGAACTGTCCCGCCGATTCTTCGTGCAGCTGCACACCAACGACCGGCTTGAGCCATTCGCCGAGCAGATCGCCGAAGTGGTGCAGGCTCTCCGGCAAGATCGATTCCGGTACGCCGAGGAATCCGCTCAAGATAGTGCCGATGGCCAAGCACCACAGCACCACCGTCATGCGCGCCGGGCTCTCGTGCAGGTGATGCTCTTGTTCGTGGGTGCCGCGGAACTTTCCGTGAAATACTAAGTAATAGAGGCGGAACATGTAGAACGCGGTGCATCCAGCGGCGGTCAGCATCACGCCGTAGATGATCTTTCCGGCGTGCATGGCGAACCAAGCCGCCACCGGTCCGGCGTTCTTGACATCCCATTGCGCCGCGAATGCGCCGCCGAGGATTGCGTCTTTGGACCAGAAGCCGGCGAGCGGAAAGATTCCGGCGATGGCCAAACAGTAGATGAGGAACGTCGCGTGCGTGTGTGGCAGATGCTTGCGCAGTCCGCCCATCTTCATGATGTCGCCCTCGTTCTCCATGGCGTGCATCACCGAGCCGGCGCCGAGAAAGAGTCCGGCTTTGAAGAACGCGTGGGTCATGAGGTGAAACACGCCCGAGGCGTAGTTGGAGCTGCCGTTCACATAGCTGCCGACGGCGACGAACATGAAGCCGAGCTGACTGATGGTGGAATAGGCCAGAACTTTCTTGAGATCGCGCTGCGCAAATCCGATGGTGGCGGCGAACAGCGCGGTGAGCGCGCCGATGCCGGCGATCCAGGCCAGCGCTTGCGGATAGGCTTCGTAGACGACGTGCAGTCGCGACGTGACGTACACACCGGCGGTGACCATGGTGGCCGCGTGAATGAGCGCCGAGACCGGAGTCGGACCGGCCATTGCGTCCGGCAACCAGACATAAAGTGGAATCTGCGCCGATTTTCCGGTGGCGCCGACGAGGACCAGTAGTCCGGCGAAACAGGCGACCGGCAGTCCCAGCCATAGAATGTTGTGCAGCCCGTCGATGTGCGAGGCAAGCTCGGAATATTTGAGCGTGCCGGTGTGATAAAAAATCAGGAACATCGCCAGCAAGAATCCGAAGTCACCGATGCGATTGACTACGAATGCTTTGCGACCTGCCGTCGCGTTGGCGTCTTTGTCGAACCAAAAACCAATCAGCAAATACGAACAGAGTCCCACGCCTTCCCACCCGACAAAGGTGACTGGCATCGAATCGCCGAGCACCAGGATGAGCATCGCGCCCATGAACAAGTTCAAGTAGGCGAAGAAGCGCGTGTAGTTCTCGTCGTGTTCCATATACGCGCTGGCATAGACGTGAATCAGAAATCCAATCACCGTGACCACGCAGCACATGACCGCGGTGAGCGCGTCGAACCACAGGCCGGCCGAAAGATTGAGATCGCCCGCTTTCATCCACGGCGCTTCGAAGAAGGTGTCGACGAGCGCGCCACCCGGCGGAAGATCGTGATGCAGGATGAACGTCATCTGCAGCGTGACCAGCGCCGCGGCCGCAACAGCGCCACAGGTGACCAGCGTGACCACGTTCTTGCCCAGGCGTTTTCCGAAGAGAAGCGAGAATGCCGCGCCCAAAAGCGGCAGCAGCGGAATCAGATGGAGGTTTGCGGTCATGTCGCTAGTATTTCATCAGCGTGAGTTCGTCGATGTTGACGTTTCGACGGTTGCGGAAGATTCCAACCAAGATTGCCAGACCCACCGCGGCTTCGGCAGCAGCGACGGCGATCACCATGAAGGCGAAGGCATGCGCGTGCGGATCGGCGTGAATTCGCCCGAAGGTGAGGATGGTCAAATTGGCCGCGTTCAGCATCAGCTCGATCGACATGAGCATGATGATTGCGTTGCGCCGTAAGATCACCCCGAACGCCCCGACGGCGAACAGCAGCGCGGCCAGATACAGAAAGTAAGTAGGGGGGATCATCAGTGACTGGCCTCGATCGTCGCTTCGGGCATCGCCTCATGCTCGGCCAGATGCCCTTCTTCCACGACCTCTTGTTTGTGCGTGCGCGCGACCACGACCGCGGCGATCACCGCGATCAAAAGCAGAATCGAAACCGCTTCGAACGCGAACAGATAATCGTTGAACAGAATATCGCCGACGTTGGCGACGGTTCCGAAATCCGCGCTCGGGGTCTCGACGCCGCCCGGCACTGCGTTGTCGAGCAGCGGCATCAGCGTGAACATCAGCGAGACGATCGAAATCGCGCCGATCATTTTGGTGATTAGCCCGCGCATCGGACGCGGCGCTTCATCCTTGTTGAGCACCATGACGACGAAGATGAAGAGCACCATGATCGCACCGGCGTAGACCAGCACCTGCAGCGCGGCGATGAAGTGCGCCGAGAGCATGGCGTAGATCGCCGCCAGACCGAAGAAGGTGGCCACCAGCGACATGACCGCCGCCACCATGTTGGTTTGAAAAATGGTGAGGATGGCGCCACCGAGCACGACGGCGGAAAAAATCCAAAACAGAATCAGCGGTGCGGAACTGGTCGAGATCGTCGACGGATCGACCATGTGCGCTGCGGCTTCGAGGAGCATCATATGCGCTTCTCCAAACCTGGGGCGCGGATGCCGGCGCCGATTTCGAGCGCGCCTTGCGAGGTTTGCGTCGGCTGAGCGATTTCAACCACCGGCGTTTGGCCCGGTTTGATCTTGGCTTCGAACTCGCTGCGGAACTTGGTCAAAAATCCGAGCATCGGCCATGCGGCCGCGTCCCCGAGTGGGCAGATGGTGTTGCCGGCGATGCCGTGCGCGATCGACGCGCAGAGCTCGATGTCGCCCGGACGACCTTTGCCCTCGGCGATGCGGGTGGAGACGCGCGCCAACCAGCCGGTTCCTTCGCGACACGGCGTGCACTGGCCGCACGATTCGTGTCCGTAAAAACGCATGATGCGCGCGCACACCGCGACCAAGTCGGTGTCTTCGTCCATGACCACCACGCCGCCCGAGCCGGCCATGGTCCTGAGCGCTTTACCGCCGCCCATATCGAACTTGATGCCCGGTTTCACTTCCACCGGTTTGATTCGCTCGTCGGTCATGAGCGCGTCGAATTCCATCGGCACGTCGAGCTCGCTGGCGTCGAGTGGAGGCATGGACGAGCCGCCGGGAATGACCGCTTTGACTTTTTTTCCGCCGAGAACGCCGCCGCACACTTCCTCGATCACCTGGCGAAGTGGAATGCCCATCGGCAATTCGAAGACGCCCGGTTTGTTCACGTGCCCGGAGATGCAGAGAATGCGCGTGCCGCCCGAACGCGTCGTGCCGAGCCCGGCAAACCACTCGCCGCCTTTTTCGATGATGGCCGGCACGTTCATGATCGTCTCGACGTTATTGACGATGGTCGGCTGATCGAAGAGGCCCTTTATCGCTGGAAACGGCGGCTTGAGTCGTGGCCATCCGCGCTTGCCTTCGAGCGAATTCAAAAGCGCGGTCTCTTCACCGCAGATATAAGCGCCCGCGCCACGATGAACGGTGAGATCGAAATGAAAGCCGCTGCCCAGAATATCTTTGCCGAGGTAGCCCGCTTTGTATGCTTCGTCGATTGCTTCCTGCAAAAGGATCGCTTCGCGCGTGTACTCGCCCCGAATGTAGATGTAACCCACGTTCGAACCGATCGCGAAGCCGCCGATCACCATTCCCTCGATCAGGAGGTGAGGGGTGAAGCGCATGATGTCGCGGTCCTTGAACGTGCCCGG
>PLXG01000165.1 GCA_003153195.1 Myxococcales bacterium
GTAGCGCCAGAAGAGCGAGGACAAAAAGTGGCGCCGGCCATGCTCGACTTCTTGGCGCGCGAGCTGCGCAGCCGCGATGTCTATCGCGCGTGGGCACTCATCGAACGCTCCAATACCGCGTCCACTCGCGCGTTCGAAAAGGCTGCCTACGCTTCGGTCGGCGACGTGATTTACGCCAAGGTGGGCCTGGCGTCACATCTGGTGGTGCGCCCGCCGGATCCAGAAGCGCGTGCTTTTCTCGGTCTCTGAGCACTCGTTCGGCACGCGATTCGCTTTGCCCTTGGGAACATGGAAGCTCTCAAGGCCAAATGGAAAAGTAGTTCTCGCTTACACGAAGTGAATGACCCAACAGTCGCGGTCCGAAGCAGGTCAGTACCTCGCAAACCGTCCTCGGTCTTCTGGGTCTTCGATTCAAAGCCGATCCACCGCGGCGCGCTAGAACAGCACGTCTTCGATCTCGCGCGTCGAATGGAAAACCGCGGGGCGCTCACGGTGGTATTTCCGGAGATGCCGCCGGTGCAGATACGGCGAGAGCTCACGTTGCATGGCGCTAAAGTGCGCGTGCTCGATTTCTCCCGGCCGTTTCGCTCGGCGGTAACGCTGGCCACCTGGCTCAAGGCCTCGGCGACGCACCAAATCCACTTTCATTTTGTGCGCGCCTTTTCGCCGCTGGTACTGGCCGCGCGGGTAGCGGTCGGCAAAGTTCTGCTCCACGATCGTCTGCCGGTGAAAAGGCAAGTTGCGGCCGTCGCAGACGATTCGACCTCGACGCGTTCAATCGTGCGCGAGCTGTCCGCCGGTGCGCAGCCGATTCTGGTCGGCTCCGCGAGCGTCGAAGGACTCGCCACCTTGATCGCCGCCGTGCCGCTTTTGCGCCGCCACGATCCGATCTTGGTCATCCTCGGCGAAGAGGCGCAACGTGCCGCGATTTTCGAGGAGGCGCGTTCACTTGGCGTGGAAGAATCGATTCGCTTCCTGGGGATTCGCAACGACGTCGAAAAAATTCTCGGTGTGGCAAAAATTGCCATTCTGCCTTCGGAAGAAGAATCGCTCGGTCTATCGGCAAGCGAGGCCATGGCCGCGGGACGACCGGTGATCGCCAGCCTGGGATCTCCCGCCGCCGGTCAGGTGCTCGACGGAATTTGCGGACTGTTGGTTCCCAAGGCCGATCCATGGGCGCTGGCCGGAGCAATCTCGCGTCTGCTCGAGGATCCACTCCTATCGGCGCGACTCGGACGTCAGGGACTTACCCGGGCGATCGAGCGCGCGCGACTCGGCGGGATCTCCGCACGGTCATGAGCGACGCACCAGCGACAAAGCCGAGCGGCCTGGTGGGCCGCTTCATGCAAATAGCGCTCGGACGATCGAGTCCGCTGGTGGCCGGGCGCCTCCTCTCCGCGGCGATCACCTTCGCGCTGCCACTCATCTTGGTGCGCCTGCTTTCGCCGAGCTCTTTCGGAAGTTACAAACAGTTTTTCTTGGTGGGACAGACCGTACTGCTAGTGGGCCAACTCGGAATTTCGCAATCGCTCTACTATTTTTTGCCACAGGGGGAAGCCGATCGTGGCGCCTACGTGGCGCAGACGCTGATTCTGCTGTCGGGCATCGCAGTTGCGGCGGCGGCGGCGATCTATTTCGGCGGCGCTTCCTTCGGCTGGCTGCTGGGAGACGGATCGCTGGTCGCGCTGCGCGCTCCGCTGGCGTTGTTCGCGAGCGGGATGCTGATCGCCACACCGCTTGAAGGTGGCCTGGTCTCCGAGGGTCGCACCGGCGGCTCGGCGATCTCCTACGTGCTCTTCGACGGCCTGCGCGCCCTGGCGATGGCGCTGGCGGCCAAGTTGGGCTCGAGCCCGATGCTCTTTTGGGCGGCCGCCGCGGTAGCCTGGGTGCGCGTCGGTACGCTGCTGTTCATCGTCTGGCGGGGCGTCTTGCCGGTCTCTCGTCCGCGCAGGTCGGCGCTGAAGAAACAGCTGGCGTTCGCGCTTCCGCTGGCGGCATCGCTGCTCCTCTTGGTCGCGCAGCGCTATTTCTCGCAATACGCGGTATCGCTACGATTTTCCGCGGCCACTTTCGCGCTGTTTACCGTCGCTGCGTTTCATATGCCGGTGGTCGATATTCTCTACACGCCGGCGTGCGACGTGATGATGGTGGCCATCAGTCGCGCGGCCACCATGCCCGGCGCGAGCGGCAGTGCGCTGGCACACCGCGAGTGGAGTGACACAGTGTCGCGTTTGGCGGCACTCCTGTTTCCGGCCACCGTCGCGGCGCTGCTATTCGGGCCGACGATTCTTCCGCTCCTGTTCACGCAGAAATATGCCGCCGCGGTGCCGCTATTTCTGCTCGCCACCCTCGAGATTCCGCTGTGGATCCTGCCCGCCGACGGCGTCTGTCGAGCCGCGGGCGACACCAAGTTTCTCTTTACCTATGGGATTTTTCGCATCGCGCTCACCGGCGGATTGGTGCTCGCCGGAATTCGCTACTTCGGGCTTTCGGGCGCGATCCTCGGCAACGTGATCGCCGAAGCGATTTCGCGTTCGGGCATGCTGCTACGCGTTCGCTACCATTTGAAAGTGGGTGCCCATCGAGGATTTCCCGAGCGCCAACTGTTCGATTGGGCGGGGCTGGCGAAGATCGCCGGTTGGGCCGTGCTTTGGGCCGTTCCGGTTTTGGTGGTCCGCCGCGCTTTTGCCCCGTCGCGGGCGATGGTGGTGCTTAGCATGGCGATCTACGCCGGAGGCTATCTGCTCAGCCAGCTTCGCGGTCGCTCCGCTCTGGCCATCGCGCCCACGGTGGCGCCGACGTCGGCGCAAGTGTAACGGTCGCGCTCAGCGAAGCGAGAAGACGATCGCGACCACCAGCGCCAGCACCGCCGCGCCGATCAGAATCTTGCTGCTGATCGGCCACCGACCTATCGCCAGCGGCGCGTTGAGCGCCCGCGACGGCAGCGGTTTCCGCAACGCCTTGCGAAAGGACTCCATGGTGTCGAAGCGATCTTCGGATCGTTTGGTCATCGCGCCGGCGATGATCTTATTTGCCGACGCGGCTGCTCCCGAAAGCTTATCCGGCTCCTTCTCCAAATGGCCGGTCTCGACCGCAGCCAGATCGCCCTCGAACGGATATTTCCCGGCCAACATGAAGTAGAGCAGCACACCCACCGAGTAGATGTCGGAGCGCTCATTGATATAACTGCCGAGGAGCTGCTCCGGCGAGGCTGAGTAGGGGCGCCAGGTCGGCGAGCTGCTGGGCTCTCCAATCAGATGCGCCACGCCGAAGTCGCTCACCTTGACGAAGTCGCGCCCATCGGGAGTCTTGAAGAGCAGGACGTTCTCCGGCTTGAGATCGCGATGCAGCACGCCGCAGCGATGCGCCATCGAGAGCGCCTTGGCCACTTGATCGACGATCGAGTAGGCCCGCCCCGGCGAAAACGCGCCCGACTTGCGCACCTCATCGGCCAACGTGGGTGCGCCATGCAGTTCGGACACGATGTACTGCACCTGGTCGGCTTCGCCATAGTCGATGGTCGGGAAGATGTTGGGATCGCCGGCGGTGTTGGCGGCGGCAATGTCGCGCGCGATGCGTCCGCATTCTTCGGCGGAGCTCGGCCCGGA
>PLXG01000183.1 GCA_003153195.1 Myxococcales bacterium
CGCCACGCGCCGAAGTGGTACTCGTCGAATACCACAAGGTCCCATTTGACCTTGTGGAGCCACTCATTCTTTGCTTTGATGTTTCCCGCTTCGCCGCGGCCGAGCAGGTCCTGGAAGGAACCGAAGTAAACGACCGGCTTCCTGCGATCAATCTTCGTGGGGTCGTTGTCGGAATTGCGCGAGAGGTACTGCCAGCCATCGAAGTCGACGTGAGACTCGAGGTCAACCTGCCATGCGTCTTCCACGGCGGGCTTGAACGTCACAACGAGCACCCGCTTCGCACCCAGTTTCTTGGCGAGCTGGTAGGCGGTGAAGGTTTTTCCGAACCGCATTTTCGCGTTCCAAAGGAATCGCGGGACTGCGTTCATGTCCTCCTTCCAAATCGAGTGGAAGTACGCGTGCGTCTTTTTCACGGCATCGACTTGTTCGCGACGCATGGTGAAAGTCTGGTGATGTGTTCCAGTGAACTGTTTGCCCGCACGGAGTTCGACGAGCACAGTTCGAACGTCTGAGATCGAGCAGCGCATCCACTCCAGCTCGGTATTCGCAAAGCCCTTCTTGGCGAGTGCGGCGCGCACGTCGTGATCGGTGAAGGTCCCTCCATCGTCGCGCTCGGCGGACTCGTCGACGTCGATCCTGTAGTTCTTGATCGCGGCAGTCTTGACCTGTTCAGCGACGCGATGCTTTACGTCGCGCGTCGTCTGCCCAATCTTTAGGAGTCCTTTGTGCGCAGCGTCGGCTATCGAGTACGCATAGATGCGCGGGCGCGCCACTGGCTTTGGCGCGAGAATCTCCTCGACGGTCTTAGTCATCGTCTTCGCCCATCGGGCGAATCATGCTCTCGATGAGCGCAACCTCGCCCTTTGCAATGCCGTATTTCTTGTACAGGTCGGCGTCGGTCCAAGTCCGGTTCCACGGCTGCACGGGGACCCAGTGGTACATGCTGCGAAAGACATGTTGGGCTGGTTTGCGAAGCGATATAAGGAATCGTGCGAATCTCGTTTGCAGATACGATGCGATGCGCTCCGCCTCGAGTTTGGATTTCAGCGGACCAGCGACGAGGTAGGTCTGCGTACAGGCGGAGCCGGGCTCTCCGATCAACGGAGGGCCTAGCACCAAGTCCACACCGCTTCTCTCTCGCTCTCGGCCAGAGCCGGCTACGGGGAGGAACAATTTCCACACGTCGATCAGATGCGAATTCTTTTCGATCTTGTTGCGGGCGATCGCGCCGCGGACTCGGGTCGTACCAAGATTCGCATAGAGTCGGATCTCGTTACTCTTCGGCGCTGCGTCTTGTTTATAGTCCGAGAAGTTTGTGGCCAACCCAAACGGCGTGTCACCGCTCACAAGCTCCTCGAACGGTTGCTCGCTAGCCGACACCACCTTATGCAGGATGTCGACAGCACGCTTATCACGCACGAAGACATCGAACTCGTCCAGCGTGCGCGAATGAGGCCCAACGGTCACATCATTGCGGTGATAGACGCACTTACATGGACCTGGATTGTCGCGGTCCCACAGGAAGTAACAGATTCCGCCGCCGATGCCGACCGTCGGAAAAACATCCTTCGCATTCTCGTAGTCAACAAGCGTGCGAATGCGCTGATCCGCTAGAAATTGCGCGCGAAATTCGCTAAGCCCGCGGCCGCCAGCCATCCAGCGCGACGGAATAACCATGCTGAGGAACCTCGGCTCCAATTGCATGGCTTGTCGAACAAACAGATCGTAAATCGGCGAGTCATTTGTTCCACCACCGCCGCCGCTCATCTGATATGGCGGGTTCCCAATTATCACGTCGAACTGCATTTGTCCTCCAAACAACTCGGCGACCCGAGTCTTGATGTCGTCCGTGTGAATGAACGCGTACGCGTGGCTCTCAAGCCCCTCACCACGGTCCATCGCTTGCTTGCTCGCACCGCAGTATTTGCATCGGCCGTTCACCCATGAGTGCTTTAGCGGCTTGAACCAGACATTCCCGTCCTCATTGTCGAACGTCGTCGCGATAGAGTGATCGCCGTTCGCGTGCTTCGAGCAGTACAAGCTTCGGCGCGCGAGGAGGCTCGTGAGCTGGGTGATGCCGATCCCAAATACCTGCTTTGTAAGGATGTGGTCCACACGCGCCTGCAAGTCCGGCTTCTGCTCCTTCAGCCCGTCGGTGAGCCGCGACGTGATCTCGCGTAAGAACACGCCCGATTTTGCTACTGGATCTAGAAACCGCACTGTCGGGTCCGCCCAGAGGTTCGCTCCCTTATGGTTCGCCGCCCATGCTTCGGCGAGGGTATCCAACATTTCATTTGCGAACTCGGGCGGCGTGAAAACCTCGTCGTTGGAGAGGTTCGCGATGCACGTCAACACATCTGGGTTGCGGCCACGGAGGGAAAAGTGAGCTTGGCCAGTCATATGCTTCTCTTGATCGCATGGCCGACGGCGATCGAGGCAAGCTCTTTCACGGTCATCGGCGGATACGTCTTGGTCGGCGTAAAGATTTCGTGTTTGCCGAGATGAGCGAAGAGCGTGCCCTCCTCGCTGAAGGCCGACATCTCCGTCAAGGCCGCGTACCGAAAATCGCGACGCTGGAATTTTCCCTTCCCGAGATAGCCCCACTCGGCAAACATGATCGGTTGATCGTCGCTAGTGCGCATCGTCAAGGCGTCACCGTGGACCAGATTCTGCGACAGCACATAGGCGGCGGCTCGATGGAGGTCGTCCGACTCCTCGAGGTTCAGATAATCGACGAGGATGTCGAGCATGTTCGCGCGGCACTCGGCGATGTTGTCCNNGCGAGCATCGCCTCGACCATCCAAGCGGGAGTGAACACTTCCCCGTGGTCGGAGACACGTTCTTTCGACCTGACTAGGCTCATAGCCCGGTGCACGCGATCGCGCGCGCGCGATTTACGACATTTCTCATGCCATGAAGATACGGCTCGCCTGAACAGCCGCCATGCGACTTCTGCGCAGTGGCTGGATCGCGTCTACACCAAGCTCGCCGCACGCTCAATTTTTGCCACGATAACTCCCAACAACGGAATTGCCGCCTCGTCATCTCCGAACTGTCTCATGATCGTTCGCGCGAGCGATGCTAATAGCCGAATCTCATCGGCGCGCGCCACCGCGCGCACGAACACTGCGAACTCATGCGCGGTCATCTGGGGATCGCGATGGTGAGCTTTGCACGGAGAAAATGTCCAGGCCTTGCAGGTGCGCATCTGCAGATTTCTCATGACTTGGCCTCTTTGGGATCGGGATTCACAGCGGATGATGCGGCGCAATCGCGCGGTCCTTCGCGCGAGCGCTGTCGCGCGTGGCGCACCTAGACTCAGCAACTGCGTCACTGCCCCGTCACTCGTGCTGGCGAACCAATCGCTCTNNTTGAGCAACATTCTGAAGAATTTCAACGATAACTTTGGCACGCTGTTTACCGACATCGACCGCGTAGCAAAACGCATCCTTGATGACATCGCGCCGAAAGTTGCTGCTGATGCAGCCTACGTGAATGCCAAAGAAAACACTCCGCACACGGCGCGAATGGCCCACGACCAGGCGCTAGGAAAGGTCATGCAGGGGTTACTGAAGGATGACACGCAGGTGTATAAGCAGTTTGTCGAGAACGAATCGTTCAAGCGGTTTGTTGGTGACATGGTATATGCTCTGACAAGGCCGTAGTCATAGCGCTCGGCGAAAAGGCGGTTAGGTCTTCTCGCGGTCGAGTACGAAGAGAATCTCGGGAAGCAAACTACGCGCGAGGAAAGCAGCCTAAAGTTCGTGCTCACCAAATCGGAGGCGACTCCGGACTGAGTTGGGCTGGTCTCAGTAGAAGGTGAGCTAAGCTACTGCCACCCGCTCAAAGTTCATCGATCGCAATCACGGGCGGTCACTTCCGGCCTTGCGTCGAACTTTCGGGAGGTTCGTTAGGGCTTCGGCAAGAAGTCGAGCACCGAACACCGGTAGAGCTGTGCGAACTCCCATGCCTCAATCAGATCCACGCGGCGCTCGCCGC
>PLXG01000221.1 GCA_003153195.1 Myxococcales bacterium
TCACCGGTTGGGCTCAAGTGAACGGCCGCAACGCGGTGACCTACGAAGAGCGATTCGAGATGGACGCTTGGTACGTCGAGAATTGGTCGCTCGCGCTCGACGCCCGAATTCTGTGGCTGACCCTGCTCACCGTGGTTCGGCGCTCGGGTATCACCTCCACGGATCAAGCCAGCAGGCCGGAGTTCACCGGCACTCCGGCTCCCGCGGGCACCGAGTTGGGGACTGCCGAGAGCTCACTCGCCTTTTCTTCAACGTCTCAAACTCGAGCAGCGTCACACGGCTCGAGAATCGTCAGCGGTGAGCATGGCTAGGATCTATCTTTCCCCTCCGCACACTAGCGCTGCCGAGCGTGAGCTGTTGCTCGACGCGTTCGACTCCAATTGGATTGCGCCGCTCGGGCCACATGTAGACGCGTTCGAGCGTGAGCTAGCCGCGGCCGTTGGCGCGCGGGACGCAGCAGCCCTCTCGAGCGGCACGGCCGCACTGCACTTGGCGCTGGTGCTTCTCGGAATCGGTCAGGGTGATGAGGTCTTCGTTTCGGACCTGACGTTCGTCGCTTCGGCGAACGTGGTCCGTTATGTCGGGGCAACGCCGGTCTTCATCGGCTCCGACCCAAAAACGTGGACGCTCGATCCCGACCTGCTGGTCGAAGCGTTGGCCGACCGAGCCAAACGCGGTCGTCTTCCCCGGGCGGTCATCGTCGTCGACTTGTACGGACAGTGCGCGGACTACGAGCGAATCGTCGATGCATGCTCTCGACACGATGTACCATTGGTTCAAGACGCGAGCGAATCGTTGGGCGCCACGTACAACGGCCGACCCGCCGGCACGCAAGGTGCAATCGGCATCTTTTCCTTCAACGGCAACAAGATTATCACGACCAGCGGCGGCGGAATGTTGGTCTCGAACCGTACCGAGTGGGTCGTTGCTGCGCGAAAGCTTGCGAGTCAGGCTCGAGAGCCTGCCCTCCACTACGAGCACAAGCTCCTTGGATACAACTACCGCCTGAGCAATCTGCTTGCGGCCGTCGGGCGAGGCCAGTTGAGGTCGTTGGCCGAACGGGTCGACGCGCGGCGAGCAAATTTCGAGTGGTATCGCACGCAGCTTGCTGGGGCAGACGGCTGGGAGTTCATGTCCGAGGCCAGCTACGGTCGATCGAACCGTTGGCTCACTTGCGGGACCTTGGGGCCTAAAGCCCCAATCAATCAGAGTAGGATTTTGGCGCTATTCGAGAGCGAGAATATCGAGTGTCGGCCGGTGTGGAAGCCGATGCATCTGCAGCCCCTCTACGCGGACTGTGCGTGCTACGGAGGGGATGTTGACCAGCGGCTGTTCGAAACTGGCATCTGTCTGCCGAGCGGCAGCAATTTGACCGACGACGAGCGCGCGAAAATTGGCCGCGTTTTGGCAACCGGCTTCGGGAGCTCCCAGTGAATCGTCGTGTCCTTTTCTTACGCTGCCTTCAGATCGTGTTCGACCTGTCGATGCTGGGCGGCGCCCTCCTGGTCGCGTCAGTAGTGCGCTTCGAGGGTCGGATCCCAGAACAAGTGCTGAAGCGTCTGATCGTGGAGGCGCCGTATATCATCAGCCTCCAATACGTGCTCCTCACCGTGTTCGGAGTGCCGCGCTTCTCCTGGCGCTACGTCGGTCTTCGGGAGGCTCTGCGAATCGGCCAGGCCTTGACGGTAGGAGCCGCTATCCTGGCCTCGATCCGTTTGGTCGCCGGCGTGTTCTTTCGCAGCGACGGCTACGCGCAGTGGGTTTACGTACCATACGGGATCATCGTCATCGATCTCGCGCTGGCGTTGATCGGTGTCGTCGGGGTCCGCGTGCTGCGCAGGGTGACTACGGAGCGCGCTGAGATCCGCAAGCTGCGGCCACACAGCAAGCCGCAGGTGCGCACCTTGCTCGTCGGCGCCGGTCGAGGCGGCGTGATGGTGGCCAAGGAGATCGCGGGTCGTCCGGAGCTTGGCATTTTGCCCGTTGGCTTCATTGACGACGACCCGGACAAGCGCGGCAGTTCAGTCCATGGCATTACCGTATTGGGCTCCAGCCGAGACCTCGCGCGTATCGCACGCGATCGCGGGGCTAAACAAGCAATCATCACGGTTGCGAACGCACCAGGAGCAGCGGTGCGGACCATTTCCGCAGCGTGCCAAGAGGCAGGTTTGCAGGTGAAGGTCATCCCCGGCCTGTTCAGGTTGGTTGGTGGAGAGCTGAACCTGACCCGCATCCGGGATGTGGCGATCGAAGACCTGCTGCGAAGGGATGCGGTAGTCCTGGACGACCTCGCGATTGCCAGCGAGCTCAAAGACCGCGTCGTCATGGTTACCGGTTCGGGAGGAAGTATCGGTTCTGAAATCTGCAGGCAGATCTGCCGCTTCGGTCCGAGGCTGGTGGTTCTGCTCGAGCGTTCGGAAAATGCTCTCTTCGAGATCCATCGTGACTTGCGTGAGTCATTCCCTGAGCAGCGCGTGGAGCCTTGCCTCGCCGACATCTGTGACCGGGACCGGCTCCTCGAGCTGTTCGAGGTCTACGACCCAGCTGTCGTCTTTCACGCTGCAGCACACAAGCACGTGCCAATGATGGAGTGGAATCCCCGGGAAGCCATCAAGAACAACGCCCTGGGAACGCGCACGCTGGCCGATGTCGCACACGAGCACGGCGTCACGGCGTTCGTCATGATCTCGACGGACAAGGCAATCAATCCGACGAGCGTGATGGGAGCCACCAAGCGCGTGGCTGAGCTCTACGTACAGGCGCTGGGTAAAACCAGCGCGACGCGTTTCGTGACTGTGAGATTCGGTAACGTGCTCGGCTCGAACGGGAGCGTCGTACCAATCTTCAAAGAGCAGATCGCGCGCGGCGGTCCGGTCACGGTCACCCACCCGGAGATGAAGCGTTACTTCATGACCATCCCAGAAGCCTGTCAATTGGTTCTGGAAGCTTCCGTGATTGGACAAGGCGGCGAGATCTTCATCTTGGATATGGGAGAGCCGATAAAAATCGTAGATCTAGCGCGTGATCTGATTCAGCTCTCGGGCTTCGGCGAGAACGAGATCGAGATCGCCTTCAGCGGCATCCGACCCGGTGAGAAGCTATATGAGGAGCTCGCGACGTTGACCGAGAAAGCAGAAAAGACCCGCCACCCGAAGATCCTCATCGGCAAGACTCAGGCGGAGTCTCTTCCACAAATGCAAGTTGCCCTGGCGAGGCTCTCCAACATTCCCGAAAGAGCCGATGCGGCGGCCCTGCGCAGAGCTTTACAAAGCATCGTTCCGGAATACTCGGGCTCGACAGAGCCGACGGACTGCTCGGCTCGCACCGCGAAACCGGCAGCAGAAGGCGCAGACGTGATCGTCCGCCAAAACCTGCAACCAACGACCTGACCTCGAAACGGGTTTCGACCGCGACCCGGAAGGCACGACTATGGCCAAAGAACGTTTAGAAGATCTGGCGGCGTTCGGGGGGCTTCCGGCATTCGCAGAACCCCTGCACGTTGGCCGCCCAAACGTGGGAGACCGAAAGCGGTTCCTGGAGCGCGTCGAGGGTATGCTCGATCGGCGGTGGTTCACCAACAACGGCCCGTTGGTGATCGAGCTAGAGGAGAAAGTTGCCAGCTACCTGAACGTGAAGCATTGCATTCTCGCCTGCAATGCCACGATCGCACTGCAAATGACCATTCGCGCGCTGGGATGGAAAGGGGAGGTCATCGTTCCCTCCTTCACGTTCGTGGCAACCGCGCACGCGCTCGCCTGGCAGGAAGTCACGCCAGTGTTCTGCGACGTCAACCCCCGCACGCACAACATCGACCCTGCAGAAATCGAGCGACTGATCACACCGAAGACGACGGGCATAATCGGCGTCCATGTTTGGGGCCGCCCGTGCGACGTCGATTCAATCGGTAGGATCGCTGAGCGACATGACCTGAGCGTGATCTACGACGCGGCCCACGCGTTCGCTTGCGAGCGAGCCAACCGCAAAATCGGCGGGTTCGGCAATGCTGAGGTCTTCAGCTTTCACGCAACGAAGTTCTTCAATACCTTCGAGGGCGGAGCAATCACGACCAACAGCGACGCCCTCGCCGAAAGGCTGCGTCTGATCCGCAACTTCGGTTTCGTCGATGCAGACACGGTGAAAGCACTCGGCATCAACGGGAAAATGTCCGAAGTGTCCGCGGCGATGGGGCTGACGCTGCTAGAAGGTCTCGATCAATTGCTCGGGACGAATCAGACCAACTATGAAGCTTACCGACGGGGGCTCACCGGTATTCCGGGCTTGTCGTTGATGGAGTTCGAGGCCGAGAATCTAAACAACCGACAATACATCGTCGTGGAAGTTGATGCTGATGCCTACGGGTGCGATCGCGACCGGCTCGTTGAAATACTGCACCAGGAAAATGTGCGTGCGCGCAGGTATTTCTATCCCGCGTGCCACCGCATGGAGCCATACGTCAGCAGAGACCCCGTTCCGCGCCGACCATTGCCAGCGACCGAACACCTCACCGCGTCACTCATGACACTACCGACCGGCACTGCCGTCGGCCCGAATGAAATTCAAACGATTTGCCGAATCCTGCGCCTTGCTCGCGCCGGGCGCCACTCGCTGGGCAACGCTCCAGGCTGAGGCGTGACCAGACCAGGTGTTCCCTACTCTGCGGCCAGCGCGGGAACCCCGAGCTCGAGGAACTGCTCGGCTGTGACGCACCGATAAGTCGAAACCAGACGTCGCAGCTTGCCCATGATGGACGCCCGACCGAGGTTTTGCTTCAGCGTGAAGATGGAGCTTGCTCGCGAGCGTAGCGACAGGTTGAGCGTTCGCGAATCGAACTCGTATGGGTGGAAATAGAGCATTGGCGTACGCTCCGAAGCGACGCGACTAACTGCCCAGTCCAGCACTGGACCCGGCAACAGGCGCCAATAACCTCCGCCCGCAATCGGCAACCGCTTCCCCCACAAATCGACGACTGCGAGCGGGATTTCGGTAATCTGTCGACCGGAAGGCGTTCGAACCCGATGCACACCGAGTGGAGCGTCAGCAATTCCGTAGCGTTGCCCCTGAAACGGAAAAACGCTGGAGTCATACGTGACTCCGCAGTCGAGCAAGACATCAAAGGCCCAAAACGAACTGCGATCGATTGAAAATTCCGGAGCGCGATAGCCCGTCGGTCGGCGACCGGAAATTTGATGAAGGATCTCGACAGAGCGCTCGATATCCACACGAAACAGATCGGGGTCGAGCGACCGGACAAGTTGGTGTCCGAAGCCGTGGCTCGCAATCTCATGCCCACGCTCAGCAACTTCGGCAATCACCTCCGGGCATAGCTCGGCAGTCATGCCGAGCACGAAAAACGTCGCCCGAGCGTCATGCAGCTCGAGTAGATCGAGGATATTCGATACCTGCGACTTGAGGCGACCTCGGGTTACGCGACCAGCCGAAATTCCGAAACGCCTGCCGGTGAGCTGAAACCAGTCTTCTAGGTCGAATGTTAGGACGACTCTAGAATTCACTTTCCACCTCCAAGGCGCGCGCTGCTGACTAAGTTGCGATAGTACGCCGCGAGACGATCTAGCACCAGCTCAGCGTCGAACTCGCGTGCAATGTGCGCCCGACCGGCCTGACCCATTTTCGCGCGCAGCGCTTCGTCATCCACTAGGCGCAAAATCGCAGCTTTGAGAGGTTGCACCTGACGTGGCTCGACCAAAAGACCCGTTTGGCCGTCCCTCACGACTTCCCTGCACCCTCGAATATTGCTGGCAACGAGAGGCAACCCCATTGCGGAAGCTTCCATGAGCGCCCTCGGGACACCCTCTCGATAAGACGGCAGCGCGAAGATATCCATCGCCGTGTACAACTCGGCGATGTCGTTCCGATGTCCCAACCAAGTGGTCCGTGACGGATCGAGCGTGGCAGTGAGTGCCACCGGATCGAGGCCGTCCGACTGATCTTTCTCGGTGGGTCCGATGATCAGCGTCCTAACGTTCGGACGCTCTGCCATGACGCCACGCATTGCTTCGACGAACTCTAGAAAGCCTTTCTCTTGCACCAGGCGCCCAACCATCCCGACAACGACTTCTCCGGGGCGAACTCCCAATTCGGCGCGCAAGCGGTCTCGAGCGCCAAGCGCGACGTCCGGATGGAAACGCCGGATGTCGATGCCGTTGCCGATGTAGTCAACGAGATCGGATGACTTGAGGTGAACGCGAGCAGCCACCTTGATGTCTTCGCGGCTTTGCGACAGCAATCGATGTGCGAACCGCGCCGTCCAAAATTCACACACCGCGCCCAGCACCTTCTCGGTCGGCCGGCTTCGATCGTGAAAGAGCAAGCCATGGACGGTGTGCAGCACAACCGGTGTCCCCGCTAGGCGCCCAGCCAGGGGCGACAACAAGCCGGCCTTGGGAGTGTGGGAGTGTACGATGTCGTAGCGCCTGGACCTGAACAAGGACCACAGAGCACGCGTCGTCTTCAAATCCGCGAGCGGAGATGGTTCCCGGACGAATGGGATTCGCACGACTCGAATCCCTAAATCCTCGACGAAGCTCGTGGAATCATCGGGGCCACAGACGGCATCGACTTCATAGCCCTCCGAGAGCAACCGCTCAATGTGATCGCTCAACAGGTAGCGGACGGATACGGCGGTCGTCGTGACTTGGGCCACGCGGATGGGTCGTCGTGATTCCATGAACGCCTAGTTGAGATAGTGGCGCAGCCAGAGCTCGAAATTCAGGAGAATCCAGATGGCCGTGCCGTTCGCGCGCCGGCCAGAGAAGTGGCCCTCGCAGATCTCGGCGACGACGGTCGCGTCTAGCCATTCTGCAGACCGCGCGTCCGGCACGAGGAGCGTTTCGCGCACGAACGATTTCAGCGGACCGCGGAACCACTCGTCGACCGGCACGGAGAATCCGTGCTTTGGCTTGACGAGTGTCCGAAGCGGAAGAATTCCGAAAAGCGACCGTTTGAGTGGCGCTTTGGTCACCCCACATTGAAGCTTCGCCGAACCGGGAATGCGAAACGCGGCCTCTGCCAGCTTGTGGTCGAGAAAAGGAACGCGAGCTTCGAGCCCAACCGCCATCGTCGCCTTGTCGACCTTCTCCAAGTAGGTATCGACCATCCAGGTGTTGAAGTCCGTGTACAATAGGCGGTTGATGGGATCGAGCCTCCGCCCCTGCTCGAAGCACTCCTTGTACTTCCAGAGGGGGTCATAGTCGCCGATGGCGTCGAGGACATCGGGCTTTAGCAAGCGCGGCACCAATTCCCAATCCATTTGCGCCAAAAATCGCCCGTAGCGCTCGGCCTCCGGATTTTCACCCAGAAAGCCTGCCAAACGGCGAATTGCGCGTCGGCTGCCCCAGTGCATCAATAGGCGTTGCGTTAGCTCGCGCGCACCGGCAGGCGCTCGCTGCATGGTACTCGCGAGTGCTCCGATCACATATCTACGATAGCCCCCGAACAGCTCGTCACTACCCTCCCCGGACATGACCACTTTGACGTGCTCACGTGCAAAACGCGACACTAGGTACGTGGGAAGTGCGGCGGCATCCGCAAACGGCTCATCGTAGTGACGAACCAGCTTCTCGATCTGCGCGATAGCGTCCGCGTGAGTGACCGTCAGCTCGTGATGTTCTGCACCGAACTTTTGTGCGATTCGCTGGGCGTCGCTCAGCTCATTGTAGCCACCTCCGACATCGAAGCCGACCGAGAACGTCTGAACGGGCGGCGCGATATCGCTCATGAAGGCCACCACGCCGCTCGAGTCGATGCCACCGCTCAAGAACGCACCGACCGGCACGTCACTCACCATGTGAGTGCCGACGGCTTCTTCCAATAAGTCCCCGACTAGATCGACCGGTGCGCGACCGTCGTCGATATCTGCCAGGTCAAGCACATCCCAGTATTTTCGTGTCGATACATCGCCCCGCGCCGCCTCGAGAACGTGCCCAGCGGGAAGCTTCTGAATTCCCGCGAACATCGTCAGCGGCGCCGAGGAATGCCCAAAAAACAAATACTGCATCAACGCGCGAGGTTCGACCGCACGCTTCACGCGAGGATCGGCAATAATCGCCTTGATCTCGGACGCGAAATACAGCCGTTCCCCGGGAACAACGAGGAAATAAAGCGGCTTGATGCCTACGCGATCGCGGGCAATGAAGATGGATTGCGTCTGCGCATCCCAGATCGCGAAAGCGAACATACCGCGCAGCCGCGAGAGCATCGCCTGGCCATCGCGTTCGAACAGCCGAAGGAGCACTTCTGTGTCCGACGTCGAGCGAAACTCAACACCCGACGCAACGAGCTCGCTACGCAGTTCCCGGTAGTTGTAGATCTCTCCGTTGAACACGATC
>PLXG01000344.1 GCA_003153195.1 Myxococcales bacterium
GCTCGTCGATCGCCGCGAGAAGTTTTTCGGTGGCGACACTGATTCCGTCGTCACTCTTGACCACCACCACTTCGGCGCCACGGCGTCGCTCTTCTTGCCAGATGTAGCTCACCGACGGGAAATTTAAGTCGGAGTAGACAATCTTATTGCGCGACTTGTTGTATTCGAAGCAGCTGGCGATGAGCGCCTGAATTTGCGAGACGTTGGTGGCCATGGCCATCTGGCCCTTGGGTGCGCCGATGATGGCGCCGATGCGCTCGGCGGCACGGTTCACCTCCGGCAGCCAATCTTCCCACGCGTTGATGCCGCGCTCGACCCACAAGTCGGCGTACGCGCGCAAGTTGTCGTAGGTTCGTTTCGGCATCGCGCCAAGCGAATGCGAAACCATGTAGCAATTCTTCTCGAGCGCGGGAAACTCCGCACGCCATCGCGAAAGCGGGTCCGACATAGGATCTCAAACGTACCGAGCGGCTCAGAGAAAGGCAAGGTGCGCTCAACGGGATGAATCGGAACCTATTTGTGCTGAAAGTACCGAAACGCGGTGAGGCCCAAGAACGCCAGCGCCAATCCGATCACGACCAGGGCGTACCTGCCAATGCTCCCTCGGAATTTCCACGCTTTTCCCATTGGACTCTGAGTGTACCTGAACGGAACAGGAAGGCGATTTTGGTGGCGATAACTAGAAATAGTCTTTCATCAACCGTCCGGCCCATTCGGGAACGCGGACATTGTCGACGCGATCGAACTCGGGAAAGTAAGGTTTCAGATCCAGTACCGGAGAGCCGTCAATCGCGTCGAGGCCGCGGACTTTTACGATATTGTCCGACACCGAAATCAGCTCGACCGCGGTGATGCCGATGGGATTGGGACGATGCTTGGCGCGCTGCGCGAAGATTCCCATCTCCGGCATGTCCTCACGACCGCGCGGACGTCGCACCAGATCGCTCGTTGGAAAGAACGTCGATTGGTGCATGAGAAAAATCACCAAGACGTGTGAAAACTGTTCGAGTCCCTTCAATCCGGCCGCGAGCTCGGGCGACAAAACGATTTCGGATATGACCTTCCCCCAGTTGTCGTCGCGACCTTCGGTTACCGAGGTGCGAACAATACCAATCGGAGTCATTACCCGTGATAGCCCTTTTCCGCGCCGTAGGGATGACCCTGGGTCCACTCCGCGAACAGCTCGTCGCGCACCGCCCAAAGCGGCGGAAAAAATCGATGCTTCATGCCCTCGGCCAAGAGCTCCGACGGCTTTCCTTTCAATGAAGGAGTGCCGGCGCCGATCTGCCGGTAGACTAGCGTGAGGTGCCGCTGCCGCCACATTTGAAGATTCTGATCGAACTCGATCATCGCTTCGGCGAGGTTGAACAGCTCCGGTTGCGCGTCGGGATGCTCGTAAATTTGGCGAAGCGTGACCTTGCGATCGGCGAGTAATTTTTCGAACGAAGGCCAAATCTCCACGGGGAGCTGCAGCATGCGCTTGAACCCGGGCGACTCCTGACCCGAGCCGCGGCCGAGCGCGTTGCGAATGGTCATGTAGTCTTTGGGCGCCATCGTGTCGAGAAGGCCGAGCTGCTCCAATAATAGATGTTGCACGCGTCGCACTCGTTCGAGTCCACGCATCGCACGCGGAACTTCGCCGCCGGTGAGCGCGCGCGCCACGCCGGTCAGCTCGTGATCGCACAGCTTCATCCACAGTTCGGCCACCTGATGAACGACCTGAAACTGCAGCTCGTCGTGACACGACAACTGTTCGGCCGCCTTCTGCAGCGCCAAAAGCTCTTCGGTTCGAAGGTATTTTTCGTAGTCGGTGAGCGTTGCGGACATGGGTGACANNAATTAAATGGTTAATTTTTAATAATTTAGCACTCGCCAGTGCCTATTGACAATATTCGGCACATGGTTAGGGTATCGCCGAGACCAAGAGGAGCGCTGCGGAATGCCAACCTACGAGTATCGCTGTAATGCCTGCTCAAAAGAGCTCGAGGCTTTTCAGAAGATCTCGGATCCGCCGCTCAAGAAATGTCCCAAGTGCGGCAAGGCGAAGCTCGAGCGACTGATCAGCGCCACCAGCTTTCAGCTCAAAGGTGGCGGTTGGTACAAGGATCTCTACTCGTCCACCAAACCGTCCGACGCGAAGACCGAAGCGAAGTCTGAGACGAAAGCGGACGCAAAATCCGAAACCAAGACTGAAACGAAATCTGAAGCGAAGACCGAATCAAAGACCGAATCCAAAACTGAAACAAAATCGGAAACGAAGTCTGCTAAGGCCGGCAAGAAATCGGCTGCGTAACAAGGAGATGCAATGAACATTCGACCGCTACACGACCGCATTTTGGCAAAACGAATCGCTGAGCAGGAGAAGACCGCTGGCGGACTTTTCATTCCCGACACCGCGAAGGAGAAGCCGCTCGAGGCGAAGGTTGTTGCCGTCGGCAACGGCAAGATGAACGAGAAGGGCATCATCCGTCCTCTCGACGTCAAAGCGGGCGACAAGATCCTCATCGGCAAGTACTCGGGCTCTGAAGTAAAGCTCGACGGCGAAGACCACATCATTTTGCGCGAAGACGACGTCCTCGCGATTCTGGACAAGTAGTCGACAGTCAACAGTCGGCAGTCAACGGTTCCACAGGTCGAGACACTGTCGACCGTCAACCGTAGACCGTCGACCCTGAGGAGAAACGAACATGGCAGCTAAGGAAATTCTTTTCGACAGCAACGCGCGCAAGGAAATTGCGCACGGTTTAAATACGCTCGCGAACGCGGTCAAAGTGACGCTCGGCCCCCGTGGCCGCAACGTCGTGATCGAAAAATCGTGGGGCGCTCCGACGGTGACCAAGGACGGCGTAACCGTCGCCAAGGAGATCGAGCTCGAGAACAAGTTCGCCAACATGGGCGCGCAGATGGTCAAGGAAGTTGCTTCCAAGACGTCTGACGTCGCCGGCGACGGCACCANNCCACCGCCACGGTGCTGGCGCAAGCGATCTACACCGAAGGCGCCAAGCTGGTGACCGCGGGCGCAAACCCAATGGACATCAAACGCGGCATCGAAGCGGCGGTTGAGAAGATCATCGCTGAGCTCAGGAATCAGTCCAAGCCCACCAAGGGCAAGACCGAGATCGCGCAAGTCGGAACCATCAGC
>PLXG01000284.1 GCA_003153195.1 Myxococcales bacterium
CTGCGGCCAGGTAGCAGCCGTAGTTGCATTGGCGCTTCACGACGCGGCGAGAGGTCGGGGTCGAGGTGAGCGCTTCGTGCATGCTCTGGGCGACCTTGATCTCTTCCTTGGTAGGGCCGTTGTTGCAACCGGCCGCCATCATGAAAAGCGACCAAACAAATCCGGAGTTTCGAAACTTCATGGCGATCTCCCCTCCTGGGTGGGGAGCCTTAGTGCAAACGGATGGCCAATCGCTAACCTCCTGAAATCTTGAAAGTGGTCGATCGCACGAAATAGAATAATATAATAAAAACAGTGCCTTGAGATAATGCGAAGGTGCGACCGAGTGTCGCACTTGGTGGGAGTTTTCCCCCCTCTGTGTGTCCGATTAGGGGTCGTTCTTCAGACGCTGGCGCTTGAGCACTCGCTGAATGAACCGGCGATTGATACCGGCCAACTCGGCAGCTTTAGAGACGTTGCCGATCGACGCCTTCATCGCTGCCTCCACGTAGGCCTGCTCGAACCGCTCTTGAGCCACCTTGAAAGGAACCGACAGATCGATCTGGCCTGCGGCCTGCGGCGGATGCTCGTCGACTGCGGGCTCAGCACCGGAAAGGAGCGTTTCGATGGCGTTGCGAAGTTGTCTGACATTTCCCGGCCAGGAGCGCGTTTGTAGAGTACGCACCAGCTCGCGATCGAGCGGCGGCGTATTGGGCGTCGCCAACTGGCGGTAGAAGTACTCGAGCAAGAGCGGAATGTCGTCGAGTCGTTCGCGCAACGGCGGAATCTGCACGCGCGCCACCGCCAATCGGTAATAGAGATCNNGTTGGTGGCGGCGATGATGCGGACGTCGGCGCGACGAACCTTGTCCGATCCGATCGGGCGCACCTCGCGCTGCTCGAGCATGCGCAGGAGCTTGGGCTGGAGATCGAGCGGCAGCTCACCCACTTCGTCGATGAACAGGGTCCCGCCATTGGCACTCTCGAATGCACCCATGCGATCGCTGGTGGCGCCGGTGAACGAGCCCCTTTTGTGGCCGGCCAGCTCACTCTCGATCAGCGCCGGAGAAATCGCCGAGCAGTCGAATACCACCAGCGGTTGTTGCGCGCGCGGCCCTTCATCGTGCAGCGCTTCGGCCACTAGCTCTTTGCCGGTGCCGGTCTCGCCTTCGATGAGCACGGTGGTAGAAACCTGCGCCAACTTTTCCAGCACGCCGAATAGCCGGCGCATGGGAACGCTCTCGCCGATGATCTCTCCGAAGCGAGTCCGCGAGGGGAGCTCGATCTCGGCGAACTCGGCGAGCAGCTTGATGCGAATCGCGCTGTTGCCGATCTGAATCACCGATTCGGGCCGCGCCCAAGCGTCGCGCACGCGAACCCCGTCGAGAATCACCGAATTTCGGCTGCCTGAATCGGAGACCTTGAGACCATTTTGCTGCACCGACAGCGTGAGGTGATGGCGGCTGACAGTACCGTCGTTCAGCACCAGGTCGCAGTGCGGGCTGCGGCCTACACGCACATCGGGACCGGCAAACTCTCGACTCGATCCCTTATCCGGCCCTTCGATCACTTCGATGCCGAGCTTGTGCGAGCGCAGTTTGTAGGACGAGCCGTCCCGCACGATAGTGAGCGCGTCGGGATCCGAATCGGCCGCGATGTCGCTCAGGTCGACGTCTCGGAGATCGATTTGAGCGGTCGGATCGTTTCTAAAAGGAGGATTCGCCACGAACCAGGAGTTTATCCCATCATGAGTCGGATGTCCTGCCTCATGAGTCGGCGGTCGCTACTGCATCATGAGCGTGACGTACTGGCGCGTCACCTTCGGATCGGGACCGAGTGTGCCGCAGGCCACTACCGGCGTGGTCGACTGTGCCGCATCGAGGGTCGAGCCCCAACAGGTGGTGCGTCCGAGCGCCGTCGCGCAGGTGTAATCGTTGGCGGCCCGCACCCCGGTCACGCCGGAGCCGATCATCACCATTGGAACGTTGCTCTTGGTAATGACGGGCGAGGCGCCATTCTGATCGGTGCGGATCTGCCCCCAGCACTTGAGTTTGTGGGCGGCCACTCCGCAGGTGCTGGTCGAGCCGGCGGCCAGATCGGTGGTGACACCGTCGTGGCTGGACACCAGCACGGTCTGCGCGGTCGTCTGCCTTGAGACTTGCGTGCCGTCGCCGAGTTGTCCGCTTCCGTTCTGTCCCCAGCACATCGTATTGCCATTCACGATGGCGCATGCGTGCGCATCGCCGGCGACGATTTTCGTCACGCCGGTGGTAATTCCCGAGATTGCCGTCGGTGTCGGGCCGTAGCCATCGCCCCAGCATGTGACTCCGCTAGTAGTGACCGCGCACGCGAATCGATCGCCTAGGACTAGGTCGGTCACACCGATGGTGAGGGTGGGGATCAGCACTGGCGTGTCGGATTTCGTGGTGGTGCCGTTGCCGAGCTCACCGTAGCTGTTGTCGCCCCAGCACTGAACGCCGCCGTTCGCCGAGTAGCAACCATAGTTGCATTGGCGCTTCACCACGCGCTTGAACATCGGCGTCGAGGTCAACGCCGAGTGCATGTCAGACGAAATCGACTTCTGTTGCTCCGGGGTCGGAAGATTCGAACAGCCCCACCCGCATGCGACGATCATCACGCTCAGCGTGCCTCTCATCTACCGAACCTCCTCAAGGTGCGACCGCGACAACTGCAAGGCGCTGGCCAAGCGCGACAGCGCGTATAATTGCGGACGAGGGCGGGCCAGAAATGCCAGCTTCTCGCGAGAAAGTCAGCCATTTCGCTGGCGGAGCGACACGCCTCACTCCTTCTTGACGCTGCTACATATTGTCCCGCTTGGGTGGGAGTTCCCCCGCCATTACCCCCTCTCCGGATTTTGAAAACCAATTCAGATTCGCGATGTAGGACGGAATCGCCGGTGGCACGGAGGTTGTAGCGTCGCAGGACTCGCCGAGTTGGCGCGAGGACGAAATGCTTCAGGCGAACAAGTTGATCGGGATCATGGCAGGGGCACTTCTAATGACGCAAGCGACGCCTTCGTTCGCTGATGGCGCGTGCGGCGCGAACGGATTCTATAGTGGAGCGGACCGCCGCTGCTACTGTCTGCCCGGCTATGAAGGAAACGGAGTCAACTGCAACGCCGGCGTGGCAAACGCGCTCGGCATCACCAAGCTCGCGAGCGGCCACATGGCGATCCGCTTCAAAGGATCGTATGGCGTCACCTATACCATCGAAGCCACCAGCGACCTGACCACTCAGAATTGGACCGCGATCGGCAGTGCGACTCCCGACGCGTTTGGATTTTTCATTTTCGAAGATATGAACAACGCGGGCGTTTCGATTCGCTTCTACCGCGCTCGACCGCAGGTCACCTCCACACCCACCGCTCTCAGCGCCGCCGAAGATCCAATCGTGCAGGCCACCATCGACACCGCCAACGAGCTGTGGGGACCCGAAGTCAGCAAGCTCGACGCGATCTCCACGGCGGCGGCGTTCGTATCGGCCATCCCGACGCTGCGCGTGACCCCGGCCGAGAGCTCGATCGTCTCTCTTTTGGCCACGCACACGCTCGGAGACGGCAGCGTGGCCGATCAGATCCATCAGCTCATCTTGTCTCTCAATCGCAGCGACATGAGCGCGGGCGCCAAGCTGCTAGAACGATCGATCTTTGCGTCGCTCAAGACCAACACCTCGCGCTCGGCTGCGGTCTACGGCGCGATTTGGGCGGTCATCAATGCGCTCAACACCGGCAATGGCATTCACGACTCGAGTGGAGTGGAGCAGTCGTTTTTGATCTTCCTCTCGAGCGCGGTGCCCAACAACAACGCTCGCGTCAAGACCTCGACTCAATCGGCGCTCTCGCAGGACATCGCCAGCACTCTGCCTACTCTCGACGCCGGCGGAAAAACGACCTATCGGCTGGCGCTTTTCATCGCCTACCTGAACACCAATCCCGATCCGGTGAACGAGGTGATGCCGATGGTCAACGCCTTGCTCAGCGCGCCCGTCGCTCAAGTCTCCGCCAGCTGCAAGACGTCGATCTTGAAGCAGCTGTTCGCGCGCAATCCGGGACTTCTCGCCACCTATCTGGCCGCCAAACCACTGGTTGCGTTCGCCCACGGCGATGTCCCTTCCACGCTGGGGTTCAACATGAACGCGCCGTTGCCGGTGAACGTGACGTCAAAGACCGCCACCTTCATGGTCACTCGCGGATCCAGCATCGCCGGTCAGGTTTCGGTCGACTACTCGACGTCGAATGGAACCGCCGCCGCGGGCGTCGATTATGTCAGCCAAACCGGCACGCTCACTTGGGCGGAAGGCGATTCCGCGGACAAGATCATCACCGTTCCACTGCTCGGTAATTTGTCGAGTGGAGCGTCACGCTCGTTCAATCTCACGCTCGCCAATCAGGGCGGCCGCGCGGTCTTGACCACTTTGACCGCGGCCACCGTCACTATTCCAGGAGCCAACTAGATGAATACCCTGCAGCGTAAGACATTCGCGTCGACGGTATTTTCGGCGGGAGTCTGTTTGGCGCTCACCTCAGTCTGTCAGGCCGGGCCCCTGGTGCCGAACATTCCCGACAGCATCCTCTTTCCAGCGCTCAACAATCCCTACTCGTTCGTTCCTACCGGAAACGTGCCGGCGCCCGGAAACCTATTCGTGAGAGGGCTCACCGGCGCATTGAATCCGGGTGACTACGTCGGCCCCAACGGCCTGGTGGAAGCCGACACGCTGTTCAGTGGCGCAGTAAACGCAAACCCGGTGAGCGTTTCGGTCCTGTCCGACGCATCGCAAGTGGATGCGTCCATCGCGGAAGTGAACCTTCAATATTCGCAGCCATTCATGATTCGAGGGCAGGCGCCGGCTGATCTGCTGACGCCCGGCGGTTTCGGTGGCAACCACTATGAGCTATCGGATCTCAGCGTCGATCACGTCAGTGATCTCGGACTCTTTCCCTCGCCGTCGCAGCCGACCCGTTCGGCCGATAGATACGTTCAGCTCGCGGACGATGCGCTCAGCCGCGGATTTACTTGGGAGCCGGCGGCAGATGGAGGGAAGGGCCTCGGTGAGCAACTCTACGATGGATACAAACAGATTCAGCAGAACGTGAAGCTGGGTGATCCCGTCGAATGGGCGCCGGGCAAGTTCGCGCAGCCGGTCCTCAATCAGTCGGAGATCGAAGTACAGACCCGCACCCTGCTCGAATCGGTCAAGGCGATCGCCGATTCGCCGCCGATCATCGGCGAGGTAGCGCCGAGCCTTACCGTCTCTGCCGAGACCTTAGGGACGCAGGTGATGGGCGCAGTGGAAGGAAATGCGCTGTTCATGCTCGTCGCTGGCGGCGTCAATTACGTGGCCGCCGATCTCACCGCGCAGATCTACGGCAACAGCCCCACCGACGCGGCCAAGGTCGGACTTTCGGGCGTGGTCGATTTTGGTGTCGACACCGTCCAGGGGCTGGTGAATTTGGGATTCAATTCCAGCTCACTCAGTCCAATGGGAGCGATCAACGTGCTCGGAATTCAATCGCCTGACGTAATGCTGCGCGACAGCTTGATGGGGGCTGTCGGTGTGGACATGCCGGCGGTCCAGCAATACATCACCACCACCCTCAACGACGCCAAGCAGGGATTCAATGATTGGATGGTCAATTCTCCAGTCGGAAACGATCTGGCCACGCTGGTGGCGGGCACGTCGATTCAGGGACTGACGATGATTCCCGAGACCGGCGCGGCGGCGCTCGACTTGGCCAACCGCTTCGGCGGCGAGATGCTCAGTCTGTTTCAGACCGACACCCAGGCCTCGCAGCAACAGTCGCAGAACATGCAGGATTGGTTCACCGGAAAGACCGATACCAATACACTCATCTGGGGGAACACTCCGGGACTGAGCATGACTACGTTCATCAACAACGTGAACACGGTTTCAAGTGTCAGCGCGACGCTCGGCTCGATCCCCACGCAGTCGAACGCGCTCAACTTCGTCACCAATTCGGCGACCAGCGCCACGTCACCAACGTTTGATGACGACGTCGACTATCTCGACACCGATTTTTCGCCGCCCACCAACATGAACAACACCGTCATCACCACCGATCCGTTCTTTGGAAATGCCAATCCGAACCCGGCGACCAGCTGGCTGCCGCCGACCGTGTTCGACGGCGATTTTGCCAACAGCTTTTCGCAAAACACGATCGTCGGCTTCGCAGCGGGATCAATGGGGGCGTCGCTGGCGGGGTCGCTGACCAGCAGTCTGTTCTTCAATCCGGGTATGACGCTCGGGCTCACCTACGATCCATCGACGGGCGGCTACGCCACGGTCCATCAGGATCCCAACAACGATTTCAATTCCTACTCCGACGACTTCGGCAACGACGACAATTATCAAGACACCAGCTTGAGCTACGATATCGGCGGTGGCGACGACGACTGATCTGCAGCGGTAAGGCACCCAGAGTGCGACATTTGGTCACAGGTGAGGGGGGAGACTCCTCACTTCAAACTAACCGAATTCCACCGAGTCACCTCCGTTTACGAAAGAGAACCGTTACTTAGTCGTGCTGAAGTACTCGGCCCGTGACTTGCTCAAGAGGGCGGCATGTCATGTTGGAACCGCTCCTTCAATAAGTACGCTTTGGTTTCCACGCTGGCTCTTGGCCTCGGTGCCGAGGCGCGCGCTGACATCCAGGGCATTGTGGTCGACCCTTGCCATCCGCAGCCGGCGGAAGCGACCAGCTTCAAGTTGAACGCGCAGGATCAAATGCAAATCTTCTTTGAAGGTGCGACGCCGAGTCTCACCTATCAGATCCAAGCCAGCGCCAATCTGTCCGGCTGGCGCACGGTGGCGACCACGACGGCGGACGCGTTCGGAACCTTCTCTTTCGTCGACACGCAGACGGCCACGCAGTCGGCGCAGTTTTATCGCGCGGTGGCGCCGGAACCGCAAAACTGCCCGGTCACGACGACCACGACCAGCGCGCCCTCCGATCCGGCGTTGCAAGCGATGGCCGATCAGGTGCAGTCGATCTGGGGACCGGAGCTCGACAAGTTTCATGCGGCCGGCACCGAGGCGCAGTTCGTCTCGGTACTATCGTCGCTCCGCCTCACGCCGCTCGAGCAGAACATCTCGGCCCTTTTGAACGGAAAGCCCCAAGGTGAGAACCTTCGTCAGCTCATGATCTCGCTCAACCGCGTTCCGTTCTCCATCGGTGCGGCCAAGCACGTGACGGGACTCCTCACCACGCCGACCACCGGCATCGGCGCCACCAGCGCGAATATCAACGCCGCCATGTCCACGCTTCAGGCGGCGGTGACCGCGTCGACCGATCCGGATGGCGTGCAGCGTTCGTTTCTCGTGGAGATGATGGTCGCGATCCCGAACTCGCAGAGCAAACTGAAGAGCTATTCCACCTTGCAACTTTCGAATGACACCCCGGGCGCATCCAGCACGCTCACTGCCAACGGCAAGCGTCTGTTTCGCGTCGAGCTCTTTCGCGCGTATCTCTTCACCAATCCCGATCTCGCGACCGAGCTCATGCCGTTTGCCAATCAGATCTTGGCCGCTCTGCACAATCCACAAGACAAAGCGCCGATCCTTCAGGAGCTGACGGTCCGGCATCCTTCGCTGCTGATGAACTACTTGGCGAGTCGTCCCGCGATCGCGGTCGCTCGTCCGCTTCAGTAACGAAGAGCTCGCGAACGGAATTTTTTCCAATTGAGCGTCAACGGAGAAACGATGAATCCGACCACTAGAAATTGGGTCACCGGAGCGATGGCGGCCTTTGTATTCGCCTCCGCTGGAGACGCCTTCGCCGGCGGGCTGGTGCTTCCCAACTGGACGCTCAGCGACGTTTCCAATAACTTCATCGCTGGCCGCCCGCTTCCGACGGCGACCGATCAGCAGCTCATCGACGGGCTCAAAAACGTCGTTCAGTATTCCGACACGTCGCTCGGATCCACCGAAGTGCGCTTCATGAACGCGGTGGGAGATCAGTTGGCATCCGCGCCGCTCAGCGATGCGCAGCGATTTGCGATTCAGCAGGTGATCGACTCGCAAGCGACCGACATGCCCATTGCGCTGCGAATTGCCGGTGACAACCGCGCCATTCCGGTGGTGGGCGCCGATGGTGAGCTTCAGAGTGTCGGCGCGATCTTCAAAAATTTGAATCCCAACAATGCTTCGACGGACATGGTGGCGGCGACTGAAGATGTGATGGAAGAGATCATTCACACCGTCCAGATTAGTGACAAGGCCGCGGAGGGACTGAAGGGCGCGGACCTGACGCTCGACGGACTTCCGATCGAGTCGGCCGATGTCGAGATGCAAGCAAAGATCTTGGCCAAGAATGATCTCGCAGCGGGTGTGACCGAAGCGACCGAGGTTTATGGCGGCGCGGGCGACTTCGTCGGAATGAACAATCTCAATCTCACGCCTGGACAACAGGCGTCAATGACCTCCGAGCTGTCCGACCTGAACGCCGGACGCGTGCTTCCGGTCGACATGCAGGTGGGGGTCGTTCAAGATCTTCCGTCCTCCGCACTCATCGGTGCGGAGCCGAGTCTCATGGCGACCGCGGGCGAAGTGCCTCCGGTGATTCCGTCAACGGTGGCCATCGACACCGCTGCCGCCACTGAAGGTCTTACTGCCACCGTCGGCAGCAATGCCGTCGGCGTGCTGGGTGGCGTTGCCGAGAAACTTCCGCTGGTACAGCTCATCTACGAAGGTGGCGAGCTCGGCATCAGCTTCTACGCCGGTGGACTTGCCTACCCGAACGATCCGGACAAGGCGAACGCCTACGGGTGGTCGCAGTTTTCAGCGCACGCCGCCGACGAGATCGGTGGCATGGTTCAGCTGGCCGTTCCGATCATCGATCCATCCAAGGCGGGCATTGGCACTTGGATCAATCCGCTCGACACCGGTGGGCTTCTGTTCGGCTCGATCATCAAGCTGGCCGGTTACGATCCGAGTCAGGTGTCGGCTTCGATCCAATCGGGTATTCACGAATTCACCGATACGCTGTTCGACGTGAATCCGGGTGACGACGGAAGCATGGACGGCGCGGTCAGCGGGACCGGATTCTTCGATCTTCGTGCATCCGGTGTCATTCAGGCGCTCGGCAATTCGCAAGGTGTTTTCTCTTCGTTGACCTACGATCCAAATCTCGGAGTCACCACCTTCAACTTCGCCCCGGTGACGACCGCCAACGCCTTCGCTTGGAACGCCGGAATTCAAACCGGTATCATTCCGGCGGGCACCACCTTTTCGCAGTGGAATCAGCAGAACATTCTTGGCGACGCAACGCTGTTCGCCGGTGTTGACCAAGGCGGAATCACGCAGCAGTTCCAGCTTCTGAGCGCGCCCGCTACGACGCAAGATTGCGCGCTCTACGGAACGTGCGGACTGCCGTCGGAGAATGGTGGAACCAACCTCCAAGACTTCTCCGGAATTGAACCGAATCTTCAGTTTACCGTTCCGAGCACGGGCAGCACGGTAAACATCGTCGACATTGCAACCGCGCCGCAGCCGTCGGTGAGCGCCAACCCGATCTTCAACCAACCCGTCGACCCAAGCGCGAATCCGTTCAATCTGCCGATAATTCCGCTCGGGACCGATAATCCGTTCGCTCCCTCGTGGCAACCGAGCTACGATCCCACGCAGGGCGCCGGAGTGTTCGGAATGGTGGTCGACCCGACCGCCATCAGTGGAACGCTCACCAACGCGATCTGGAACGGTGACCTTGGCGTCGGCTTCGGCGGATCCAACAATACCTTTTACAGCAGCGGCGTCGGCTTCATGGGCAACCTCGGTACGCCGTCGAACAACCCGGGCGACTACAGCCAGCCGGAGAATCTTCCCGACGCGTTCTCTGACGACGGATATTCCGACTGGGATTGATCTTCAGCGACGGGCGTAACGTGATGTGACGAATCGTCGCAGTTGGGGCGTGGGCACTCAGGTTTTGCCGATCGCAGTCCTGTAACATTCCATTACTGCTGAAAGTCGTTTTTGGCACGGCACATGTAGGTGGACGGGCTACCTCTCGTCGAGGCAGGTCCCGGAGATGTCGCCGAGGCCGAATTGGATTCCAAGGAGCACGATGAAATTCGTAACAAAGTTATTAGTGGTTCCGCTTTCGATCGTTTGCGCTGGTGCGCGCGCGGATGTCGAAGTGTTGGTGGTCGATCAGTGTCACCCGCAACCTGCTCGAGCGACTTCATTCCAGTTGAACGCACAGGGTCAAATGCAGATCCGCTTCGACAACGGAACGCCGAGACTCTCCTATCAAGTACAGGCGTCGTCGGATCTACACGCTTGGACTACGGTCGCTTCGATGGTCGCCGATCCCTTTGGGTCGTTTACGTATGTCGATCCGCAGTCCGCCAACCAATCGTCTCGTTTTTATCGAGCCAGTACGCCGCTGCCGACCAACTGTCCGGCGCCGCAGACGGCTTCCACTGCGCCGGTCGATCCGGCGATTCAGGCGATGCTCGATCAGATCTCGATCCTTTGGCAGCCCGAGCTCGATCGCTTGAATGCAGCGGCGCACGAATCGGATTTCATCGGTTTGATTCCATCGCTGAGGCTGACTCCGCTCGAAATTTCCATCAGCGCACTTCTGGCTGGCCCCCAGGCTGACCTCCTTCGGCAGCTGATGCTGTCGATCAATCGTGTGCCGTTTTCTTCCGGCGCGGCCGCGCATGTGAAGACCCTCGTTACTTCGCCGACCGGAATCGACACGGCGGCGGCCTTCAAGGCTTTGCATTCGGCGATCAGCCAGTCGACCGATCCCGATGGTGTTCAGCGCTCGTTCCTGGTCGATCTGATGGTCTCGCTTCCCGGCGTCCAGTCGCGGCTGAAGAGTTACGCCGCCTCGCATCTGCTCAACGACACGGCGGGAACGTCGACGACCTTGAGCTCCGACGGGAAGCGGCTGTTTCGCACCGAGCTCTTCCGCGCCTACATGTTTTCAAATCCAGATCTGACGTCGGATCTCTTGCCATTTGCCAATCAGATTCTCAGCGCGCTTTCAAACCCTCAAGACAAAGCGCCGATTCTGCGCGAGATGACGATTCGCCATCCTGCGCTCCTGGTCGATTACTTGGCGAGCAAACCTGCGGTCGCAGTCGGCCGTCCCGGGCAGAACTAGCCATGTCGAAAAAATTGATGACAGTGGGAATCCTCTTGGGCGGGCTTCTCGTGCCGGTGTTGGCGAACGCGCAAATTTCGATTCCAAATCCGACGCGCGATCAGCTGCTCACGCAGATCGCCGGCACGCACATCAATCCGGCCATGACCGACGCAGAGCTCCTCGCGCAGGTGAAGCCGCTGTTCGACCTTACGTACGCCGGTCCGAATGGCACGGCGTTTCGCGACACGTTCTTTGACGAGCTCGGCGCCACACCACTTGCCGACACCGAACGAATCGTCTTGAACGCGGTCCTCGAGCGTGAGGCCACCGGCCTGCCAGTGAACCTGGTCCCGCTCGACAACTCCATCACCATGTCCAAAGCGCAGATCTCGCTGTCGGCAAGCGGCGACATCGACTACATCAACGCGCTGGTGGGGATGAAGGGAGATCCCGCGCTCTTCCGCACCCGTTTCTTTGAAGAGGCGTGGCACGGAGTCCAGACCTACGATTTGGTCGACAGCGGAGTGCCAGCGGCGGACGTGGTCAACATGGCCAAGACGCAGCCCAACCCGGGCACCCTGCAGATCGAGATCGAGGCCAAATTCATGGCCAACGGAGGGGATCTCACCGCCACGCTCGCTGATCTGCAGGCGGCAAAATATGGTCTTCCCGAAGTCTATATCGGGATGAAGAACTTGGCGCTGACCGACGCACAGCAGTTCGAGTTGGCCCAGATCGTCGCCGGGGCAAATGGTGGCATGATCCTTCCGGTCGATTCACAAGTGGCGATCATTCAAGATTTGCCGACGGGGGTGATGACCGGCGCGCAACCACTCTTGCAGGCGGCTCCCGGAGAAATTCCTCCGGTCATTGGCACCGCGAACCCGCCACCCGTAATCGATCCCCTTGCCATAAATCCAGGCACCGCCGCGGCGGCTGGCGAAGAGGCGACGCTCGGCCTTGGGGCCACGCTTGGGGGCGGTGCGACTCAATTCCTGGGTGGGGTGGCCCAAAAAATGTGGTTGGTGCAGCTCATCTACGAAGGCGGTGAGGGCGCGATCGCTTGGTATACCTCCGGGCTCGCCTATCCCGACGATCCGGAGAAGGCCAACAACTATGCGTGGGCGACCTTTTCGGGACATCTCGGCGACGAAGTTTCCGGCATGGCGCAGATGGCGATTGGTCAGACCCTCGATCCAGGGGCGGTGCAATATCTTCAGCAGAACGTCCTCCCCAATCAGAGCGGCGTGGGCGGCTTGCTCCTCGAAACATTGGTGTGGGGCGCAGGACTGCAAAACACCGTCAGCGCCGCCGTGCGATCGGGTGTCCATGAATTCTTCGACACGATCTTCGACGTGCAGCCGGGCGACGATGGAAGTTTGGACGGCCAGCTCAATCCCTTCGGTTATTCACTGCAGGGACTGAGCACCATCCAGGCGTTCTCGCTCACGCAGTCCCAGTTCCCCATGTACACCGGCGACTATTACACAGGAGGCGTCACCTTCAACTTTGCGCCGGTGACGACCGCCAACGCTTTCGCATGGAACGCGGGAATTCAGACCGGCGTCATTCCCGCCGGAACGACCTTCGCCGACTACAACGGACAGAGCATCACCTGGAGCATGAATCAGCTCGCCTCAGCCAACCTCACCGACCTGCGCGGTCAGTTCCAATTGTTGACCACGCCCAGCGATCCGACGAACTGCGCCGCTTACGGCGTGTGTGGACTGCCCTCTCAATCGGGAGACAACGTCCTTCAGAATTTCCAGCTGCTCACCCCCTCGACGCTCGATATGACCCAGGGAGGGACCAACTACACCTTCGATGTTTCGTCGGCGTGGAGCATGCCGCAATCGGTGGTGTACTCGAACCCGGTCTACAACACCGTTCCGGATTCGGTGACGTCGCCCTTTGTCGTAAACACCCCACTGTCGACGGTGAACGATCCGTTCGCGCGCAGCTGGCAACCGTCGGTGGATTTGAGCGTGTCTCCGATCATCACCGGCTTCGTGACCGATCCATCGGTGCTGCAGCCGCTCAGCTACGCCTTCACCAACGCGATCTGGAACGGCGACGCGCAAGTGGGTCTCACCAATGGCGCCAGCATCTTCTCCACGCCCGCCGACGGAATCGGATATTTCGGCAATACCGGTTCGATCACCAACGATCCGAGCGACTATTCCGATTGGGAAAACATTCCCGACACCATGAGCGACGGCGCCTGGTCTGACGACGACTAGGGGACATAGGGTTGCGACGATTTGTCGCACTTGGGTATGAGATAGCGTCCCTGCGGTGTGTAAGTCCTCAGGTTTCCTTGACCTACACTCGGCACGATCCTTGTAGACTTTCTGCCGGACAATGACAGCGGGCAAGCAGAGGGATAGAGCGACCCGGTGCAAGTTCCTGTCGCTCTTGGTGGGATCGGCGCTTTCGTCGCCGATGGGAGTTGCTCGGGCCGATGAGCAAGCGGTGGTGATCGATCGCTGCCATCCGCAATCGGCGACCGCCACCTCGTTCAAGTTGAACGGCGAGCACATGCAGATTCGCTTCGATGGGGCGACACCGACGCTCTCCTATCAAATTCAGTCGACGTCTGATCTTCACACTTGGACCACGGTGGCGACGATGAACGCCAATTCGTTTGGCTCGCTTTTCTATGTCGATCCCGACGTCGCAAATCAGTCCGCGCGTTTCTATCGATCGGTTGCCCCGGTTCCGACTGATTGTCCGGCACCGGTTCCGCCGGCTCCGCCAGCTCCGCCCGATCCGGCGACTCAGGCGATGCTCGATCAGGTGTCGGTGTTGTGGCAGCCGGAGCTCGATCGTTTGCACGCCGCGGTGAGTGAGGCGCAGTTCGTGGCGCTCATTTCGACGCTCAAGCAGACCCCGCTCGAGACTTCGATCACCACGCTTTTGACCGGCAAGCCAGAGGGCGAAAACCTGCGCCAGCTCATGCTGTCGATCAATCGCGTCCCATTTTCGTCGGGCGCGGCCGCACATGTGCAGTCGCTGGTGAGCGCGCCTTCCACTGGCCTCGGCAGCACGACGTCGAACCTCAGCTCGGCGATGAGCACGCTTCAGTCGGCGATCAGCGCGTCGACCGATCCCGACGGTGTGCAGCGATCGTTTTTGGTGGACCTGATGGTCGCGATTCCTACCGCGAAGGTGCGCATTAAGGCCTACNNTGGCGCGTCGACGTCGCTCACCGCCGCGGGCAAGAGTCTCTTTCGCACCGAGCTGTTTCGGGGATACATGCTATCGGATCCGGATCTGGCGTCAGACCTATTGCCGTTCGCCAATCGCATTCTGGCGGCACTGCCTAATCCGCAGGACAAGGCGCCGATTCTGCGCGAGCTCACAGTCCGCCATCCTGGACTGCTCACCGACTACCTCTCTTCCAAGCCCGCCGTTTCAGTGGCGCGCCCGAGTCAACCATGAAGAAACTTTCAGCAAAGAGGCGAGCTTCGAGGGCTCTAGGTGCGATCCTTATCGCGCTCTTCTTCTTGAGCGTGAGCGGAGACGCATCCGCGCAGTACACTCCGCCCATCCGGACGCTTCAAGACATCGCCAACGACTTCATGCGCGGACGTCCGAATCCCGCGCTGACCGATCAAGAACTGATCAATGGAATTCGTCAGATCACTCAAACGACGACCAGCCAGTATTATGTCGATCCAGCCGATCAGCAGGCGCTGGGCAACTATTTCGACGGACTGCAGGCACAGGCGCAAGTGAACCCGCTGAGTGTGCCCCAGCGAGTCGCGCTCAATGAGGTGATCGCTTCGCAGGGAACCGCCGTTCCGATCAACGTGGAGCTGACCGGCGCGGTCAAGAACGACAGCCAAGTCATGTATGAAACCAGCGACGGCGCCATGAAGGCCGCCAACGTGACCCTACAAAACGTGACCGTCACGCCCTATGGAGACGCGGTCGCCGATCCCGATTTCGTGAAGGGAACGAAGACCGCCATGGAAGAGCTCATCCATTCCGTCACGCGGCGCGATGAGTTTCTCATCGACGGGGTTACGGGAACGGATCTCACAACGGCCGGCGTTCCTTTGGAGCGGCTCTCGATCGAGATCGAAGCCAAGAGCCTGGCCTGGAACGACCTCGGCAAGGGAGTGGCCGAGGCGGAGGCTAGCGGTTACGGGACTGTAGATGGTTTTCTCGGCATGGACATTCCGCCGGGAAATCTGACACCTGAGGAGCAGGCGGGAATGGTCGAAGACATGGTGAACATGAACGGGGGTCGCGCACTGCCTACCGAAATGCAAGTTGGCTTGGTGCAAGATCTCCCGGCCGATGTCTTGACCGGCGCGCGGCCGCTCCTTCAAGCTGCGCCCGGCGATGTGCCACCGGTGATTTCCGGTACCGTCACTGTCGATCCGCCTCCGATCATTTCGCCGGCGACCGCCGCGGCCGATACCGATGCGGCGACCGCGGGTCTCGGTGCGACGCTGGGCGGCGGTGCCAAAGAGGTGCTGAGCGGCGTGGCGGAAAAATTGTGGCTGGTGCAATTGATCTATGAGGGCGGTGAAGGTGCGATCGCTTGGTACACCTCCGGCATCGCCTATCCGGACGATCCGGTAAAGGCCAGCAACTATGCGTGGGCCAGTTTTTCCGGACATCTCTCCGACGAGATCGGAGGCATCGCGCAGGGCACCATGGACATAGCGCTACAGACCAATCCGCTGACCGGTAGCGCCGGAAATATTCTGTTCGGAACTTATCTCCAGGACCTGACCAGTACCGTGAGCGCGGCGGTACGATCGGGCGCGCACGAATTTTTCGACACCATCTTCGACGTGCAGCCGGGCGACGACGGAAGCTTGGATGGGCAGATCAATCCGTTCGGCTATTCGCTGCAAGGTATGAGCACGATTCAAGCACTGGCCCTCACCCAGTCGCAGTTTCCCATGTACACCGGTGACTACTACACCGGCGGCGCGACCTTCAACTTTGCGCCGGTGACCACTGCCAATACCTTTGCCTGGAACGCGGGAATTCAGACCGGATTCATTCCGGCTGGCACCAGCTTCGGCGACTACAACGGACAGACCATCACCTTCAGTGTCAACGAAGTCGCTGGCATCGACAGCAACACACTCGACGCGACTCGTGCGCAGTTCACGGGGTTGAGCACGCCGTCATCGACGAGCAACTGCGCCGCCTATGGCCTTTGCGGAGTTCCGTCGGACACCAGTGGAGCTTCGGTTTCACAGGATTTTCAACTGCTGAGTCCGAGCGCGCTGGAAATGACCCAGAGCGGAACCAACTACACCTTCAACGTCTCGTCGGCGTGGACCGCACCGCAGACGGTGGTCTATTCGAATCCGGTCTACAATACCGTGCCCNNCTCACCAATGGCGCCAGCATCTTCTCCACGCCCACCGACGGCATTGGCTATTTTGGAAATACCGGTGCTGCTTCGGACAATCCGGGCGACGCATCGGATTGGCAAAACATTCCCGATACCATGAGCGACGGCGCCTGGTCCGACGACGACTGAGATGCGAAACTAGATCGGCAATAGCGCGCTGGCCCGCCGGCCGATCAGCGACAGCGTGGCCGGATCGTCGCCACGCAATTCTTTGAGGGCACCGGTGAGATAGGCCCGCGTCACGCGCTTGCGCCATCCCAATTGAAAGTCAGTGTTGTCGAGCGGCTTGGCCGACTTCATGGTGCGATCGGCAAATGCGTCGATGGCTTCGTCGGAGAGGTTGGCGCCGATGAGCGACGAAGTGTCGAGCACGATCGGTCGAGAGGCCACCGCGCCGAGCACGATTCGCGCTGCTTTCACCACGTTGCGATCGAGCTCGAGCGCCGCGCCTACGCCCAACACCGGAAAATCGAACGCGCCTCGCCGCCGCAACTTCCAGTAGGTGCTGCGCACTTCTGGGCGAATCGGCACCAGAATCTCGGTGAGAATCTCGGTGCGACGCTTGGTGAGAAAGCTCATGCCGTCGTCGGCATAAAGATCGGCGAGCGGCGCTTCGCGCATGCCCAGGTTCGAGGACAGTCGAATCCGCGCGTCGAGCGCTATCAGGGCCGGCGCGCTGTCGTTCGAAGACACCGCCCAGCAGCGCGGGCTACCCGGCGCCACCCAGCAGACACCCTCTTGTTTGCCTTCGCTGCGCTCGATCGCTTCGCCGTGCGGCGCTTTCATGCAGAAATCGATGGCGCGGCGCCATTCATGGTTTTGATTGTAGTAGTTGCAGCGCGTGTCGAGGCAGAGGTTTCCACCGATGGTGGCCATGTTGCGAATTGGCGGTGTGGCCACCTGCGCCGCGGCACGAAAGAGCGCGTGATGCCGTCTTACCGTAGCCGATTCGGTGAGCGTCCCGAGCGTGACCGCGGCACCGATGCGAAGAAACTTGTCGTCGATCTCGAGCGCGTGTAGCTCGCGAACTTGACGCAAGCTGATGAGCGTTCGCGGAGTCTGCTGACGGCGCTTCATGTTGGGAACGAGATCGGTGCCGCCGGCGAGGAGCATGGCGCTGTCGCCCTGCGCGTGCAATTGCGCGGTCGCTTCGCCGAGCGATTTGGGCGCGAGATACCGAAATGGCGTGGCGCGCATCATGGCTTTCCACCTAGGCGCCCATCTTTGTCAGACATGCTCGATTTGCGCGGCCGCTCATTCACCGCTTTGCCATCGCCACCTTCCCACGGCGGCGGAACTCGTAGCGATTCTGGCCACGGAATCGACGGGAACGCGCCCGGTCCAACGCGCGCCGACTGACCGCGTGCCGCTCGCTCGAGCGCCCGCACGATCTTTTCCGGCGTGATCGGAACTTCGTCGATGCGCACGCCGACCGCG
>PLXG01000349.1 GCA_003153195.1 Myxococcales bacterium
GATCAAGATGTGAATCAGCGCGTCCGGTTTGAGGTGGGGCAGAGCCGTCAGGAGCCAGTCGAGATCTTCCCGGATTCGCTGACCTTTGCGAAGATTCTTCGAGGGGAGATCCCGGATGGTCATCATGTAGAACACCACGTCGGCGTTTCTGCAAACGGAGAGCCAGCCTGAAGGTGCGTCGCGGTAGTCGGTTTCGCCGCCGATGTTGATGACGCCCTTGCNNGATCTTCTTTCCCGACCACCAATCGCGCGCGCCCTTCGCCAGACGAATGACCTGTTTTCTCGTACCCGGGAAGGATGCGAGGAGCAAGAGGACACGAAGTGCGGTTACGCCGATGAGCATCGTCTTTAGCCTTTCCCGCCCGCAGCCAGAAGCCGCGGCGACTCATGTGGCAGGAGCGCGGGTAGCTCGGGCAAACGGACGACGTTCGCCGCTGTTTCAGACTCGCGACGAGGCGCCGGCACCTTGAGGAGCGGAATGGTTCCCACCAAGACCGCGAGCAGCGTCGCTCCATTATTAATGATGGCGGCGATGGGCGGCGTGATCAGTCCGAATGCACCCAGGGCGATCGCGATCGCGTTGGGCACGACGATGACACCGAGATTGCGCCGAACGCTGCTCATCGCGCTGTCGCTGACCCTGAACGCTTTCTCGAGTCGTGTCAGGCCGCCGTCGAGCAAGACCACGTCAGCCGTCTCGAGCGCCACATCGGTGGCACCGGCGATCGAGATCCCCACGTCGGCCTGCGCCAGAGCTGGCGCATCGTTGATCCCGTCGCCCACCATGGCCACCACGGCGCCGGCGGCGCGCATCTTTCTCACGTAGTTTGCTTTTTGTTCCGGAAGGAGGCCGCCTACTGCTTCGTCGATTCCTACTTCGCGCGCGACGGCCTTTACGACCGCGGGACTGTCGCCGGAGAGGAGCACGATTTTTCGCCGTCCGCCTTCTTGTAACTTCTTGACGATGGCCGCGCTCTCTGGGCGCGTGCCGTCTGAATACGCGATGAGACCGACCACTCGCTCGTCAATGGCGACGCAAAGGGTCGACACGCAATCTTTTTTGAACCTGTTCAAATGCCTCTTGAAAGAGGCACTAAGCTTGAGCTTCTGACTCTCCATCCACGTCGCCCTGCCGACTCGAACCTGGCGGCCGCGGATCCGCGCGGAGAGTCCCAGTCCCACCGCATACTCCTCGCTGCCGGGGTCCGGCTCGACCAAACGAATGCCCTTCTCTTTCGCGTAGGACTTGAGCGCCCGCGCGACTGGATGGTCGTGCCTCGCCTCCGCCGAGGCGGAAAGCTTGATGATCGTCGAGGCTTCGATGCCGGCTAAAGTGACTACCTCAACCACTTCGGGCACTCCGCTGGTGAGTGTGCCGGTCTTGTCGAAGATGATGACGTCGGTCTTCGATAGTCGCTCGAGATATTGAGCGCCTTTGAAAAGCACTCCTTCACGCGCAGCGAGCGCCATGCTCGTGAGCGCGCTCACCGGGACCGCGATGCGAATCCCGGTTCCAAAATCGGTGATGAGCACGCACACCGCGCGGGTCACGTCGCCCGAGAGCGCAGCGGCGAGCCAAGCGACGCCGAACGTCGGGAGCACGAGCTTGCTTGCAAAGTCGAGTGCGTCGCGCTGCATGGTGAGCGGCTTCGATCCGACGGTGTTCAAGATTCTTTCGATCTTGGCGGCCTCGGTGTTCTTGCCGGAAGATTTCACCTGGACGACGAGCTGGCCTTCGACGACCACCGTAGACGCAAAGACCGCATCGCCCTTCCTTTTCGAGAGCAGGTGCGACTCGCCATTGAGTGCCTTCTCGTCTACCTCCGCAAATCCCGAAACCACTCTGCCGTCGGCGACGATGCCGTGCCCGGTGTGCACCATGAATCGATCCCCGATCTCGAGCTCGCCGACCGCCACGGTTTCGAGGGCGCCATCGGCGCGAACGCGAAGCGCTTCCTTTTCGCTGCGCTGCATCAGCATCGACAGCGCCGACCGCGCCTTGTTGGCCGAGATGTCGAGCAGCAGATCGCCGACCCCGACCATCCAGATGACGAACGCGGCGGTAATCGGCCGACCCGTGGCAAGCGCGGCAAACGTCGCCGCCACGTCGAGGAGATNNAGATCGATGCTGATCTTTCCTTCGCGAAGCGAGGCGAGGCTGCGAACGAGCGGCCGGATCGTGTTCAATGTAATCGCCGTCGTGAGGTAGGGAAGCGGCAGCGCTCGCGTCGCGCACATGAGGAGAGTCCACGAACCGGCCACCGCGCCAAACCATCTCATTTGAGCTGGCTTGTGCCAATCGCGTTCCCAGTCAGCCGGGTCGCTCTTCCGCAGCGTCTCGAGAATGACTTCTTCGCTGACCTTTTCAGCGTCGAAAACGACCAGCGCAGTGCGACTGCCTGGAATGTGCTTTGCCCGCTTTACGCCAGTCATCCCGCCCGTGAGCATGGTCAGGGTGGCGAGCTGCCGTTCGCTGATGCCGGTGACGCTGAGTCGAACACGTCCTTTGAGCGAATGCACCGGTTTGAGATCGAACGGCTCGGGTTTGACACGACTGCGGTTGACCGCGTGGATTTTGTCTCGCAGGCTGCGTAGGAACCGACCGGGAGGGGCAATTCCATCGTCGTAGTCGACGCAAAATGTGCCGGTGCCGATTCTTTGCTCGAAGCGAACCACATCGATTCGCTCCGCCAGCCACGCTGCGATCTCGCTCGCCTCAGCTGAATCCTTGCGCGTACCCACGACGCAGCCACGCCCGCGACCTTTGTGAAAGACCTGCAGCTCGGGAGTCATTGGGCATTGCCACTCTTGCCGCCCGAGCTTCCGTTCTCTTCCTGTTGTCGACCGATTCTTTCGCGCGTTCGCACTTCTCGCCGATGCCACTGCATGAAGATGCGNNCCTCTCGCAGGTCGGCTCTGTCGCCCGTGATCTGACTGACCACTTGATTCACGTCTTGAACGGCATCGAGGAACGTACCCACGAGCGCCTGACGATTCCTTTTGCCGCTCGGCACAATCTCGACGCCGCGCAGTCCAGCGTTCTTGGCGATGTGCTTGAGGAGATCGTCCGCGTCGAGCGCGCCGGGGTCATACTCGACCACGACGCTCCCGGTTTGCGGGCTGTGAGACCACGAGCGAAATTCCGGTACAGCCTCGACTGCACGTCTCAGTGCGGTCATGATCGAGTCGTCTTCGGGCTCGACAAAAATATCCGCCTGAATTCGCAGATATCCCGGATGGTGGTGGATGAGGCGCAGCGGCTCATCGATACGCGCGGTCTCGCCCGGAGCCGCAG